>JAZTYX010000043.1:0-1853 GCA_045637095.1 Clostridia bacterium | reverse complement strand
CCACGAAGAAAATATAGAATTTATAGATAGCTATATAGATTTAGGGGACGCTAGTCCTCTTGTCTATTTAGGCGAATCAATTAAACTATTAGCAGAAGCTGATGTGATGTTTGTATTACCAGGTTGGGTATATAGCAGAGGCTGCAAGTTAGAAATGAAAGCGGCTTTCTTATATGATATTCCGATAATGTATATATACGAATTATAAACTACGCGAAATTTACAACTCCTATTATGAGAAGATAATAAAATTTTAGGAGGAATTGATTATGAAAAAAATGAATTTAAAAAGATTATTTGTTAGTGATAGAGATAGAGAATTAGCTAAAATGAAAATAGAAATAGCTATGCATTGGATCGATACATTAGAATCTGTAGATAATGAAGACGACAGATTAGAATGTATGTTACAATCTAAGTTAAATCTAAAAGCAGCAGCTGATTTACTAGGCTTTAAATCTATAAATGATATGAATGAATATCATAGAACTCATGGAAAATTCTAAATTGAATTAATTGTATGATCAAAAAGCGGAGCCGCATAGGCTCTTCTTTTTACCCACGCGAAATATACATGTCCTATTATGAAAAGGAGATGATTATATGAAAAATATATTTAGAAAAGTTAAGAATAATGTCGAGTATTACAAATGGATGCAAATCAGAAAAGAAGCATTAGACAAAGCTAACGAGCACATGTTTGATGACGACCAAACTGAATTCATCTTTTGGATGCGTAGACATACTCTAGCTTGTCAGAAATGTAACGAAATAGATATCGACTAATCAAAAAGCGGAGCCGCATAGGCTCTTCTTTTTACCCACGCGAAATTTACACAGACTCTTATGAGAGGGGAGCACTCAGTTTGAAAATATTGACACTAATATCGATGACTGAAATGCTATACAACCCCTCTTCATTTTTATTGATAGTACCCGGCAAGCCTCTTAACAATGCGGAACACAGCCGGGGCAAAATTATATTTTAAAGGGGATGTAGGTATGGCTACAAAAATAGAAACTAACACATACTACAAAGATGACATGATAATAAGAGAAACTATAGTAGATGGAGACGTATTCGAAATTGTAGAACAATATCTAGATGAGGAAGGCGAAGTAATCTATGAATACAAACATGATTATAGCCCAGCTAAACTATTACAAATACACAAAGAATTAGAAGCACAAAAACATGACTTAGATTACTACGGAGCAAAAGGAGTAATAAGAGTATTAAATAATAACAAACGAAAAGCACAAGAACATGAAAGACGAATGAAAGAATTCGCAGCGGCTGAAGCTAAGAGAAAAGAAGAGGAAGAAAGATTAAGAGCCGAAGAAGAAGCTAGATTAGAAAAACTAAGACTTGAAGAAGAAGCTAAACTAAAAGCAGAACAAGAGAAAATAAGATTAGCTGAAGAAAAGAGATTACAAAAAGAGAAAAATAAAGAGGCTTATAATAAGAAAATGAAAAATAGAAAGAGAGGTAAATAGTATGAGTGTAGCATACGATCATATCTTAGAAGAGCATAGTAAAAACATTAGAAAGGCATTCTACTGGATTAAGAAAAGTTTACCAGAATTACTAAAGCCTATACCAGGTGTTGACTATGAACTAATGATATTACTACACGACGATACTAAAACTATACCATCACAATACAATGCATATGATGAATACATTTGCGGAGAACATAAGAAAGATACTGTACAGAAGTTTAGATACGCAAGATTAGAACACCATCAAATGAATGGACACCACTGGCAGCATTGGATATATCATAGTTCTGAAGGTGAAAGAATTATATTAGATATGCCATACGAATTCATTATTGAAATGATTTGTGACT
>JAZTYX010000042.1:0-17218 GCA_045637095.1 Clostridia bacterium | reverse complement strand
AAAATACAATATATATTTACTTTTCTTTAATATCTTTTAATATTATTTCAACAAATTTACTTGCCGCATAATTTAATGCACTGTTTTTTAGTGTTACTATTCCTAATTCTCTTGATTCTATTTTAGGAACAACTTTAAGTTCATAAATTTCTTCTCTTTCAAGTTCCCCTTTTGCAAATTCTTTAGTTATATATCCTATACCAAATCCAGCTTTCACAAATTCAGTAACTAACGCATAACTTACTATCTCAATATCTGGTTTAAAGTCTATACCATTAGATTTCATATAATGGTTTAGAAATGCTCTTGTATTAGAAGGTTCTTTTTGTGTTACTATTTTATGATCAAGAAGTTCATTTAATGCATATACTTTCTCTTTATTTTCTTCCCTTGGTAAATACTTTTCACTTACAGCAAAAGTATCATGAAGCTTAGCACAAACAGTTATGTCCATATCTAGAGCTTCTTTAGTTGGTAAGTTGGTAACTAGAAAATCTACATATCCATTTCTTAAATCGCTCATAAGGTTTACTGTAAGCTCATTTGTTATCTCAATATCTATATTAGGATACATCCTATGAAACTCTGCTATATATGGCATCAAAAAGTGTTTAGATACAGTAGCACTTGCTCCTATTCTAATCTTACCTTCCTCTAATTTAATTAAAGAATTAAATTTGTTCTCTGCATTTCTTGCTTCAGTTAATATGTTTTTCACATATCCTAATAAAACCTTTCCTTCTTCAGTTAGAGTAACACCTTTTTTAGTACGTATAAAAAGGACTCCTCCTAAGTTTGTTTCTAATGTGTGTATTGCCTTAGTTACAGCCGGTTGAGAAATATACAACTCTTCTGCTGCTTTAGTTATATTTCCAACAGTTGCTACTGTATAAAAGACTTTGTATAAGTTTAAATCTATATCGTTTCCCATAATATATCACCAAGATAATTATACTACTCCGTTTATCTCTTTTCAAGTTTATCATAACTATTAGTTATGGTTTATATAAATATTATGTATTTGTGTTATGGCATTTACAGAGTTATACTATCAGTGGAGGTGATAATATGCTAACAAATAATTATTTAGAGGTACTCGTATTTCAATTGAAATTACACATCAAATGCACACATGAAAAGGATTATCTCGTAGTAGATGATTCTTACCACAAACAAATTAAAAGATGTATCGAAATCATCAAAGAAACAAATCCGGACATCGTTGTTTTTCCTGAAATGTCTGCGACCAAAGAATACGCAGATACAATGCTTGAACTTTCAAAAACAGGTAAGCTAATTGTTTTTGGTAGCATCTACGCAGGAACAACCAACTACACTACAATCTATCAAAATGGCGAGCTTTATTTAATCGCCAAAAGATTCCCTTGCGGAAGTGAACCCATGGTAAGATTTGCACCAAAGATTACTCCAAATGAATTCATTAAAGATTATCTTCATGAACATGAATTCTATGTTAAAGGGAATAAAGTATATATCCTTAACTGTTTGGAATATTACGAAACTGCATATCTTATTGCAAGAGATTCTGAACTTTCCAAAAATCTATTTGGCTTCATTGTTCCTTGTAGCAATTCTAATCCAACTGTATTTATGGATGAGTCACGCGCAATCCACAACCATAACGAATTTATTTACTCTTTTGTAGCAAATAGAATTCGTGGAGATGAAACCAACCGCTATGGAAGAAGCTATATCTTTGGTCCTATCCAGTATCATGAAAAGGATTGGATGAAGGAGGAAGGTATCGAGTCTCTTGACCATAATGCAAGCATCCTTACTCTGGATAAAGATACTCCTTCTTTTGCATATGGCAAATATGCAATTGGACGTGAAATCTCTAGGTTTGGAAGAAGCGATAACTACCTTAACACCCCCTGTGGTGTAGTTACAAAAAATTTACTTTAACGGAGGATTTTATTATGAAAAAGAACATTATTATTGATGCTGGCCCTACAAACGAAAGAATCGACGCTGTAATGAAAATCACAAACATGTCTACTGGTGCTCTTGGTAGCATCATTGCAGACACAGTGCTTACCAATTTCGGCGACGAAATCGAAAATCTTTTCTACATCTCAACTAAGCTTTCGTATAAGCCAAGAGTAGCAAGCGATAAGATTAGATTCATTACAGTTGAATCTACAGATGACCTTATCCAAGCTTTGGATACTCTTTTCACAAACTACAGAATCGATGCCATCGTACACTCCGCAGCCGTTGGAGACTACAAGGGCAGATATGTAGTTCGCGCAGAGGACATCGTAGATGAGATTGTAAGCGAAGATTTCACAAATCTTAACGCAGAAGAGAAACGTGAAAAGCTTATGAGTATTCTCACAGCTCCTAAGGCGGTTCTTCACGACGAAAGCAAGATTTCTTCGTATGAACCAAACCTTATGGTTATGCTTGACCTTACACCAAAAGTTATTTCACGTATCAAAAAATGGAGCCCTACAACCAAGCTCATTGGTTTCAAACTCCTTGAAGGCGTAAGCGAAGATGAGCTTTTCGATGTTGCAAGCAACCTTCTTCACAAGAACAACGCGGATTATATCGTAGCAAATCTGCTTGATAGAATCGGCGGTGGTAAGCATTTTGCAATGATTATCAATAAGGATGGTGTTCTTCATAGATGCAATACCAAACCTGAAATTGCAAATGTTATTTCACATCTTATCTTTGAATAAACAAAAAACATTTCACATAAAAACAAAAAGGATAATGCCATGGAAAACAATAAATATGATTATGTATCTAAGTTCTACTCAGGTTTTGCAGCAGTAAGAAGCGGTAACAAATGGGGATTTATTGATGAAAACGGCAATGAAATTTGCCCTATCAAATATGAGTTCCCAGATAACAAAAGGCTGGGCACTTTTTGGGAAGGCTTTGCTGTTGTAGGTGCTCCCAACGGAAAGTTTGTTGATGTTTGCGGTTTACACTGCGAATGTTTGGGATTTGGATATATTAACACCAAAGGCGAAGAAATGTGTCCGTTCATTTACACTGCCGCTTGCGATTTTAATAACGGAGTTGCCTGGGTAAGAGATGAAAACATGAAGTGGATGCTCATCAACAACAAGTTCGAAACTCTTACTAAAAGAACTTATGATAGAATTCATGATTTCTTCTATGGCTATGCGGTTGTTGAACTTGATGGAAAGTTTGGTTTTATTAACAGCTCTGGAGAAGAAGTTTGTGAAATAAAATACAAATCTATGAGCTGCTTCAACGAATATGGATATGCTCAAATCACATTCCCTAACACCAAATTTGACAGAACCTACTGGATCGACACAAAAGGCAATGAATATTTTCTTTACTTTGACTCGAACGAGATGCAACCTTTGAACTAAAAGTTATTACAAAAACAAAATGAACCGTTTCAGCTATTGCTGAGACGGTTCTCTTTTGGCGGAGAGTGAGGGATTCGAACCCTCGCTGCCCGTAATTGGACACTAACTGTTTAGCAAACAGTCCCCTTCGGCCTCTTGGGTAACTCTCCATATAAATTAAGGAAGCCTTAAGCTTCCTTTATGTGGCGGAAGAGGTAGGATTCGAACCCACGGTGCCTTTCGACATCACCAGTTTTCAAGACTGGCTCCTTAAACCACTCGGACACTCTTCCTTAAGTACATGACTAATTATACCAAATTTATAATTAATGTCAAGACTTTTTTTACATTTTATCTTTTTCTTTTTACGTTTCCTGCCTTTATCTTAGCAAATATAGCTGCAAATCCTACAAATATAAATATTACACCTACAACAGGAAGAATGTAACCACCTATTTCTTCAGAAACAAGATATATGTTATACGGATTATCTTTATAGTAATAAACTTGTATAGGTTGTCCCATCATAAATTGATCACGATCTGTAGAAGTTTCTATTTTATCTTCATATCTTTTACCATCAATGTAATATTCAATCTCTAGTTCAGATCCACCACTCGAACCAAATCTTGACCTTACATAGTCTATTTCAGCTGTTATATATACTTTTTCATCTGCATTTGCTATTGATCTTTTTATATTATTTATTCCTAAATAAAATGCTAACGAACCTAATAATATACAAATTATAGCAATAAGCAACACCGTGCCCCAAGGAGTCATTGCTAATTGAGCGTTTGTTTCCTTTTTATTCTTTTCCTTATTCTTGCTTAAATTTTGTATAGCATCCTTTACTTCGTTGTACTCTCTCATTTTTTCTTCTATGGTCTTACCCATACCAGTTACACTTCTAAAATCCATTTTCATATGTTTCCCCCTATACTCTTTTGTTTCTTTTTTTCTTTTTATTTGTTTCCTTAACTTCACCAACAAGTCTTAACTTAAAATCTTTATCATCTATTGCCATTTGAAGAGCCATTGCTTCTTCTTCAGAGATTCTATCTTCTACTTTAGATTCTGTTACTAGTTTAGCATATATATTCGAACCATGTTTTGAATATATATGATTAATTAGCACACCATTATTATAGTCATCTAAAAGCGCTAGTGCAAAACTTAATTTATTTTCTGTTTCATCATAAGCATTATATTTTATAAAGCCAACTTTTTGCACATTGCTCTTAATTTTATTTATGTACTTATTCACAGTTTCCACAGTTTCTATTGACTTTTTCTCTACGGCATTTAATCTGTCATAAATAGATTGAAAGTCATCCTGAATATCTACTTTAGAATTAAACTTAGCAAGAACCTTTTCATATTGTTCTTTATATTTCCTAACCTTCTTATTATTCTTTAATAACAAAATAAAGTTTATTATAGTTATTACAAAAAGGATAAGTATTGCTATGTGTTCTACTTCTAATTTTTCTAATATATTCATAATGACTTTCACCTTCTTTTATATTTAATTTTTATAGTTCTATTTCTAATTTTTCAAGTATGCTTTCTAATCCTTCATTATTGTAGTATTCGATAATTAAACGTTGATTTTGTTTTGAGGCATCTACTTTTACCTTCATACCAAAATACTCGCTTAATTTGTCTTCTACAGCTTTATAAAGGCTACTTTTCTTTGCTACCTTCTTTTTTTTCACATTATATTTATTTGCATCATCATAAATTAGTTTTTCAACTTCTCTAACAGTAAGTTTCTTTTCAATAACTTTCTTAGCAACTCTTACTTGTTCTTCTGCATCTTCTATTGTTAAAAGTGCTCTTGCTTGTCCTTCAACAAGTTTACCATCTAAAACTAAATCTTGAACTTCAGGAGTTAATTTTAGGAGTCTTACTATGTTAGAAACTGCTGATTGACTCTTACCAGTTACTTTAGCAACTTCTGTTACTGTATATTCATCTAGTTCCATAAGCTCTTTTAAAGCTCTTGCAACTTCCATTACATTAAGATCTTCTCTTTGGATATTTTCTATTAACGCAACTTGTTTTCTTTTAGATTCTGTATAATCTTTAACTATTGCAGGTATTGTTTTAAGACCAACAATTTTAGCTGCTCTCCATCTTCTTTCACCTGCTACTATGTGATATCCTTCGTCAGCTTTTTCAACAATTATTGGTTGAATAACTCCATGTTCTCTTACAGAGTCTGCAAGTTCTTCTAATTTCTTTTCATCAAACACCTTTCTTGGCTGATTAGGCATTGGTTCTACATCTGTAACATTAAGTTCAACAACACTATCTAGTACTGTTTTCTTTTCTTTAGTAGTTACACTTTTAACCTCTTCTATATCATCAAAAAGAGCATTTAAGCCTCTTCCTAAACCTTTACTTGTTCCCATATTTTCCTCCTATGTTCTATTTGTTATTGCTTAACAATTCTTTAGCTAGTTTCTTGTATGTTCTAGCACCTTTAGATAATGGATCATATATTGTTATTGGTAACCCATGGCTTGGTGCCTCACTAAGTCTAATATTTCTTGGTATCATAGTCTCAAACACCTTGTTTCCAAAATATTTCACAACTTCTTCTGCTACTTGAGTAGATAATCTAGTTCTAGAATCGAACATCGTCATTACAACTCCTTCAATTTCTAAATCTGGATTTAAATTCTTTTTAACAAGCTTAATTGTATTTACAAGTTGTCCTAAGCCTTCTAATGCATAATACTCAGATTGGATTGGAACAAGAACACTGTCTGCCGCTGCAAACGCATTTAATGTTACTAATCCTAATGATGGAGGACAATCCATAAATATATAATCGTATTGTTGAGTTTCTTCTAATTCTTCTATTGCTTTCTTAAGTCTTGTTTCACGTGCCATTAAAGGAACTAGTTCAACCTCTGCTGCCGCAAGGTTTATACTTGACGGACACACGAATAATTTTTTCACTACAGTCGGCTTTATTATGTCAACCATCTTGTCTTCGTTTATTATTACATCGTATACTGACTTGTCTGTTGGTTGCTTTGCTATGCCAACACCACTAGTAGCATTACCTTGTGGATCTATATCTATTAAAAGTACCTTCTTACCTCTTTCTGCAACACATGCGCTTAAGTTAATTGCTGTTGTAGTCTTACCTACGCCACCCTTTTGATTTGCTATTGCTATTACTTTTGCCACAACTTTCACCTCTTTTGCATGTATTATATTACAATTTAAACAAAAAGAAAAGAGTAAATCTCTTTTTTTTAGATTTACTCTTCTCTTTTTTGGGCCTTATACAATCATATCTTGTAATTACTTGATAGATTTACCGAAAACGGTCAGCTGCCAGTCATACATTCTCCTTAATGCGGAAGATAAGATTTTATCTTGCGGCCAAAGCCAATCATAAAAACTCTCCTTAGGTTTCATAAACCACTCTTCATAGAGCTCCCGTATCAGTTGGTTGTATTCTTCGTCCCCGGCTTCTAACTGCCATCTAAGTTTTCTTGCCTGAATTTCTTCAGCACAAGTAAGGCCATGCTTACAGTTTACTTTTTTCTTCTTTGCCATACAAACCTCCTTATTTATTTAAATGTGGTAATCATGTTTTTTACAGCACTATGTATTATACCATACGATGTCAAGTATTGCAAACATTATCTTAGAAAAGCCTTATTTTAGAGCTATAGCGGTTGTTTTTTTATCTTAGCAAATTGTCTTGGGTATTTATCCTTAACACTATTTGTTTTAGTATATTCTATGATAGTTCTTCTAAAATATTCATTATTATATTCTAATTGATACTCGTAAGTATCTTTTAGCTTAAGTGCAAGTTCTACTACAGCTTTATTTGTTTCCTTCATCTCTTCCTCAGTCTTATCTGCCTTCATATATACACACTTGCCACCTATTTTAACAAATGGAGATGTTAATTCCATAAGAACGTTAAGTCTAGCCACAGCCCTACTTACAACTACATCATAAGCTTCTCTATATCCTGCTTCTTTAGCTGTTTCTTCTGCTCTACCATGTACCGCTCTAACATTCTTAAGGCCTAATGTTTTAATAACTTCGTCTAAGAATATAATTCTCTTATTTAAAGCGTCAAATAATATAAATTCTGCTTTTCCATCAAAATATATAGCAAGGATCATTCCAGGAAGACCTGCTCCTGTTCCTACATCGATTACTTTATCTCCTTCTTTAATATATTTTGCTACATAAAGAGAGTCTACGATATGTTTTACTATTACTTCATCATCCTCTGTAACAGCAGTAAGGTTTATCTTTTCGTTCCAGTTTACTAGTAGCTCTTTATATGTATATAGCATTTCTGCTTGTTTCACAGATATGTCTAAACCTATTGATTTCACTGCATTTACAGTGTTTTCTATGAATTGTTCTTTAGTTAATTTCACGTGAAATCACACCTCTTTCTTACCACTTTGAGTTAAGTAAATTAATAACACAGATATATCTGCTGGAGAAACTCCTGTTATTCTTGAAGCTTGTCCTACTGAAGTTGGTTTTTGTTTATTTAACTTTTGTCTAGCTTCTAAACTTAATCCTTTTATTTGTTCATAATCTATTTCTGTAGATAGTTTCTTTTCTTCTAATTTTTTGAATCTATCTATTTGTTCTTGTTGTAGTTTTATATAGCCTTCATACTTAACTTGTATTTCTACTTGTTCCCTTACAGCCCTTGGTAATACTGGTCTTACTGGATCTATATCTGCTGTAGAATCATAAGTAACTTCTGTTCTTTTTAGAAGTTCTGCAAGCTTAGTTCCTCTATCTATTGAGCTACTTCCTAAAGATTCTAATAAAGCATTTGTAGAATCATTTGCTTTTATTAAAGTAGTTTTTACTCTCTCTAATTCTTGAGCTATTAATTCTTTTTTATTTACAAAGTTTGCATATCTCTCATCACTCACAAGCCCTACAGCATGGCCTTTTTCAGTAAGTCTAAGGTCTGCATTATCTTGTCTTAACATTAATCTATATTCTGATCTAGAAGTCATCATTCTATATGGTTCGTTAGTTCCTTTAGTTACAAGATCATCTATTAATACACCTATATATGCTTCTGATCTATCTAAAGTAAACTCTTCTTTACCTTCTATGCCTCTAACCGCATTAATACCAGCAATTAAGCCTTGTGCTGCAGCTTCTTCGTATCCAGAACTTCCGTTAATTTGCCCTGCAAAATATAGTCCATCTATATCTTTATATTTTAATCCTAAAGATAGTTTTGTTGAGTCTATTGCATCATATTCTATAGCATACGCAGAACGCATAAACCTACAATTCTCTAGGCCTGGAACGGTTTTGTATAGTTTCTTTTGAACCTCTTCTGGAAGTGAAGATGACATTCCTTGAATGTACATTTCTCCTGTATTATCTCCCATAGGTTCGATAAATATTTGATGTCTTTCTTTATCTGCAAATCTCATTACTTTATCTTCTATTGAAGGACAATATCTAGGCCCTACACCTTCTATATTCCCGTTAAATAGCGGAGAACGATGTATATTTGATCTAATTTCTTTATGTGTTTCTTCGTTTGTATATGTTAAATAGCAGTCTATTTGCGGTCTAGACAACAATTCTTTATTATCTTCATTCATAAATGAGAAAGACTTAATATCTTCATCACCTTTTTGTACTTCCATTTTAGATAAATCCATTGTTTTTACATTTATTCTAGCTGGCGTGCCTGTCTTAAATCTTCTTAATTCTATACCTAAATTTAATAAACTTTGAGATAGCTCATTTGCTGGAAACACGCCATCCGGGCCGCTTTCATAGGATACTTCGCCTATTACAACTTTACCTTTTAAGTATGTTCCTGTAGCTACTACAACCGCTTTACAACCGTATACAGCTCCGTTCTTTGTTCTTATTTCTTTTACTTTATTATTATCTGTTCTAATCTCTACAACTTCTGCTTGTATAATATCTAGATTCTCTTCTTTTTCTAGAACTTGCTTCATATATGCATGATATTTTTTTCTATCTATTTGCGCTCTTAATGAATGTACTGCAGGTCCTTTAGATGAATTAAGCATCTTAGATTGTACAAAACATTCATCTGCAGATAGTCCCATTTGACCTCCTAAAGCGTCTATTTCTCTAACTAGATGTCCTTTAGAAGTACCGCCGATACTAGGGTTACAAGGCATATTAGCAACCGAATCCATATTCATTACAAACATAGCAGTAGTCTTTCCAAGACGTGCAGCGGCAAGGGCAGCTTCTATACCAGCATGTCCTCCGCCTATTACTACTACATCATAATCTATATCTTTGTATTCTATCATTATATATTCCTACTTTCCTAAACAGAACTTCTCGAATATCTTGTTTACAACATCACTACTTGCATTCTTTCCTGTAATATTTCCAAGCATCTCAGTAGCTTCTTTAATATCTATTGCTGCAACATCTAAAGATTCTCCCATTTCTGCTATTTCTTTTGCTTTTATAACGCTATTTCTAGCCTTTTCTAGTAAATCTTTATGTCTTTCATTTACTATTATTCTACTTTCTTCACTATCTATATTAGATATATTAAATATTTCCTCTATAGTATCTTTTAATTCTACAATACCTTCTCCAGTTTTACTAGATATGCATATTATATTTTTATGATTTCCTAATTGCCTTTTAACATCTTCGATCTTTTCACGTGAAATATCTACTTTGTTAAGTCCAATTATGTATGGTTTGTTTTGGCCTTTAATTTTCTCTAAAAGCTCGATGTCTCTAGCGTTTAAGCCTCTTGATAAGTCTATAAGATAAATTATCATATCTGTATCATCTATGGCTTTTAGACTTTTGTTAACACCTATAGCTTCAACCACATCATCAGTTTCTCTTATTCCCGCTGTATCTGAAACATTAAGTACTAAATTACCTATTATTAATGTTTCTTCTATAACATCTCTCGTAGTTCCTTCTATATCTGTTACTATTGCTTTTTCTTCGTTTAATAATGTGTTTAATAATGATGATTTACCTACATTTGTATTTCCTACAATTGCTAAATTTATTCCGTTCTTTATATACTTACCATCATTATGTGTTTTTATTAATAAATCTATTTCTTTTTTAATTAAATCTAATCTTTCCTCTAGCTTGTTAATTGTTATTTCTTCATAATCATATTCTGGATAATCTATGCTTACTTCTATCTCTGCCATAAGCGTTACAAGCATATCTCTTACTGCTTCTACTTTGTCGTAGATTCCGCCCGACAACTGATTTACAGCCACTTTTGCTTGTGCACTTGTCTTAGCATTTATTACATCTATTATAGCTTCTGCTTTAGATAAGTCCATTTTTCCATTTAAGAACGCTCTCTTAGAGAATTCTCCTGGTTCGGCTATTCTTGCTCCATTGTCTACAACAAGTTTTAATATTTCAAGTGTAACCTTTCTTCCGCCATGACAATTTATCTCGCACACATCTTCTCCAGTAAAACTGTGTGGTGCCTTAAAGCATGAAACAAGCACTTCATCTACCATGGTGCTTGTATTATTATTTATTATCTTTCCATAGATTATCTTTTGATGATCTAATTTAGCATAATTTGTGAAGATCTTAGACACTATTTCTAGTGCCTTTTCTCCACTTATTCTTATTATATTAATTCCACTACTTGTACCACCTGTACTTATAGCTGCAATAGTTTCTGTTAACATAACTTTATTCCTTTCTCTTATAAAAAGTCAGCGTTTGCTGACCTTTTATTTTATCTTACTTTCTTTATAACTACTCTTCTTCTTGGTTCTTCTCCGTAGCTTTCTGTTTTTACATCAGTTCTATTTGCAAGTTCTGTATGAATGATCATTCTTTCATATGCAGACATTGGTTCAAGTCTTACGTCTCTTCCAAATTTCACAGCATTTCTAGCCATTTTTCTAGCTAATTCTTTAAGTCTTTCTTCCTTCTTAACTTTGTAATCGTTTACTTCTACGAATACTTTAGCACATTCCTCTTCTTCTTTTTGAAGTATTGAGTTTATTGTAGATTGAATAGCTTCAATTGTTTTACCTTTGTATCCAATTAAGTGTGCTGAGTTTTCTGAAGATATTTTAACTATTACTTTTCCATCATCTGTAGATACTTCAAAAGTCGATGTATCTCCTGTGATTTCAAACATTTTAGCAAGTATTTCTTTTGCTTTTTCAGCTGTATTTGCTAGTTGTTCATCGTCATATTTCTTTTCTACTGTAAGTCTTACTTTAGCCATTTTACTTGAAAGTATTCCAAGCATTCCGTTTGATGGCTCATCTATTACTAGAATTTTAACATCTTCACGTGAAACTTTAAGTGTTTCTAATCCTTTTCTAATTGCTTCTTCTACTGTCTTTCCATATTCTTCTGTCATTCTTTTCATGTTATTTTCCTCCTATCATAATAGTACTCTTCTTTAACATTAAATTTATTATTAAATGTGTTATTATTTGAAGAACACTACCTATTAACCAATATACTCCTAGTGCTAACGGCATTACGTATGATATGTAACCTGAAAGTATTGGCATCATTGTCATCATACCTTTTTGTTGTTCCATTTGTTCTTGTGTCATTGCACTATTTTTCTTGTTTATTTCGTTTTGGACTACTGCTAAAACAACTGATAATATTGGAATTAACAGTATTATTGGGCTTACTCTTTTTGATTCATCTTTAGCAAATGCATCTGAAGGTTTTGCTCCAAAATCTAGGCCTATAAAATCCATATTAATTAAGTCTTTTTTGTCTGCTATTTCTATTTCATATGCTTTTATTTCACGATCTGTTATACTTTCTTTATCTAGATATTCTATCGCATATTCTTGTCCATATTTCATCATTTGATCTTGTGGTACTTGCATTATATATGTAAGTGGTTGTTTTACTATTGCAAATATAGCAAATATCAAAGGAATTTGAATTAACATAGATAAGCAACCACCTGCAGGGTTTATTTTATGCTCACTGTACATCTTAGTAAGCTCTTCTGCCATCTTTTCGTTATTTCCTTTATATTTTTCCCTTATTTCTTTCTCTAAAGGCGCTACTTTTTTCATTTCATGCATCGCTTTTTCTTGTTTATATGTAACTGGGAACATTAATAATTTTGTTAATATTGTAAATATTATTATTGATAAACCATAGTTTTCTCCTACTATGTTATATATTAATCTTATTAGAGCCCCAAGTATTTCCGCTATAAAATTTATCATCTTTTCTCCTTACTCTAAATGGTCTACTCCGCCCTTACCAAACGGGTGGCATTTCAACAATCTTTTTAATCCTTTAAAACTACCTCTAATTATACCATATTTGTCAATAGCTTGTTTAGTATATTCTGAACATGATGGATAGAATATACATTTCTTTCCAAAATGTTTCGAAATGTGTTTTTGATAAAAATTTATTGCTAAAATTCCCAAGCGTCTAGGAGCCATTTTAAGGCTTTTTATAATTCTACCCATGTAACATGTCGTTTTTTATAAATAAATCTCTCATTTCGTCTTTTACGGTGTTAAAATCTAATTTATTTATTTCTATGTCCTTTCTATATAAAATAACAACATTAAATTGTTTCAAAAGATCTTTTTCAAGTAAGTGATATGCTTCTCTAGCCCATCTCTTTAATTTATTTCTAACAACACTATTACCATGTTTCTTACTAACACATATTCCTAGTCTGTTTTCGCCTACAATTTCGTTGTTTTTCTTTATATAAATAGCTAATCTTTTACCAGAGACGTAATTTCCTTGCCTTAAAACTCTCTTGAAATTAACGCTTCCCTTTAAAGATTTTGTATATCTCATTATTCTCACCTATTATTATTCTAATTCATTTAGATAAAAAAATAAAGGCTTTCGCCTTTATTAAAAATATCCTATTCAATTGATTAAGCTGTAAGTTTAGCTCTTCCTTTAGCTCTTCTAGCTTTTAATACTTTTCTTCCAGAAGCAGTTTTCATTCTTTTTCTGAAACCATGCTCTTTCTTTTCTTGTCTATTTTTTGGTTGCAATGTCATTTTCATAATGTAGTACACCTCCTGTTAATTAGTCTACAAATTTCTGGTAAGATTATAACACTAAGTTATGTAAATGTCAACGCTTTTATAAATATTTTTTTAATTAAAACAAAAAGGGCTAAAATACAATATTTTCGCCCTTTTATCGTTTCTAAAAGATATATTCATATGTTTCCCTAACAAGCAACTCTAAATCTAGAACCTCCGATTTTATAATCGGACTTCTGTATTCTATCACTTTATAGTTCACATTTTCATATTCTCTTACGCTTGGATACACTTTTGCTGTTCCTTTTATAAGATCTACCACTTGTCTTTCACCATCTCTATCAATTGTATGTGTCTCAGGCATAATATTGAAAGATACATTTCCTGCAATAGAAAATGTTATAAACTCTCCTTCTCCTTGTTTATGATTGAGAGATAATGTAAATTCTTTAGCCGAATTACAAAGTTCCCAAAAAGTTAATTTATACTTACCTTTGCTAGTATGCACCGCATATTGACCTAATCTAAAATCTTCGCATTCAAACAAATGTAAGTTTCCAAGCCCTATGTTAGGCATAAACTCTTCAAGAAACTTTTGTATACTCCGCTGTGCAAATCTTCTCCTTATTTTTCTAAACATTTTAATACCCCCAATTGTAAGTAATATAATTTATTTTAGTCTCCGAAATTATACTATTATGCAATAAAATTGTCAACTTAGCCTGTGGATAAGTCTATTTTTTCACAGTTCTAAAAAAGTTATCCACAGAGTTATCCACAACTTTTCTTGCGTAGTTATCCACAGGGATATTTTAAGATTACATATTTATTTTACATAACATTTTTTTCTTTGTTTTTTAAATATCTTTTTTGCCCCAAACTATTGTATTTTTCTACATTTTCTGATATATTAATGCAAATAGTTATACCATATTTTTGAATACATTTTTTATCACATTCATTATGTAAAATAATAGTGTAAATTATCTATTGAAATATGAGAAGTTATTCACACCTGTGGATAACTCTGTGGATAACTTTTGAAAAAGGGGTGAGTATTTTTGAGTGAAGATTTTATAAAGATTTGGGAACAAGCATTAGAAGCTATTAAAGAAGAAATTTCTCCAATTGGTTTTAAAACATACGTTGAAGTAATGATACCAAGACTTTCAGATGAAAACACAGTATGTTTTTTAGCACCTTCAAATTATCATATTGAAGTTATAAACAAAAAATATCTAGATCTTATTGCTAATACATTAATGATATTAACAAATAAAAACTACATTATCACATTTGAATCTAAAGAAATGGGGGCAAGTGAAGAAGTAGATATCGAACCAATTAGAGAAAAGATAGAAATTAAAAATACAGAAGATGAACCTACTAGAAAAGTAGATAATATAACTCAACCTATAGCAAATCAAAATCCAGCAAATACTATGGATTCTGGTTTGAATCCAAAATATACTTTTGAAAACTATATTGTTGGATCAAATAACAGATTTGCGTATGCTGCAGCAAAAAATGTTGCAGAAAACCCTGGAGAAGTATATAATCCATTATTTATATATGGGGGAGTAGGACTAGGGAAAACTCACTTGATGCAAGGAATAGGGCATGCAATACTTGAACAACATCCTAATCTAAATATTAGATATACAACCGGTGAAGGATTTACTAATGAACTTGTAGCATCTATTATGAGTGAAAAGATAGAAAATGCATCATTTAGAAATAAATACAGAAATATTGATGTATTACTTATAGATGATATCCAGTTCTTAGTGGGTAAAGCTAAATGCCAAGAAGAATTTTTCCACACTTTCAACACTTTATTTGAAAGTGGAAAACAAATAATACTAACAAGTGAAAAACCACCAAAAGATCTAAACATGTTAGAAGAAAGATTAAAAACTCGTTTTGATATGGGACTTGCGGTAGATATTCAAGCTCCAGATTATGAAACAAGACTAGCTATACTAAAGAAAAAAAGAGATAAAGAAAGATATATGATAGATGATTCAGTTTTAGTAAAGATAGCAACTCAAGTTACTTCTAATATTAGAGAGTTAGAGGGGGTTTTCAATAAACTTAAAGCATATACAACATTTACAAACAATGAATTAACAGATGAAATTATAGATAGTACAATTGAATCTGTATTAGTTAAAGGATCAAACGTTATTACTAGTAAGTTAATAATGCAAGTTGTAAGTAAGTTCTTTAATATAAAAGTAGGGGATTTGTTAAGCTCAAATCGTTCTAAAAACGTTGCATATCCTAGACAAATAGCAATGTACCTATGTAGAACACTTATAAACATGACTTTTCCACAAATAGGGAAGGATTTTGGTGGAAAAGACCATACAACAGTTATACATGCATGTGATAAACTTACAAAAGAATATATGTCAGATCCAAGCACAAAAGAATTGATAGACGATATCAAAAAATCGCTATCTACCAAGGGTTAGAGGGTATTATTTCAAATTTGTTACAAAATAATTTCTTAATTATTACAACAAATTGAGTTATCCACACAAACCTGTGAATAACCTGTGGACAAACTGTTGATAACTTCATATTTTACAAATTATCCACAAAAAACACATGTTCTGTGGATAAAAAGAACAAGTTATCCACAAAGTTATCCACACTCGGAATACCTTATTTTTAGGCGTTTGTTGGAGTTATCCCCGTTATCCACAGCACCTACTACTACTACTACTAAATATATATAGATTATATATATAGTATGTATATATGGGGGAGTAAAAATGAAAAATAAAAAATGGAGGCAGAAAAAATGAATTTTAAATGTAAAAAGGATGATCTAATAGTTGCATTAAACAATGTTAGTAGAACAGTATCAACAAGAACTACTATGCCAATATTAGAAGGAGTTCTTATTGAAACATATGATAATAATATAAAGTTAACTACAAATGATTTAGAAATTGGTAGTGAATATATAATACCAGCTGTAATAGAAAGTTCAGGAAATACAGTTGTAGATTTAAAGACATTCAATGAAATTATAAGAAAAATAGAATCTGAAGAAATCAGTTTTGAAATTAATAATGGTATATTTATTATTAAATCAACAAGTGGAGTATTTAAGTTATTAACACAAAATCCAGATGATTTTACAAGATTACCTGTATTTAATGCTAATAAAGAAATAACTATATCTGAAAAAATGTTCAAAGATATGGTTAAGAAAACAGTTTTTGCTACAAGTTCAGATCCAAATAGACCTGTATACACAGGAGCACTTGTGGAAGTTGTGGATAACGACATTAGCGTAGTAGCAATTGATGGATTTAGAATGGCAGTTAGAAAAGAATATTTAGAAAGACCTAGTGAGTTCAAAGCAATTATTCCAGCTAAATCATTAACAGAAATAATAAAAACATTATCTGATGATGAAGATGCAATGATAAAGATAGGTGTTAATAAGAATCAAGCATTATTTAGAATGGGACCATGTACAGTTATAAGTAGAATAATAGAAGGTGATTTCTTAAATTACAATAAAACTTTACCAACTAATATAGAAACAACAGTTAGAATAGGAAAGAAATCATTACTTGAAGCGCTAGATAGAGTATCAATATTCTCTAAAGATGTTAAAGAACAAAAACCACCTGTAAAAATTAAGATGAGTTTAGATTTCTTTGAAATATCTTGTGAAGGTCAAGCAGGGGATGCTAAGGAACTTGTAAATGCAGCAGTTTCAGGTAAAGACTTAGAAATAGGATTTAATCCTAGATATTTAATAGAAGCATTAAAAGTAATTGAAAATGATGAAATAGTTATGAA
>JAZTYX010000041.1:0-37586 GCA_045637095.1 Clostridia bacterium | reverse complement strand
CCATATTATCCTTAGCTGTAGACGCTTTATCTATTATGCCGGTATTTGATATGGATATCATAACACTGGCCGCTAGTATTATCATAACTATTATTGTTATTACTAATACTATTAACGATATACCCGTTTTCTTTTTCATATTTTTCTCCTTCTTTTACTATTTATTGTGTTTGGTTGCGGATTAGAATCCGCCGCCACCACCACCGCCGCCTCCGGCCTCCTCCGCCACCGGAGAAACCACCGCCTGAGCCTGTTGATGATGAGTATGTAAACGCTCCTGTAGATACACTATTAAACGAACTGCTAAATGAATGATATGTATTACTGTGATATATTCCTGAGTATGTATCTTCTAACTCAGTTATTTCTGGATATATATCTTTTAATTGTTTTAACACTTTATCTGCAATTCCAAGTCCTATTGCATATACAAGATAGTGTTCCCACAAAACAATCGAACCATAATCTTTTTCTTCCATCTTACTAAAGTGTTTTAAGAATCTTTTAAATCCTTTCCATTTAGCTTTATGTTCTAACGCTTTTTCATTGTCTGAAAGTCTAGTAGGTAGTTTCATAATCATCCATATAAATACAAATATATATGGGAATAAAACTAAACCTATTGGTACTGCAGCGTGAAAGTTTTCCATTATGCTTGCTACTAAGAACGTTACAAATAACGGTACAAAGCATAGGGATAATATAACTGTGGCTTTTGTTATAACTTTCTTTGTATCTTTTCTTTCTAATTTATACGCTTTATATTCTTTCTCTATAAGCTTTTGCCATTTATCAAAAGCTTTACCTGCCATTTCCCTTGCTGTTGTAGATATAGTATTCTTTTTCTTTAATTCTTTTAATCTAATGGATTTGCATTCCACAAAAATTAATTCTTCAATATAATGTTGCTCTACTTTATTAAGTTTAGATAAATCTTCATTTATTAATTTCAGTTCATAATCTACTGGTTTTGTTTTACCCTCTTGTGTTACAGGATAAATCTTTACATATTTTTTTCTTACTAAATCCATAAGAGTTGCTAACATATTTTCATTTGGTTTGTGATATTTATGTAATAGATAATTCATTACAGGAACACCATAATCTTCTGGCAGTTCTCTATAGTATCTATATTCCACATTAGATTTTTTAGCCTTACTAATCGCCCAAATGTATGTAGAAATAATTACCACAACAGTTACTCCTGCTATTCCCCAACAAATATATGCAAATATTTCTGCACGTTCTCTTCTTGCATCTGCTTCTTTTGCTAACTCTAACTCTTTTGCCATTATTGTTTCATACATATTTTTATCTTGGAATTTAGCAGCCTGTACTATATCTGTATCAAAAAGTACTCTTGCATCTACTGCTTCGCCACTTCTTAAATATGGTATGTGAAATACAAGTGTTTGGTCTTCTAATATTTCAGAATAGCCATCAAGTGGGCCATGTCCAAATATCTTCAATTCATTACTTATATCTGGTAATTTTATAGTAATTTTAGCATCTTCTACACCGCCAGCCCATCCTTTGCCTATAAAGTTCCAGTAAAGTTCAGCTACATCCGCATATTCTACAACTACATCTGTTAGTGTATATTCTAAAACTGTTTTTACTCTATATGCATCAGATGGATGAAATATTTTAATTTGTGCTCCACCTTCAATTCTATTTAAATTATACATTCCAGAATCTCCATTTTCTAATGTTTCGTCTGAATGATAATATTCTTTTCCATCAACAAATACGCTATGCACATAAATTTCATTTGCACTATTTAGTTTATTTTCTGGATTAAAACAAAGTATATCTCTATACACTCCGTTTATACTTTCTTCAATCCCCCATGTTATAGTCTCTGTAATAGTCATAGAACCATCTCTGTTTACATCCGCAACTATGTCCATTTTTTCCGGATAAGCTCCCGCAAACACACATACTGGTAATACAAAAATTAAAGCGACTAAACATATTAATACCCTTATGTTTCTTTTCATATGTTCACCCCTAATATATATACAATAATACTATAATATATCCTGTTTTTTTGCAATAAAAAAGCGTAGTAAAATACTACACTTTTTATTTTTTATACATTATTCCATCTTTTCTTTAAGTTTATACAATACATCTAAAGCCTCTTTAGCACTTAGTTCATCTAATGCAAGCTTATCTAACATTCTACCAACTTCAGCAAGCTTAAAGTTAAACATGTTTATTTGGTTGTTGTTATCTATAACCTTAGTTGTATTTGCCTTAGCTTTCTTTGTTACTGTATCTTCTTCTAGCTTATTTAATATTTTCTTTGCTCTATTTACAACAGAGTTTGGTACACCTGCAAGTTTAGCAACATATATACCATAAGATTCATCAGCATGACCTTCTACTATTTTTCTTAAGAAGATTACATCGTCTCCTCTTTCTTTAACCGCTACTGAGTAGTTTTTAACTCCTTCAAGAGTTCCTTCTAGCTCGTTTAGTTCGTGATAGTGTGTTGCAAATAATGTTTTAGCTCCAACCTTTTCTTTGTCTACAATATGTTCTACTGTAGCCCAAGCAATAGCCATACCATCATATGTAGATGTACCTCTACCTATTTCATCTAGTATTACTAAAGAATTACTTGTTGCATTTTCTAATATATTAGATAGTTCTGTCATCTCTACCATAAATGTAGATTCACCACCAGCTAGGTCATCACTTGCACCAACACGTGTAAATATTCTATCTACTATGCTAATGCTTGCTTCTGTTGCTGGAACAAAGCTTCCTATTTGTGCCATATATGTAATTACCGCAACTTGTCTCATATATGTAGATTTACCTGCCATATTAGGCCCAGTGATTATATGGAATCTAGCATTAGAATCTATATATGTATCGTTTGGTATGAACTCTGAACCCTTAATTGTTTTTTCTACAACAGGATGTCTTCCCTCTTTAATATTAATTACTCCATCATGAGTAATGTTAGGTCTTACATAGTTCATATCCTCCGCTACTTTTGCAAAACTGCAAAGGCTGTCTATTACACCAATTGCCATAGCTGTTTTTTGTATTCTAACAATCTCACGAGCTACCTTTTCACGTACGTCTGCAAATAACTTGTATTCTAAATCTACTAACTTTTCCTCACTTCCAAGAATTTTGTTTTCTAATTCTTTAAGTTCTGGAGTTATGAATCTTTCCTTATCTGCTAGAGTTTGTTTACGTATATATCTATCTTCTGGAATCTGGTCATAATTTGAACGAGTTATTTCTATATAGTATCCAAAGACTCTGTTAAATCCCACTTTAAGTCCTTTAATACCTGTTATTTCTCTTTCTTTTGCTTCAAGTTCCATAAGCCAATTCTTACCTTCAGTACTTGCTGCTTTATACTCATCTACTTCTGCATTGTATCCTTTTTTTATTAATCCGCCTTCTTTAATAGTTATTGGTGGATCATCCACAATAGCTGCATCTATTAATGAACACATATCCCTAAGTTCATCTATGCTATTGTAAATTTTAGATAGATACTGATGTTTATCTCCAGTAAGAAGTCTTGCAATAGTGGCTTTAAGGCTTGGTAATACCTTAAAAGAATTCTTAAGTGCTACTAAATCTCTTGCATTAGTATTTGCATTACTCATCTTAGATGCTAAACGTTCTATATCATGGACATTTTTTAGAAGTTCTATAATATCTTCACGAACAAAAACATCATTTTTAAGACTTTCTACTGCATCTAATCTTTCATCTATGTTTTTCTTAGAAAGCATTGGGCTTTCTACCCATTTTCTAATTTGTCTTGCACCAATTGCAGTTGTAGTTTTATCTAATACCCAAAGAATACTTCCTCTTTTTGTTCTTTCACGATTAGATTCTGTAATCTCAAGATTTCTTCTTGTATTTACATCAAGTCTCATACTTGCTTCTATATCATAGGCTGTGATTTTATTTAGTTGAGATACAACTTGTTTTTGTGTATCTGCTATATAATTTAGAAGAAGTGTTAAACTTTTTCTTTCTGCTAAAGTAAATGTTTCAGCCATCATTGTCATATCGTTTACCGCTGTTTCATCTTGATTTGTATATCTTGAAATGTATATTTCTTGTTTCTTAACAAGTCTGTTTACTACTTCACTATCGCTTAAGATTAAATCTTCTAAGACCAGTTCTTTAGGTCTTATCTTTAATGTTTCATCTATTATCTTGTATACACCATCTAGATTATCTGCATGAGTTACAAAACACTCACCAGTAGAAATATCTGCATAAGATAATGCATATTGCTTTCCAACCATATATATGTTAGCAATATAGTTGTTTTTATGCTCATCTAGCATTGTGTTTTCTGTTATTGTTCCAGGTGTTATTACCTTAATTACATCTCTTTTAACTAACCCTTTAGCTTCCTTAGGATCTTCTACTTGTTCGCATATTCCAACTTTATATCCCTTATCTACAAGCTTTACTATATACCCTTCAACTGCATGAAATGGAATACCACACATTGGTGCTCTTTCTTCTAGTCCACATTCTTTTCCTGTAAGAGTAAGTTCTAGTTCACGACTGCAAAGTTCCGCTTGGTCGAAGAACATCTCGTAGAAATCTCCTAATCTAAATAATATTATTGTTTCTGGATACTTTTCACGTATATCTAAGTATTGTTGCATCATTGGTGAAAGTGCCATATTTATCCCCCTTATTTTCCCGAATTATATCACAAAATGTCGAAGTTTACAACATATTCATCCACTCTATCCGCATTGTTTTTTGCACAAAATTATGGTATAATATATCTGTGGTAAAACTTAGTCTACTAACAAATTTGTTGTAAAGGAGAGAAAATGAGCGGGAAGTTTTATACATTAATCCGGGCTAGCATCATTATTTTTGGTTCCTTAGCGCTTTCTTTAGTGTTTAAAGCACTACATCCTATTCTTTCTGTACTTATAGTGTTCTCACTATTACAGATTGCAGAGGACTGTGTTAAAAATGTTAAAGAAATGGCTAATCTGAACAAAGCCTACACTGGTAAACTCAGGGAAGAAATGGTAAGCTACCAGAAAAAAAGAATTGTAATAGACATCTTTACAACCATCGGTTGGTTTGCTATTGCAGCTGGTGCTTTCTATCTTAGTCTTCGTTATTTAGGCTGACCACACCTAAATTACATAACCAGACAAAAACAAATATCCGTAAGTAACAACTTACGGATATTTTGCGTCTATATATTGAACAAATTACCGGCGTCAGTAAGTTGTTCAAGACCTTGCCATAGGCTCATCCCACGATTTTGGAGTTAAGTCTAAAATCGTAATTATTCTTCTATTAATTTAAGTGCATTTTTCTCTTTTTCTAGTTCTTTAATAGACTTTTCTGGTGTAGGCAAATCTTCCGGCATTGTTCCACCAATTTCTTCTATTGCTTTTCTTATTACCCTGCCCACATTATAATGTGTGTCATTAGCTTGTTTTTCACTTTTTTCTTTTTGTCTTTTTAATAACGCATCTGTTTGAGTTATTCTAAAAACATTAGCACCAAGTTCTTCACTTCCCATATTATCTAGAATATCTTCTCTATATCTTAAACCTTTCCTTTTTGCTATATCATCTGCTGTTTCGCCATTATATAGCCCTTTATATCCAGCATTATGGAACTTAGCGAAATCTTTAACTCCGGCTTTTTTAGCTGTTTGATTAAGCGAATAATTGCCCTTTCTTGTTAAATCTCTTTGATATAGTCTTTTCTCATCCTCTGTTAAAGCTAAATATTCCTTTTCACTTAACTCTTGTTTTCTAGTTTGCACTGCAAAATATGTTTGTGCTAACGCTATTACTTCTTTTCTTGGATCACCATTTTGTGCTATAAGGTAACAGGCATAACGTGTTAGTTTGTAATCTAATTGTTCTCTTAATGTTCCAGAACCAATAGGTACCATTTTCCTGACATCAGGAAAATGGTCGTAAATACTGAAATTACTATTCTTGCAAGCATCTTTAGCCTTTTCAATAACCTTGTTAAAATTTTCCCATTTATTATACTTTAATATTTTCATTAGTTCTCTTGCGAACCAATATTCATTTCCATATTCATCTACATGCTTTATACTTTCAAATATACTTTCTCCAATTTTTTCAATTTCATTTTCACTCATTTGTTTTTCCTCCTCATATATCTACTTTTATTCTTTATTTACCTCTATATATTTATTTTATATAATCCCCCGAAAAACATTTTTACCTTTTCCTTATTCCCTCCTTTCTTAATTCCCCCATACAAATATTCTAATTACCCATTGTGTTATTGTCAACGATTATAGCGTTAATATTTTGTCTTTTCATTGACAAAATTCGACACACCTAAAACCTCATTTTATGCTTATTTGTATATAAAAAAACAAGCCGTAAGTAATAACTTACGACTTGTTTTTTTCTTTAGCATTACCTTCTAGTAACACCATTTCCGCTTTCATATTTCTTAAGTCCTTTTGTGTACAATACACTCATAAGGATAGGAAATATAATTGCAGCTGCTATAAATATTCCAAACGCTAAAGGATTAAAACTATCCATTAGAGATACTGGAATATGTGCTACATACATAGCAGGTATTGCTGTATACATGATGATTTTCATAAATCCAGGGAACATCGCTTCAGGATAAATGGTTAATGTTATAAGCAAGGAATGTGTGTATTTGTGGCAGGCGTTTGTAATGTCTCCAAGCCAGAAAGCAAACAATCTTACTATAACTATTACGCTTAAAAGTATAACCGAAGATATAAGCGCAAGAATTAATAACCAAATAAACTTAAAGATGTTACCGCTAACGGCTATAAATCCAATAACTGCTCCAAACACCAAATCTCCCATTGCTGAAAGAACAGATCTTGAAGTAAGCTGTGAAATTAAGCCGTTCTTAGGTTTTGTAAGGTAGATGTCCATATTTCCGTCGACGATATCTTTGCATAATGTTTCTACACCACCGAAGCAGAAGAAAACAATGCCGTATCCAATGGTCGGAATAGACCACAAGTACATTATATCTGCCATACCAACTCCGTTAATACTTCCTCCCTTGTTGCTAAACAAGATGCTCCAGAACAAAAGGAAAACGAAGTTGTTAATGAACATGGCTACCGTCTGGATAATAAAGCTTTTCTTGTTAGAAATGTTGCTTCTAATATTGTAGCATATACAAAGCCACAAATATTTAAGCATCGAAATAAAATTCTTAAACACCTTCAACATTTTGTTTCTTCACTCCTTTCTTGTAGATAAAAATTAAGATTAACATTAACACTGTTCCTGCTAAAAGTTCACATCCAAGCGAGAATATAAACTTACCCAAACTGAAGTTTACAAGTAAACTTGCAGGTGTGTAAATTATATGAGTCGTAGGAAGGAACATAAGCGGAATTTGTATCCAGTTAGGGAAAAGTTCAAGTGGTGAAAAAGCAAAGATAAGCATTGCCTTTTGCACAAGAAGCCACACTGAAGATATATCCCTGCCAAGCCATATTGAAAGTAATCCAACAATAATGTGAAGCATTAAAAGAAGTACCGTTGCCATCAATGCAATTAAGAACGTACCCAAAATACTCATTATTGTAACAGGAATAATTCCAACATAAACTATTCCAAGAATTATTCCAAGACACATTAATACAAGTGTCATAGGAAGTTCTGCTACACCTTCTGAAATAATTCTAAGCATAAAGTTGTACGGTTTCGTAAGGTCGTATGCAAAATCTCCCATCTCAATCTTTGCTGCAATCTTCTTGCAAAGATTAGAGTAAGAATAGATAATTGCTTCCGCCAAAATAAGATACCATACAAGATCTGCCTGAGAATATCCCGCCATTGTTTTTCCTTCAAGAACGAAATCCCAAAGAAGCGAGAAAATGCTAATGTGAATCGTAAATGAAAGTAATGTACCAAACACATCACTTAACTTCTTAAACTGCTGCTTAAGAATAACCTTAGCGAATGCAATGTACTTTTTCATTAGTCTCCCTCCTGTACTTTTCCAGTGTAAATGTCATAGATAACATTTTCCAAAGATGCGCTAGTAATTGCAAGATCTGCTACCTTGCCCACCTTAAGAAGCGTTTCAATAACATCTGCCACCTTAATATCGTTTTCATCGAACTCTACCGTAATCTTTTCCTCTAAACCGATGTTTACATTGTAATTTACAAAAAGTTTCTTAACAGTTTCCACATCTACCTTTTCGTCATAACTTACCAGAATCTTTTTCTTCGTAAGGAAAACATGCTCAATATCCTTAAGCTCACTGTCAAGCATAACCTTTCCGTGATTAATAAGAATAATTCTAGAGCAAAGCTTTTCGATATCCGAAATATCATGGCTGGTAATGAATATCGTAGTGTTGTACTTCTTGTTAAGAGTATGGATCATATCCCTAACCTTCTTCTTAACTACGATGTCAAGACCAATGGTCGGTTCATCAAAAAATATTACATCCGGTCTGTGCAAGGTAACAGCTGCTACCTCGCAAATCATCCTCTGTCCAAGTGATAAACTGCTCGCGGGCTTGTCCATCAAATGAGAAATATCAAAGAACTCCGTGATTTCCTTAATTCTCTCATTAAGCACATCCTTAGGAATGTCATAAATTGCTCCCAAAAGCTTGTAGCTTTCAATGATTGGCAAGTGCGAAATTAATGATGACTTTTGTCCAAACATTGTTGCAATGTGGTAGGTCATTTCCTTTCTCTGTTCCCAAGGATTATACCCACATACACTTACATCTCCGCTTGTAGGGAAAAGAATACCAGTCATCATCTTAATAGTAGTACTCTTTCCCGCTCCATTAGGCCCAATGAACCCAATGATTTCTCCCTGTCTTACCTCGAAGTTTACGTTGTCTACCGCAGTAAGAGTTTTTACCTCTTTCTTTCCCTTAGACTTAAGCGTAAACACCTTGCTAAGACCTTTTACCTCGATTACCTTTTTCATAATGTTGCCTCCTTAAATTAATTTTTATATTTTTATTTTTTATTTAGGGTTTCAAATTAATGTCCAAAAATGGACGCAAAAAAGGTGTGTCGATACCAGTTTTCGTATCAACACACCTTAAAGTTCTACAAACACATAGCTAAATAGCTAGAGCCCCACCTCTAGTATTTAACTTATTATCTATATTACAATCTTGGTATTTTGATACGACAATTGAAGCCCAAACTGCCACTGACAGATTAGACATAACTGGTTCTCTATACATGAATTGTTTATTAATTTTTGTCATACCAAATACCTCCTTTTCTTTCTAATTTTTTAATTTATATTTGTTATGATTTTCACTTGGACGATAAGTAAATCTACCTGGATTTAATTTATCACCATAACTTCATATTAACACACGAAAATGTTTATGTCAACTATAAAATTGAAAATTTTTATAAATTTATTTAAATAGCCCCCCTTTTTAGGAAAATTTTGTAAAATGCATTTACATATTTACACACTTATTGTATTATTATGCTAATAAGCAAATTGCTTGTATAGGAGAAAAAATATATGAATCTAAAATCAAATAAATTATTAATTACAATTATTTTTGTTTTAAGTTTAGTTGTTTTAGCTATACTATTGTTCTTTGCAGGAATATTTTGGGCTAAAGATTTAATAAAAGTTGTAGCCGAACCATATCCCGAAATATTGAAAATATCTGAAGAAAAAAAGGTTGGCGGTTCAGTTGCATATTCTATTACTAAGCACGATGACGAAGTAATAGTTATTCGCTACGGCAAAGAATACCCAATAAAATCTATTTATACATATACCTTAAAAGATAATATTGTAGAAGACCTTAAAGTCCAAATACACTACCAAACAAAATTTGAAGCACTACAATCAGCTATAGAAGAAGGTGGTCGTATTCCTATAAAGAACGTTACATACTTAATAAATCCGCCTGCATATAATATTGGTTTATCATCAGAAGAATTAATAAACTCTATTGAAACTGGTTGGAAATCACTTGTCAAAATAGATGAATTAAAATAATATGCGGAGGTTAAAATTATGGATAAATTTAAGAAATTTTTAACAATATTTATTTGTGTTATTCTTTGCATAGCCTTTATAGGAATATGGTTTATAGCAGGTGTTACTTGGTTTTATTATGATGTAAGATATGTTGAACATTTACCAGGTGAAATAATTACAATACAAATTGAAAGCCAAAACTCAGGAATCGAATCAAACCAAATTGCGTATTCTATTACTGAGTTAGAAGATAAAATAACAGTTACTATTTATTCTTCTGAAGATCCTATAAAAACTATGTACATATATAATTTAGAAAACGACATTGTTAAATCTTGTACCGCAGAAGTACATTATTCAACTAAAAATGGTGCAAGAAATAACACTCTTGACTTAACAAAAAAGGAAAGAAAAGATAATGTAATAACTGGTATAGTCTCTAGTGATGATATTGGTAAAAAATCTGCTGAAATTATAGACAAATACAATAATACTTTATCTCATTTAGTTAAAGTAAATGAAGCTGATTTAAATAAATAGAAACAAAGAATGACGAGCATACTCGTCATTCTTTGTTTTTTTATTATCTTTTATTTTATTTTGTATTATTCTCCTGCTTGTAGTCTTTCAGCTCTATCAAATGCTTGAAGTGCTTCTATCATAGAATCCATATTTCCATTTACAAATGTTTCTAATTGATACATTGTAAAGTTTATTCTATGGTCTGTTACTCTTCCTTGTGGGAAGTTGTATGTTCTTATCTTTTCACTTCTTGCACCACTACCTACTTGTAGTTTTCTAGTATTAGCTAGTTCTTGATTTTGTTTTTCTTGCATTACTTCGTAAAGTTTTGCTCTAAGCATCTTCATACAAGATTCTCTGTTTTGTATTTGAGATCTTTCAGATTGGCTTGCTACTATAATTCCTGTTGGTATGTGTGTAATTCTTACTGCAGATTCAGTTTTGTTAACGTGTTGTCCACCAGCACCACTTGCTCTATATGTATCTATCTTAAGGTCGCTTTGAACTATTTCAACTTCTACTTCATCTACTTCTGGAAGAACTGCAACTGTAACTGTTGAAGTGTGTATTCTTCCACTTGCTTCTGTTTCTGGTACACGTTGTACTCTATGAACTCCACTTTCGAATTTAAGTTTGCTGTATGCTCCTTTACCTTTTATAGCAAATGATATTTCCTTAATACCACCAAGTTCTGTTTCGTTTATGTCTAAAACTTCAACTTGCCATCTATTTAGGTCTGCATACATTGAATACATTCTAAATAATGTGTGAGCAAAAAGTGCTGCTTCATCTCCGCCTGCTCCACCACGAATTTCTATGATAACGTTGTTATCGTCATTTACATCTTTAGGTAGAAGTAATATTTTTAATTCTTCTTCTAACCCTTGAAGTTTTTCTTTAGATTCGTAGTATTCCATTTCTGCCATTTCTTTCATTTCTGGATCTGACATCATTTCTTCTGCGTCATCCATATTTTGTTTTACTTTCTTGTATTCTCTATATTTTTCTACAACATCCACAAGCCCTGATTGTTCTTTCATATATTTTTTGAAAGCATTTTGATCAGATATTACTTCTGGATCAGATATTAATTTGTTTAATTCTTCATATCTTGCTTCTACAGCTTCTAATTTATCTAACATTTTATCTCTCCTCGCTAGTATATTTTACCATTATATTTGCTATTTTTCAAGTACTACAGAAAAACTTAAGAGCGGCTATATTACTTGCCGCCCTTAGGTTATTTTAATTCTTTTATTAATTTTAGTACACCATCATAATTAGCAGTTGCATTTTTGTAATTTGTTTCTCCATCCATACTAAAATGAGTTGGTGTTACATTAATTATAGTACTAGTATTATCTTTATAATATAGCACTATACAATATCCAGCAGATGTTAAAGTTTCTACTTCAGATTTTATTGTAGTTCCTTCGATTGTTTTCATAAAGTCTAATATTTTTTCTTTATCTTTTTTGCCATCCACATCTATATTTGTTGTGTCTGAAAGTATAGCTATTCTCTCTATTTTATGTTCTTTTACATTGTCTCTGTATTCTTTTAAGTCTACCAATTTAAATGTTTCACCTAATACTTTTTCCTTAAATATTGTATTTCTAAATATTATTACTAAACCTAGTACACATATGATTATTGCAAGAACCATAAATACAAGTTTCTTAACATTTATTTTTACTTTTTTCTTTTCTTTTTTTACAGTTGTTTTCTTAACGTCTTTCTTCATACTACCCTCCAACTAAATACTTTCTTTCATTCTAACTATATGTATATATTCCTCTTTTGTTAAATCTTTTTCTTCTAGAATAACCTCTAGCAACGCCTTAAATACTCCCGTATTTGCTATACCTTTATCTATTAATGCTTCTTTTAATATATCTAAAGCCACTGGTAATTCTATCTTTTCTTTATATTGTCTTTTATTAATTAAGGCATCATATATATCCGCCACTTTAATTAACTCTGCTTCAAGTGGTACATCTGTTATACCATCTGGATAACCACTTCCATCTCCATTTTCATGATGGCTACCTACTGCTTCTGCATACTTTTCTAAAGCCGGTACAGAATTACAAAATTCTTCACCTTTTACAGTATGTGTTTTCATTATACTATACTCTTCATCTGTTAATTTGCCTGGTTTTTGGAGTACCTCTGAAGGTATAAATATCTTACCTATATCATGGAGATAAGCGCATTCTACATAGAATCTTATCTCAGTTTCTGTATATCCTAGCTTTTCACATATCTTTCCTACTATTTGTGGAACGCTATGTATATGTCTTGTTGTATATACATCTAAGTGCTCTATTTTTTCTAATTGTTTACGCACGTTTGTAGATAATTGTTTATATAAATCTCTTTCAATGTTATCATATGTCATTATCTTGCACCCTCTTCTCTTTCTTCTAGTCCAATTTCTATACATTTCTTTAAATCTTGAAGATAATCTCTACTTGCATCTAATAATTTATACATTTCCCCAGTTGCTGCCGTAATAACTAAATCACTAATATCTACATCCACAGTTTCCACTGTTATTTCTTCCTTAGTTTCTACTAGTTCACCTTTTATTACACAGCCTGGTAGTAGTATTCCAATTCCTTCTTCACCATTTTCATCTACATATACTGCTTTCCAATTAACTATTGCTTTCATTTTAACCTCGCCATTTACTTCATTATATAGCAAAGATTAAATTAAAGCAAGAAAAACAACACCTAATTTACTAAGTGTTGTTGTGTCTTTATCTTGCTACTCTTTCTAAATGTTCAAGTCTAATTTTATCTGCAATTAACGCTATAAATTCCGAATTCGTAGGTTTCCCTTTATTTGAATTTACAGTATATCCAAATATTTTATCATGTACTGCGATTTCACCTCTGTTCCATGCTACTTCTATAGCATGACGTATTGCTCTTTCTACTCGTGATGGTGTTGTTTGATATCTTTTAGCTAATAACGGATACATCATTTTTGTAACAGAGTTTATTATATCTTGATTACCTACTGCCATTATTATAGCTTCTCTTAGATATTGATAACCTTTAATGTGTGCTGGTACTCCTAAATCATGAATAAGATTTGTTACCTTCACTTCAACAGGTTCTGTATTTATACTCACAGACTTTGTTGTTACATATTTTGGTCCTTTATTTTCATAAACGGCCATACTAGGTACAGTTAGTTCTCTTAATCTTTCAACTAATGTATCTAAATCAAATGGTTTAATAACATAGTAGCTAGCCCCAAGCGCCATTGCTTTACTAGTTATTTTTTCTTGACCTATTGCAGACATTACTACAATATTAGGTCTTTTTTCTAGCGCACTTTCATCCAAGTCTTCAAGTACTGCTAAGCCATCTCTTTCAGGCATTATTATATCTAGTAACAAAACATCAGGTTTCCACTCCTTTATTTTTGTTACTACTGCACTTCCGTCGTTTAAGCTTCCTACAACTTCCATGTCTTTTTGCGAATCAACAAACATTGTTAATAACTTTACAAATTCTACGTTATCGTCTACGATCATTACTTTAATTTTTTCTTCCATTTTATCGTCCTCCCAATTTTTGCCAACCAACGTCGTTATTATACTCCAGTTTTTACCAATTTGCAAGCATAAATTTTATATACTTTTGTTTTTATTTGTCGATTACATCAAATATACACATATTCATTCATTTTCTTTGAAAAGATTGCCACTTTATGTTAAAATATATATTGGTGAAACGAAATGAATGAAACTAAAAAGAAAAAAGTTGTCGTTGGTTTAAGCGGTGGCGTAGATAGTTCTGTTTGCGCTCTACTTCTAAAACAAGCAGGTTACGATGTAATTGGTGTAACAATGATACTTTACAATAAAAACAGTGAAGATAAAGCTTGTGGTTCTTCTATTGCAGTAGCTGATGCAAAAGCTGTTGCAGATAAACTAGAAATACCATTCTATACATTAGATTTAACAAAAGAATTTAAAGAATTTGTTATAGACTACTTTGCTAAAGAATATATGGAAGGAAAAACTCCAAACCCATGTATAGCTTGTAACAAACATCTTAAGTTTAACTTAATGTTAAAGAAATCTATGGAATTATATGGCGCAGATTATATAGCTACAGGACATTACGCTAAAGTTGTTAAAGATGAAAATACAGGTAGATATTCTGTTGTGGAATCTGTTACTGCTAGCAAAGATCAAACATATGTGTTATATAACATGACTCAAGAAGAATTAAGTCATGTACTTATGCCTCTAGGAGATTACACGAAAGATGAAATTCGTGATATTGCTAGAGAAAATGGATTTATTACTGCAGATAAAAAAGATAGCCAAGAAATATGTTTTGTTGAAGATAATGATTATGCAAACTTTATTACTACAAACTACAATTACAAAAATATACCTGGTGAATTTGTAGATACTAAAGGTAACAAATATGGCAAACATAAAGGAATTATACACTACACAGTTGGTCAAAGAAGAGGTTTAGGACTTTCGTTAAAATCTCCTCTTTACGTAAAAAGAGTGGATAACAAATCTCACGAAGTAATACTATGCCCTAAAGAGGAACTATTTACAGACAGTCTAATATGTTCTGATGTAAACTTTATGACAATAGAAAAACTAACAGAACCACTTAAAGCTATGGTTAAAATACGTTATGCTGCACCTAAAGCAGCTGCAACATTAATACCACTTGAAAACGGCGATGTTAAAGTAGTATTTGATGAACCAGCTAGAGCAGTTACACCAGGTCAAGCTGTTGTATTCTATGATGAAAACAAAGTGCTTGGTGGTGGAATTATACAGTAAAAACAAAACACAATAATATGCATAAAAAATAATGAATTCTAAAATAGAATTCATTATTTTTATTTTATTATTTTACTAATGAGAAATCATAATCTCCTGTTCCTACTGTTGCAGGGATGCTAGCTTTTAAGCATACTACTGGATGCACGTCGTAAGCACCGTTGTGGCCGTCAGTGTCCACATTGTCATAGCCCGCAAGCATAACATCGTAAGCATCGATAGCAGATGGAGACGCCAACCAGTAATAATAATCTGATGGTATGTATAATCCATCGCTTGTTGCTGTGATAGCGTAATCATTATTTATTTTGTATCCATATGTATCTGTTGTTAGTGTCATTGTTGGTGTATACTCTTTTGCATTCCATCCTGCTGCTAAAAGTTCTAATGTAGGTCCGCCTATTGCTCCTACTACATTTGTTCCATAAACTTCAGTGTTTGCAAAACTAGCATAGTCTTTTATTAATTGTGCTATTGCTTGCGAGTTATCTGTTCTTTCTCCTTCTACTGTATCAACTAATGTATATTTCTGTCCATTTCCTACTCTAAATTTTTCATATAGTGCTAATTCATCAGCCGTTAAGCTTGCCACAGTTGTTCCTTTGTTTAATGCAGAATAACCAATTGATTCTGTTGCTACTAAATATACATAATCTTCATTGTGATAATATATTTTCCAATCCGAAACTGTTACTGTTTTCTTTGTTTCTATTATTTCTTCTGTTGCCCAATCATATAAATACATTGGAACTTCCGCGGTTACAGTATAATCTACTCTATCCCCGTAATTATCTGCTGTTATTAACTCTCCTAACCCCGGTAATATTGATTCAAATGAAACTTTAACATTTGACTCTCCATCTTGTTTTATATATACGTCTAGTCCTGATTTTGTTTTTACAACTTTGTTTCCATATTCATTTGTTGTAACTGTACCTTCTATAACACCTTGTGCCTTAAGTTCCTCTATATATTCATCGACTGTTATTTCTCCCAAATTGTCTGTAAGAACTACGTTTTTTACAACTTGAAGTCTTGTGTATTCTTGTTGTTGATTTTGTTTTGCTGTTGTATTTTTAGAACGTCCTATTATCCCGCTGTCTTCTAATGCAATTATTGCTGTAGCTGCAAGTATCGCCATTACAAGTATTGTTATACTCAGCACTATTAAAGACACTGCTTTTTTATTTTGCATTTTCACATCCTCCTTTTTGCATGCAAAAAAGCAAAGTAGCACATACCTATTTAGTATGTGTTACTTTGCTAGTTTCTATTGTTATTTGAGGTGCAAAAAACGCTTCTAATGTTTGTTCATTAGAAAGTAGTGTGTGTGTGTGTGTACAGCCGCAAGGCTTTTAGCGTTTTTTATCATTTGTTTACCCCTCTTTATGTTTTTATTTTATACCATATGTTGTTTTTATTCAATAGTTCTATTTCAATTCATCTTGGATAATTATTATGTTTTTTACCTTAACTAGTTTTGCTGGGTATGTTTCTTGTACATAATCGTATTTACCAATTGTAATTAGCATATCCTTTTTTAAGTATGAACTGCTTACTGTTGCACCTTTCCAAAGAACTCTAGTATCATTTATGCTAAATGTAAATTTACCTCTATAATTTATATCATTTGATTCTACACCTTCTACTAATAATGTTGTTATGCCATTATATTCTGTTATCTCTTTAATAGTAGCATAGAATGTTTTTTGCTCTGTTCCAAATGGGAAATGATGAGATACAATCTTTGGTTTTACTACATTAATTCCAACTATTAATACTATAGCTACAAGTATAAATATTATTAATAACATTACTATCTTTTTCATAATACACCTCTTATTTATTACATTCCTTTTGGTTCTAAATATTCAATTGTTACTTTATCTGTGCGAATTATATTTTCTATAATACAACCTTGTTGTTTTAATGTTCTTATTGTTTGTTCTTCCCCTTTATATTCGCATTCTAAAGTTTTAGTATCGTATTCTATATATTCTTTCTTTTCACATTTAGCAAGTGCCTCTTTAGCAACTGTACTATATGCTCTTGTTAAAGGTCCTGCTCCTAAAAGTATTCCACCAAAATATCTTATTACTATTATTAATGTATTAATTACATTTTCTTTTTCTAAAAGAGAATATATTGGTTTACCTGCTGTACCTTGAGGTTCTTTATCGTCTGTAAATCTTCCAGAAGCTTTTAATGTATATGCATAAACAACATGTCTTGCATCTTTATATTCTTCTCTTGCTTTAGCTATTATTTCTTCTGCTTGTTCTTGATTACCTATGTAATATACCTTAGCAATAAACTTAGATTTCTTGATTAACAATTCTTCTGTTACTACATTCTCATTACTTCTATCTACAAGTTCAAGTTTCACTATATTCTCTCCTTTCTTTTTGTTTTTCTTTTTAATTATATATTTATTCCAGCTGTATATCCAGTTGAAAATGCTATTTGAAGGTTAAATCCGCCAGTATATGCATCTACATCTAACACTTCACCCGCAAAGTATAATCCTTCTACTATTTTAGATTCCATAGTCTTAGGACTTACTTCTTTTACATTTACTCCTCCACTTGTTACAATTCCTACTGCTACACTTTCTAGTGAACTAAATGTAAACTCTAGATTTTTAAATGTATTTACTAGTCTTTCTTTTTCTTCCTTAGTTATACTGTTTACCTTCTTAGTTTCAGGTATTTTACTAGCTTTAACTATAACTGGAACTAAACTAGATATTGTTAAATCTGACAAACTATTCTTAAATTCTTTATTAGAATACTTCTCAAAATCTCTAGTAATTCTCTTGTATAGTTCCTCTTTATCTAATGCTGGTTTAAGATCTATATATACCTTTACCTTATTTTCTTTAACTAATGTATCTAAATCTTGTATTTTATTTATCTTACTGCTGCTACTTAAAACAATTGGTCCAGATATACCTTTATCTGTAAACACCATTTCGCCAAAGCGGTTATCTATCTCTTTACCATCTATATTTACTTTAAGTGATACATTTCTTAAACTTACACCTTTTAATAACTTACATATATCTGTTTCTTTAAGTCTAAATGGCACAAGTGCAGGTCTAATATCTGTTACAGTATGTCCTACTTCTCTTGCTAAAGTATATCCATCGCCTGTACTACCTGTTAAAGGATAACTCTTACCACCTACTGCAAGTATTACTTTATCTGCATTAACCTTACTTCCATCTTCAAGAGATACACCAGTAACTTTGTTGTTGTCTGTATTTATTCTCTTTACTACACTTGAATACTGAATCTTAACATTTAATCTCTTAAGTTCTCTCTTTAGAGCTTCAGTAAGTTCAGATGCATCATCTGATGCTAAAAATACTCTATTTCCTCTTTCTTCTTTAGTTTTTACACCTAAAGAATTCACATAATCCACAAGTGAATAGTTGTCCAAATTATTAATACTACTCATCATAAATTTAGGATTTGTTACTACATTAGATAAGAAGTATTCCATATCTCCTGTAAAAGATATATTACATCTACCTTTGCCTGTTATATTTAATTTTTTACCTGGTATAGTATTTTTTTCTAGTATTAATACTTCGTTACCATTTTCTGCAGCTTTTATACCCGCCATCATTCCTGCAGGTCCTGCTCCTATTATTATTACTTTCAAATTATTCACCTGCTAACATTCTATCTATTGCTGTTAATATTCCAAGTTTTGCGCTTTCATATGTAAGGCCACCTTGCATAAATACTGCATAAGGCGCTTTAACTGGTGCATCTGCTGAAAGTTCTATTGATGCTCCACTTACGAATGTACCTGCTGCCATTATTACCTCATCAGCATACCCTGGCATTGCCCAAGGTTCTGGTAATACAAATCCATCTACTGGACTTGCCATTTGTATTCCTTGTATGAAAGATATTAATTTTTGTCTATCATTAAATATTACTGATTCTATTATATCTGTTCTTGCCTCATCCTTTGTTGGACTTACCTCATATCCTAGCTTTTCTAATATAGCTCCAGATAATGTCGCAGTCTTAACCGCATTCATTACTGCTTGTGGTGCCATAAATAATCCTTGAAGAATTTCTTTGTTCTTACCTAAAGTTGCTCCACATTCTTTACCAATTCCAGGTGCAGTAAGTCTTTTAGCAGCATTTTCTACTAAATCTTTTCTTCCTACTATATATCCACCTGTTTCACATAGACCGCCACCTAAGTTTTTAATTAAAGAACCTGCTATTAAATCTGCTCCAACTTCTGTTGGTTCAAGTGTTTCTACGAATTCTCCATAGCAGTTATCTACCATTACTATTACATCTTTATCTATATTTTTAATAGCTTCTATTGCTTCTTTAATTTTAGATATTGGTTGAGAAGGTCTTGTTGCATATCCTCTAGAACGTCCAATAAACACCATTTTAACTTTGTTGTTTCTAATTACTTCTTCTATAGCTGGTATATCCATATATCCATCTTTAAGTTCTACTTGTTTGTATTTTACACCCATAGCCATTAAAGACATACTGTTTTCTACTATACCTACAGTTTCAGCTAAAGTATCATATGGGGCACCTGTAACACTTACAAGTAAATCTCCTGGCATAAGATTACCTTGAAGTGCTGTACTTAATGAATGTGTTCCGTTTACAAAGTTTATTCTAACTAATGCATCTTCTGCTTTAAATATATCTGCATACACTTTTTCTATAGCTTCACGCCCTATATCGTCATAGCCGTAACCAGTTGTTGCCTTGAAATGTGTATCACTTATTCTTGCTTCCTTAAATGCATTTAATACTTTTGTTGTATTGTATAAAGATATAGCTTCTATTTCATCAAATCTATCTTGTATTTCTTTTTCGCATTCTTCTGCTAAGCTTATTACTTTTTCAGATAAGCCAAAGTTTTTATATGCTTTAATTTTTAATTCTTCCATCATTTTCTCCTTAATTTACATAATATATATTATACTATATTTTAATTAACTAATCTAGTATTTAAGCACGAAAAGAGCAGAGTTTTAACTCTGCTCTTTCTTTATTAAGTTTTATGTGCGACCTCTTTTGGTTACACGCATCTGGTTTTTCTTGGGATTTGCATTCATCTTAAGATTCTGCTGCTTAACATTGCTGGGAATAGTTGTTGCTGCCGGCCTAGGTGTTTTACCACCCTTCTTTTTACCATAATTAGCTTTCATGCTGGTTCCTCCCTATTTTTGTTTATTTACTTCTCTGGTTTTTTGGATTTCCGTTTTATAGAAATCTTGAACAACAAACTTATCCGGTGTTTCGATGATTTCAGAATACATGCACTCAAACTCAACCTCACCTGTTACAGTAATAAGACCAAATTTTAAGCCGTATTTTGTTTGAATATGTCCAGAACGCATCCAAAGATCATCGTAGATTGGATCTGCAATAAAATTACCCTCAAGATCCATAACTCCAACCTTGCCTCTTCTCATGTTTACTTTAAGAAGAGTGGGCGTTAAAAAATCCATACGATACGCATCAACCGGATCAAAGAGCTCTTTTCCCCTTGTATCTATAACGGTTTTCATATCGTCTGGGTAGGTTACAATTGCATATCCATCGTCTGTGAAATCTTCAACATGCTTATACTTAAAAGGAACAATTTCATTCGCGTCACCATCGATGAACCCATATTTGCCTTTATACTCGGTTGCACAAAGTCCACTTTTTAGCTCGCGCACACAAGTATATTTGGCCGTTATCTCCTGGCCATACTGAGTATACAGAGTTACACCCCAACCGAATGTGTTATGCACAAGCTTATACATATGTTCATCTACCTTGTGAATATTTACATCCGAGTTAGGATAATTGTTCTGAAATATGATATCCTTCTGCATGCTGTGACAAAGAAAATATCCTACGCTTGTCCTGTAAAGAACAAAACCATCTTTACGGTAATCGCATATGATTTTGAACTTAGGGGTTATTCTTTCTCCCAAATGATTTACAAGCCATGTCCGATTAGAGAACTGACCATGTACAGGTTTAGGAGAATCTGTTTTGCCGTGTGTAATTCTCATATAATCCTCCTTAAAATTATTTTTCAGTTTCGAGCGTTTTACCACTCTCTATTCTTGCAAAATCTTTTACAACAAACTTATCTGGCGTATCCATGATTTCATCATAAAGACATTCAAAGATAATATTGCCCTTGATATCTGCAAGACCAAGCTTTCTGTTATATAACAATTCAAAATGATTGTTACCCTTGCACTGAATTCTATCATAAAGCGCAGGAATAATTTCTCTTTTTTCTTTGTCTATAACGCCATACTTGCCATTTTTCCTTACCAGGAAAAAGTCTTTTGAAAGTGCTTTTAACTCCTCACACTGTATAACATCAAAAACTTCTTTTAATCCTTTAGTCAAAAGTGTGAAGTACTCGTTGTCCTTCTGAACAACAGCATAACCATAATGGTCAAATTCTTTTGCGCTAAGAAAAGGACCAGCCAAAATGTTAAATTCCGTGGTAGCAAAGTAGTACTTATCTTCGAGTTTTATGATGTACAAATCCGTACCATTACATTTCAAATAGTATGTAATGTCTCTACGAACATACTCACCATTCATATCATATAAAACGAGCTCTCCGTCTACCTTAAGCACGAACATACCATTATCCATCTTGGTATATGACTGGATATTGCCGTAGTCAAGTGGCTTTTCTGTCGCCTTATCCCATATGTAGATTTTTCTTCTTATTGGAATACCGCAATGGTTTCTACAAACCGCTACAATAACCTTCCTATGTTCGTGAAGATCTATAACATCATATTTATCTGTTACTTTCCGTCCTTTCTTGTTTACAACATATTTCTTATTCTTAAACATTGCATTTAAAATTTCCATCTTATCCTCCAATTTAATTAAACTAAGATTTTTATTTTTTTACTGCTACTATTCTATCACACGAATAGTATTATGTCAATCAGGCATAAAAATAAGGGCCTTCGCCCTTACTTTAATTCATATTTATTGTATATTATTCAGCGTCTTCTTCATCATCATTGCCATATTCTTCTTGGAATTTAGCAAATACTTTTTCAGCTTCTTCGTCGTCCATAACTGTGTCATAAACTTCTTCGCCATCTTCTTGTTTTATTTCAAGAATTAAAACGCCACCTTCAGTTTCATCAACTGGTAATACTACTAAGTATTCTTTTTCATCTAAAGTTACTACATCTAGTATTTCGAATCTAACATCGTTTCCTTCATCATCAACAAATGTTAGTATTCCTGTTTCCATTTCTTCTACATCATGTTCGTGATCATGTCCGCATCCTGTGCAAGAACAACAATCATGTGTGCAATTTTCTCCCATTTTTAATTCCTCCAAATTCTTTATAATATTATTTGCTAAAATAGCAAAAATATTCTAATAATTTTGACTACGCATGTAGTCTTGTAATATGTACATAGCTGCAAGTCTGTCTGCGTGAACCTTTTTATCTTTTTGTTTGATTCCCATTTCTTTCATAGTATTGTAGGCCATGACTGTTGTTAAACGTTCATCCCACTTTACTACTTTTAATCCTAATGCTTCAATTTTAACGATTACTTCATCTATTTTTTTAGCAGTTTCAGATAAATCTCCATTCATATGTTTTGGATATCCTATTACTACTTCATCTAGTTTTGAAGATGACATTATATCTTTTATTTTATTTATTAGGATATCTGCATCCCCTTTTGTTTCTAGAGTATCCATAGGTTGAGCTGTTATCTTTAATGCATCAGTTATTGCAAGACCTACTCTTGCCATGCCATAATCTATAGCTAATATTTTGCCCATAAGTCACCTTAGTTATTTAAGTAGCTATTTATCATTTCTTCTAACAATTCATCTCTTTCAACTTTGCAAATTAATGCTCTTGCATTGTTGTGAGAAGTAATGTATGTTGGATCTCCTGATAATATGTATCCGATAATTTGACTTACTGGTTCATAGCCCTTATCTTTAAGTGCCGCCACCACTTGTTCCATTATCTCTCTTACTCTTTTTGACTCTTCTTTTTGTGGACTAAATACGGCTGTGTGTTGATCCATATTTATTCCTCCTTTCTTATACAATATATATTATATTATCTTTATTGTATTTGTATCTGTCATTCCATCTAGATAATTAGACATTTTAGCTAATTCTCTATCTATATTACTTTGTTGTTGTATGTTGTGCATTACAACATTTATATTTAATGAAACTTTTTCGCCTCTAGCAATTTCTTCTTCCATTTTTACATTGCTTATGAATCTTTCTACTGTTGAGTGTAAAGATTCTGCACCCATTCCTAAACTTACTATACAAAATTTGCTTCCACTATATCTAATAAATATATGTTCATTGCTAAATATATCTTTAATTAAATTAGCAGCTCTTTCTAAAAGTCTATTACCAACTTCTCTACCATATGTAGTGTTTATTTCACCTAGGTTGGCAAGTTGCATTAATGTAAGTACTGAATTATTTTCAGTTGTTGTTCTTTGTCTTACATTTGAATACAAGTAAAGGTTATTATAGAACCCAGTTTGTTTATCTGTATTATATGCACCTTCAATTGATTCTTGACTTAGAACGTTTTCTATAAATACACCTATATGATCTTTTAGTTTTGCTAGTTCTTCTTTAGATATAGAATCATATGCATTTTCCGCATTATCTTCTAATAACCAGAAGCCTAAGTACATGCCATTATAATATATAGGTGAAAACATTGCTGAACGAATGCTTCTTTCAACTGCTGATTTATATCCTAAAAGTCTTCCTCCTGCTGATACTAAATATTTAGATATATTTTTTTGAGCGTTAGCTTTGAAGTTTTGCTCTTCTGCTAAGTTCTTAATACTTTCTCTAAATACTTCTTCAACATTTGTAGCTTTTATGTGATATTCCATTCCATCAAATATTGATATTGTTGAACTTTTACTATTGAAAACTTCAAGAATTATATTATTTAATTCCTCTATCTTCTTTGATGCAGGTATAGCTGATGCCATAAGTTCAAACATTCTTTGCATTATAACAAAACCAGCCATATTTCCTAGCGCCAATTTGTAATAATTATTTCTTCTAATTAGGAAGAATATTAATGTTCCTAACGCTAGTATGATTAATATTAAACAAATTATTATAAATACCATATCAATCTCCTATTATTCTACAACCTTCTCAAATCCCGAAGATGTAGTTTTTACTTCTGTTATTTTTGGTTTCTTAAATAGATTTAAGCCACCATTCTTTTTGTATTTATTAACTATGCTACTACCGCCAGAAGATTTTGTTACTCCTAATGGATAAATAGCGTTTGCTATATAGTCTATACTTTCTTTAAATTCATCTGTAAATGATTTAAATGTATTTGTGTATTTATACATCATTTCAACATATTTTACATAGTTTTCTTGATCAAACGGAATTGTATAATATGTCATTTCAGATGATACAAATAAGTCATCAAACATTTTTAAGTCTGGGCTTGAGTATACAGCTATACCATTTAAGATATCCATTGCTGTTAGAGCACATTTAACATGCTTATTAATTATTACTCTTACCTTGTTCATTGGAATTCCTCTAGCTTTTATTTCTCTTAAGAATATTGTAAGAAGACTAACGTTTAGAACATCCATGTCTTGTACAATATATATTTCTTGAGCTAATCTGTAGTAATCTACAGGTGTAGAGAAATCACAATCTAATAGTACTATGCTATTATTATTAGATACAGTTTCTAACATTTTTGCCGCATCATATTGTCTTCTATCTTCACCAGGCATACCAGTATATATACTTAATTTACCATACATTAAAGGTTCGTTAAGACCATTTGATGCGTATTTCATACTTTCTGCCGCTATTGCTCTCTTACCTTCATTGTCATATGTGTAAAGTGTGTAAGTATCTCTTTTCTTTGTTAAGTCTACTATACCAACTTTAACATCTTTTCTGTATAACGCATTTGATATGGCGTTAATACAGAATGTTGTTCCAACTTTTGGCGCACCTACCATACATACAATTTTTTTGTAGTCTTTAGGTACTTCATATACGTTACGAACAACTTCTTTTTCTACAACTTTAGTTACAACTGCTGCTTGGGTATTTTGTTGTTTTACAACTATCTTTTCTATAATTTCTGGTTGTTTTTCTATATGCACAACCTCTTTTACACCTTCAACCGTATTGTTCACTGGAGTTGTTGGTGTAGGACTTACTTCTACATTAATTAAAACTTGATTATATCTATCGCTATTTTCCTTTAAGAAGTCCTTAACTGATGCTGGTAAAAATCCTACTATTATTCTTAATTGCTCATTTGTATATTGAGCCCCTATTTTATCAAATATTTCAACATATTTAGATGTGTCACCTTTTTGATTTTGATAATAGCTTATTATTCTTTGAATTTCCATTTCTGAAACTTCAATCTTGCTATATACGTTTTTGCTTGCGCTATTTTCGTAATATTGTTTTACATCTTTTTTCATCTTTGGTGCATTAATAGCTTGAGCTGTTTTACTCTTTGTTCTATCTCTACCAGTTAATACTGTATATACACCTATATTAAATAGCTTGGCTAAGAACTCGTCTCCAAGTTCTCTTCTGTCTGATGCTATAAAAACTATTTTCTTTGCATCAAACTCATCTGTCATTGCATCTATGTTATGGAAAATAAAGTCATCTATTTGAGCTTGATTGTTTGTTGGATACTTCTCTAGATTTTCTAGTAATACTACTCTATCATAATTGCCACCTGTTAATTCTTGTACAGCTTGCTTAAAGTAGTACACGTTCTTGTACTCTACCTTTTCCTTATATGTTTCCTCGTAATATTTTACTATGGATTTTACCGTATCATCATTATTTAATCCAAATAATACTTTCATTTAGTTACCACCCTTGTTATTAAAATTTCTTTTGTTTTTATCTATACCCTAGTTTATTCCTTTGTCAATTATTGTGATATTGTAATTATTGCATATACTAATGGTAGACATTGAATTATTGTCATAAACACTGAAAGTCCAACTATTAGTTTTTGTCCACTTACTTTTTGTTCGAAAGCTTCCGAACCAACAACATAGTATTGATACATACCATATACTAGCACTAGTACTGCTACTGGCCACGAATAAGTTTGAACATTTTTAAGTACTGTCATAACTCCACCTACAATTTCATTGTCTTTTGCTTCCACTTCTGTAGTAGCAAAAACCACTGTAGTTGCTAATAATGCTATTATTGAAATTATTGCGCATACTTTAAAAACTTTATTGTATACCATAAAAACCCTCCATTCTTATTTTATGTAATCTTTTAACACATATATTTTACTATATATTGGTCATAATAGCAAGCAATTTTTACAAAAAGTAAGCTTATATTAATAAAAAAGAAAACATTTTAAGATGAATATTGCATCTCAAAATGTCTTTTTATTATCTCACTTTTACTATAACTCCCGTTTTAGTTATTTCCAAAATATATGCATCTGCATCTAACCCAGAATTACTTATAGAATTAAATATATATTGTGTCATTCTTTCGTTTCTTAGCCCTTTCATTCTAGCCTCATTCCACGCATAATCTGCCGTTTGTTGTGCTTGGGCCAAAGTCATAGCACTAACACTTGCTTTAACGTCATTTAGCGCTCCTTCGTTAGTTTTTCTTATAATAGCACTTTCTGTAACATTTATTCCTGTTACAAATATAGAAATTACAAGTCCCGTAATAGCTATAATTAAAGCTATAGACTTAATCATCATCTTATTTTTGCCATATTCTTTTTTTCGTTTCATTAATGCTGTTGCTACAACACATACACCCGCAACTATCAACCCAATTACAGGCATCCAACAAAAAGCCAACGATATTACTCCTAATATTAAACATGCGATTGCCATATATACCCTCCATATTTGTAGTTCAATTATATTATATATTTTAGTAAAATTTCAATAGAATTTTAACATTATATGCAAAAAGTAAAGACTCGTTAAAATTGAGCCTTTATTTTTATATTTAATTACCACTCAGTTGTTTCTATATCATAATCATAATCTGTTAAATAATTTCCATTTTCATCAAGTGGATATATAGATATCTTAAACATGCCACCTCTATATGAGCACCAACCAATTCCAAGAACGCCATTTGTTTTATTATCTAATATCACTTCTATACCTTGATATGTAGTAGGATCCTCCATACCAGATAAGAATATTCCTTGCCCCTCAATTTGCGTAAAATTATCTACATAAAAAGAATCTCCTATATCATTAGCCGCATCATAATATATCATCGTATCCGAACTAACAACGACCTTGTATTGAGCAGCCGCATTGCAATACAAGTCTTTACCCCAATATTCTAGCCAGCTATATCCTGTATAATCTTCCATTTTACCTAAATTAGGATAATTTGCAGACGTAATAACTATTGGATCTGGAACAGTAGGAGTTGATGGTGTTTGATTGTTATCTCCGCTATTATTTCCCGCGCTTCCAGAATTATTGTTATTAGCTTGTGTATACCCATCTATCATCACACTCAAATCACTAACACCATTTGCTTTAAGAACAACTTCAAAGCCACTCTTTGTTGTTACTGTTATGCTACCATCTGTATTAGTCGTTTGGCCTGCCTCTAGCATATTTTTACTTCTTAATTCAGCTATATATTCTTCAACCGTTATTGTTCCTAAATTATCTGTAAGAATTCCGTTTTTTATTACTTGCAATCTTGTATACTCATCAGCATAATTCTGTTGTGTTGTTGTGCTTTTAGCACGTTTTATAATTCCACTGTCTTCTAATGCAATTATTGCTGTAGCTGCAAGAATTGCCATTACAAGTATAGTTATACTTAATACGATTAAACTTATTCCTCTCTTCTTTTGCATAAAACACACCTCTTATGTATTAAATTTTATTACATAAAAGGTGTATTGTAAATATTTATTTTTTCTTACATATATTTTCTTTTAAATCTTTTTATTTCTCTTTTTCCTTCTTTTAAGCACTCACAGATAGCACTACTGTTACAAGCCCCCACAAAAGCACCAGCAACCATTCCCAACACAAGACCTGCCACCATACCTTTTATACACTCCATATTTTTTTCTCCTTTCTTATTTAGTATTATTCTTCTCTTTTTTCATCTTCTTTACACTTGAAATTATTTCATAAATTCCAATTAGTAACAAAAAATATATAAAGTATCTGCTAAGCTTTTGTTCGTTTATTTTATTAAAAAAGTGTGTGCCAACTAAACTTCCTATAATCGCCATAGGCAACACTTTTTTGACCGCTTTTATATCTATTTCTTTATTCTTTATATTTGAAATTGTAGCACCTAAACTTACAGCTAAAAATGCAATTAAATTTAATAATTGTGCTTCTTTTTGTCCTATATCTAAAAATATATTAGACAGGAGTATAAATATTGCTCCGCCGCCTATCCCCATACCAGCTAACACACTTGAAATACTAGATATTATTATTAACATTATCCACCTCTTAAAAGTTTATATAGTGATAATCCTACTATTAATGTGCCAGAAAATATATTTAGAACATTTGGATTTATCTTCTTTATGATTTTAGTTCCTAATGTTCCAAAAATAACGCCCGTGATTATTACTATAACTATTTCTTTAGCAGGTGCATTTACCACTTTCATATATCTTAATAACGTTAATAAGCTTACTATTCCTATAACAAAAACACTTAATTTTCTAGACTTGTATGTGTCCTGTTTAAGGACAAAAATCAACATAAATACTAAAATTTGTCCAGCACCACTAGCAAACAATCCATTAATTATTCCAGCAAAAAAACTTCCAAAATATATCATACAAATAGTATGTGTTATTTTAGAAGTTTTTATATTTATATTTTTGAATTTATTTATTTTAACAAATTATTTCTTCACCAGCTTGTGCTAGTAATTCTTCAATCTTTGCTTTTGTCATATCTAAGCCATCTGTTGGTCTGCCAAAGTATTTACCTTCCACATATCTTACTCCTATGCCGATTAACGCATTTAGTTTATCCGCAGAATCCACACCGAAAACAACAAGTCTTATTAATCTCGCTGTACAGTATGACACAAGCTCTTTAATTTGCTTAATTGTATTTTCATCTGTATCTACAATTTTATACTTAACAACTTTAGGTTCAATCTTATCTATATCCCTAACAGTTTTATTACTTGATTCGAAGTTATCTATACATGCTTTCGCTTTAACTTTTTGGATCTCAGCAACCATCTCTCTTAAATCGTTAGTATTGATCAACTCAAAATTATTGAAATCCACAACAACTTTTTTACCCGCTATAGAATCAAATATTCTAGATTTATTTACATAGTTTTTATAGCTTCTTGCATCTATATTTATATACTCTGTTAAATTTGCTGATGGATTTAGTTCATTAAATCTTTCTAGCGAATTTACAAATAACATTTGTTGTAACTTGTCATATCTTTCAAATTCTTTTGCTTTCTTAATAATTTGATCATAAGAGAAGTTTTCATCAGTTATTATTTTATAATATACTTCATAACCTTCTACAACTTTATTCTTAAGGTCTATAATTGGTTGATAATAACATTTTAACCTCTTACCAGAAGTAACATCTCTACATAGCCCAACTATTATTTTTTCTGTTATATCCACATCACTTCCGCCATCTTCGTATACACTCGCTGGACCTTCACGTTTAGTAGTAGTTTCTTCTTCATCGTCATCATCATCTAAATCTACAACAAATTTTGCATTTGGTAATATAGTTCCAAACATTCTGTTTTCTTCCGCATTACCAAAATATTCATTTGCAAATTCAAAATATTTGTTTTGAACATTTATAAATCTATTGTATACATCTAAGCTCTTTGCTTTATTGTCTGCAACTTTAACTTCAATTAAAAGATAGAACAAATCTCTTTTATCTTCTAATTCTTTAGCTAAGAAACTCATGTTATCATATGTAAGATCACCTTCATTTAAATATTTATCATGATATTTAATTAAAGTTAAAATTACATTTTTCTCATCATCTGTGAAAGCAAATCTGTCTAAGATATCTATAGCTATATCATGAGATATGTCATCATGTCCCGCAAAAGAGTCACTGCCAGAACCATTTATCATTTTAGCCATTGGTTTTCCTATGTCATGCAGAAACATTGTCCATTTTAATATTTTTAATTCTTGTGCGTTAAATTTAAGACTATCCTTACCAACACTTTCTATTGTACACAATGTATGTTTGAAGACACCGTATCTGTGATACATTGTATTTTGCTGACAATTAATTACACTTTCTCCATACTTATTTTTTACATAAAATTCTGGAAAATGTTGTCTAAATATTGGATTTTGACTTATTCTTGTTAGAATAAACATAACATTATCATCCATAAGGATTGATGTGTATATTTTTGTTAACATTTCCGGATCATTTGAATGCATTGAAAGTTTAGATAGCCATCCATCTATTTCAGACTTAGGTAGGTCAACTTTCGGTGCATATTCTTTGTCTATTAAATCATCAAATTCTAACTCTTCCATGATATCTCTCCTTTGTCTCTAGTTCATCTATGTATATACTATCATATAACATTTTTTTATACAACAAATATTGGGTATAAATTTTAACAATTTTATACCCATATTATGTTGCACTTAATATCGTTTTTCTATTATTTTTTAACTATTTTTTCGTTTTTGTATTGACTTTATTTTATTCCTGTTGTAAAATATATGAGCAATGTTATGTATGCATTACCTGTTCCCGGTAATTTGCAGTTAATGTATATATACGAGAATTTATATTAAATTAATTAGGAGGAATTATCCCATGAACAATAAAACACACAGCGTTAAAGCAAGTGAAATTGAAAGAAAATGGTATATAATTGATGCAGAAGGCAAATCTTTAGGTAGAGTTGCAACAGAAGCAGCAAGATTATTAAAAGGTAAACACAAACCTACATACTCTACACATATGGATTGTGGAGATCATGTAATAATACTTAATACAGATAAAGTTGTATTAACAGGAAACAAATTAAATAACAAAACTTACACTAGCTTCTCTGGCTACATCGGTGGTCTAAAGGAAGTTAAAGCTAAGGATATGATGGCAAATCGTTCTGATAGAGCCGTTACAATAGCTGTTAAAGGTATGTTACCAAAGAACTCTTTAGGAAGAGCAATGCTTACTAAATTAAGAGTATACAAAGGTGCAGAACACGAACAACAAGCTCAAAAACCAGAAATCTGGAATTTTTAATTAGGAGGATAGAACAATGCCAAAAACAGAAAAAAAATTCATTTACGCAACAGGTAAAAGAAAATCTGCAGTAGCTAGAGTAAGACTTACTCCAGGTACAGGTAAAATAACAATCAACAAAAAGGATATAGCTGAATTTTATTCACTAGAAACTTTAAAAGCAGTTGTTAACAGACCATTTGCAGTTGCAAACATGATGGAAAAATATGATGTTATAGCTACAGTTAAAGGTGGCGGATTCTCAGCTCAAGCTAGTGCGGTAGCACACGGTATTTCTAAAGCTTTAGCAACTATCGATCTAGATACAAGAACAGCTTTAAAAAGAAGCGGTCTTATCACTAGAGATTCAAGAGTTAAAGAAAGAAGAAAATACGGTCTTAAAAAAGCAAGAAAAGCACCTCAATTCTCAAAGAGATAATATCACTTTATGGATTATACAAAAAGCACGATTTATTCGTGCTTTTTTGTTGCGCATTTTCTTGCAAAAAACGTCGTATGTGATATAATTTAAGACATACTAAGGAGTTAAAACAATGGCAAAATCTGAAAAAAATAAAACAATAGACATTACTGTAGAACAAGGCAAAGAATATCTAGATAAATGTATTTCTTTGCATAATAAAACTACAATTAAGAACGTTATAGATAAAACAATTTTAGGAGATACTTTCGATGTATTAACTAAATTGCCAGAAAAAAGTGTAGATCTATTACTTGTAGATCCGCCATACAATCTAGATAAAGAATTTCACGGCAATGAATTTAAGAGCATGTCTGATGACAATTACGAAAATTACATAGATAGTTGGATTACTGCGTTAATCCCCACTCTTAAAGACAACGCTTCAATATATGTATGTTGTGATTGGAAATCTAGTGGTGCTATAGAACGAGTTCTTAAGAAACATTTCTATGTACAAAATCGTATAACATGGCAACGTGAAAAAGGCAGAGGCGCAAAAGCAAACTGGAAAAATGGTATGGAAGATATTTGGTTTGCTACTGTTTCTAAAACAAATTACACATTCAATGTAGACGATGTAAAAATTAGACGAAAAGTTATCGCACCATATAAACAAGATGGCAAGCCTAAAGATTGGGAAGAAACTGCAGAAGGAAAATTTAGAGATACTTGTCCTTCTAATTTTTGGGATGATATTTCTATTCCTTACTGGTCTATGCCAGAAAACACAGCACATCCTACTCAAAAGCCAGAAAAATTACTTGCTAAACTTATCTTAGCTAGTACAAATAAGGGCGATATAATATTAGATCCATTCTTAGGTTCTGGTTCAACTTCTGTTACAGCTAAAAAACTAGGCAGACATTATATAGGAATAGAACAAAATCCTCAATATTGTGTATGGGCAGAAAAACGTTTAGAAATGGCTGATTTAGATATGTCTATCCAAGGATATACCGACGGTGTGTTTTGGGAAAGAAATACAAGTTCTCTTCAAAACGTAAAGAAAAAAGGTGATAATTAATGTACAATAAAACTAAAATACAAGAGTTAGTTGATTTTGTAAACAGCAACCAGTCCATAACAGACAAGGTTGTTTTTACAAACAAGTTGATAGATACGTTTTCATTAAATATTGATAGAAAAATCCTTTATTGCGATTCTTTTGCAGTTCGCATATCATATTCTAAAACCGAAACGGTATCTAATACAATTCTTGCATTGCGTAAAATTAAAGTATATGACAATATTCCTATTTTAGTTATAGTTGTATCACCTGCTAGTCATAAAATTGTTCTTGCAAATAGTACTTGTATAAAAAAGGTGAGTCACTCATCTCACGGGCTAACTAAAACTAATATTGTTGGAAGTATTAACTTTTGTGATATATCTACTAATATAGATGGTACACCAAATACTCCAGAAAATTTCGAAATGCTTTTTAATTTACATTCTAAAATTGGTTTTGATGCGAATCTTGATAGACTTGTTAAAGCTACCTCTAACATCTCTGGATATGGTCATGAATTTGTTGTAAACGATACCAGCAGACATATGATAGCAAATTCAATAAATAGAGCTTCTAAGTTTATTGGTTCAAAAGAATATCTAGCTCTAAAGAAAGAATTGGACAATAAAGCTTATGAAATGAAAGAATATATAGCTATTGCATCTAAAATAGATAATGTTAATTTGCGTGGGCGCATAATTGAATATCTTATTGCCTGTGAAGATAATGAAACTAAAAAAACTATTATCAACTGCCTTGTAAATGACCAACCATTGTCTGAAGATGTTTTTAGCGATCATAAACTTGGAGATTATAAGAAAACCTTCGATAATTATAATATCGAGATAGACATTAAGACTAAAATACTATCTAAAAACAGTAATCCAAAAGGATATAATATAGATAAATTACTTAAATTCTTATCTCAAGACAAATCTGTATATATGATTTACTTGATTGGAATAAATCCTGAAAGTAATAATATAAAATTAAAACTTTGCTCTATGTTTGATAAAAACCTAGATGGTAGAATATATAATCACTGGGCTGGAAGAAACTCTAGAGGAGAGTTCCAATTTGATGGTACAAATTTAGAAAACGCACTCTTAATAGAAGAAACTACAATAGATATAGAGTACGCTAATAACTTTTTACAAAGATTAATCGAAGCATAAAATACATTTAATATTTAGTAATTTATAGTTAATATAAAAAGCACGATTTATTCGTGCTTTTTATGTTGCAAAAAAAAAATGTATATAATATAATTTAAGATATAATTAAGGAGGCTATATTATGAAAAAATCATTTTATATGAACATAATCGCTATTTTTATGGTAGTATTCTTGTCATTTAACTTTGTATATGCAGACGCTTTAAATTTACCGTTGGAAACATTTGCTTATTACTTAGAAGATGATGGCCATTATAAATCACTAGATACAGCTAATGCTAAGATGTCTTTCACATATGATGCAGATAGTATAGATTTCAAATATGTTGTAACTAAAGGAGAAACAACTACAACTTACGTTACTTCTTTTGCATTAAACAACAACATATTATCTTATACATATACTGGAGATAAAACTAATGAAACGCAAATAAAAGTAGATAGAGTTGCTTTTGAATCTGTTTTCTATGCAGTTGGTCAAATGAACTTATTACAAAAAAGTTTCCTAGAAGATATGAATAAAGATTTCTCTGGCTACAACTTTGATGAATATGGAATTGAAGTAAAAACTTTTGATTATGGTTCAGGCAAAAAAGGTATAGAAAGCTTTAAGCTTCACACTACCGAAATAAGTGCTTATGGTACTTCTGTTGTAAAACCCGTAGAACAAGAAAAAGCTCCAGTAGTAGCAGAACCTGTTGCCAAAGAAAATCCTATTCCAGTAATAATAGCATGTGTAATAGGTGCACTTGTAGTCGTAGTGGTTGTTTTAGTTATTGCAAAAAACCATAAAACAAAACCAGTTAACAAAACAGCGAAAGTTGCTAAAACTACAGCAACTAAAAAAGCAACTACAAAAGCATCAACCAAAAAAAACTAAATAATATAAAATAAAACCAGTTCTGCTGGTTTTATTTTTTTATCTTTTATCCTTCTACCTCACACCTATTTAATCTGCTACATAGCATCTATAATTCCCGTTTCAGCTGCATCTTTTATTCCTTCTATATTGTAATATGTTTCTGGTATATCTCCGACAATTACAGTTTCAGCCACTGTTACTCTTGTAACACTTGTTACCGCTCCTACATTAAACGGTATTATTACATTTACTGTACTTGCTATATCTATGTATATAGTATGCCTTGTTTGATTTATTCCTTCTGATACAAATTCCGTCTTAAATTCAGCTAAAGTATTTCCGTATGGCACTAACTTTATTTTAAGTTTTGGACCATAGCCAGAAAATATATTCAATCCCATAAGTTTTGCTAAAGGTATCTTTATAATTACATCATCTAAATTTGTGAGTTTATCTTGTATTCTATATGCAATCTCCGAAGATAATCTATTCATCTCTATAATATCTGCATTTATACCTACTATCTTGCCTTCTGTATTATATGTAAGCTTCACAAGCGATTCGTGTTCCGTCTCTTTTAATATTTCTTTTACAGTTTCATTAGTAATACCTAAAGCTACACTTTTAGCTCTACTTTCACATGCTACTTTTATACTCGGTGTTATTCTTTTTAACATTACTATGCCCATTATTAAAAGCATTATTAATATAATTAGCAAAAAGGCAAACGACCTTCTTATGTACGTTTGCCCAAATAATTTCATATAATATTTTACTCTCATATTTATCTTATTATTAATATTTTTTGACCTATATCTAATTTGTTTTCGTCAGCTATATTATTAGTATTTGCTATCTTACCCACTGTTGTTTTATATTTCTTTGCTATATCCCAAAGTGTATCTCCTTTTTTAATTATATACACATACATATTATTTAACGTATCACCATTAACATCTTCATCTGTTATTTCATCTATTAAAATAACTTTATCTATGTTTTCTACAGCCACAATAAATTCTAAATTTATATTAGTCTCTACATTTCCGTTTATATTAGTCGCTGCTCTGCTAGTCACCTTAATAGCAACATCTACATTTTCATCCTTCACATCTTTACCAAGCGGTACTGTTGTATCTACCAGTAAATCATAAGTTTTGTTTTCTAATGTTCCTGTATCTTGATTTACAAAAGTAACCCCCAATTTAACTACTCCATCAACATATAAATTTTCGCCTACAACTTTAGTATTTAACTGTTCTGTTGAAACTGTGGTTGCTGTTACTTTGTTCTTTACATCTGTAACACCAACACCTTCTTTAATGTTGATTGTTTTATTAATAACATCTTTATTTTTTACTATAACAACATCCTTTGCATCATACTTAAGATCACTTTTAGTACTATAAAAATCTTTAATGTATGTTATTTCTTTTTCTTCATAAAGTACCACATTTACATTTATCTCTGCTTTAGCATTTAATATATTGTTTTCATTTAATGTAAGTTCAAGATTTCTTAAAGCATATTTTATATCCCATTTATATTCCTCTTTAATATTTTCAAATTCTATCATACCAGCAAAAGGTACTTCCGTAGTATATGTAAACACATTGTTTGTATCTTGTTCTACATACATTACTTCTAAACTTATATCTCCTTTTACTAGGATTTTATTGTAACTTACCTTGTAATCTGTATTGGTAATACCTGCCCCTACTCTTAATATTTCTCCTATTTTAGGCGTTGAATCTGACATTATTATATCTTCACTCGTGTCTATTATTTCATCTTTAACATCTATAACATTATAGAAAGTATCACTCACTTTTTTCGATTCAATGTCTTCATCACCTTCCATACCTGTTATAATACTTACATCTGTATTTTCTCTTACTACATATTTATATACTAACTCTATCTTAATGCCAATTTTTCTCTCATTAGGTAACGAATACACAATATTTCTTACTGCTATCTTTACATTTTCTCTCATATTTTTCTTTACTTCTGGCGCATTAATGTTTTGTGTAAATGGATATGTTGCAGTTATTCCTCTTGTCTTATTCTCATCCATACTCCTATATATAATGTAATACGTAATCTCACCACTTACTTTTATTCCACCATCATATATATCCGTATTTGCAATATACGGTACTGCCTCCACTTGTACAATTTTCATAACATCTGGTTTAGAATCAGGTACTAAAATATCCTGTTCCAACCATAATATTTGCGTATTTCTAGTAATAATTTTATCTAATTTCAAAAGCTCCTTATCTGTTTTTATAGCCATTTCATACCTCCTATTTAGTACATATATATGACTATATTTATTTTTTATTCCAAACAATTCACAAAAAGAAAACCAATTCATATA
>JAZTYX010000040.1:0-2633 GCA_045637095.1 Clostridia bacterium | reverse complement strand
TCTCTTCCATATTAAGTCTATTAACCGCTTCACGTAATTCTTGATCGGACATATTTCTAGCTCTTTCTCTTACGGCATCTTCCACCGCTTTATCCGCTTTCTTTTGTTGTTTTCTAGTACGCTCGTTATGCACCTCTCTACTAGCTCTATTTAATTCTCTAGCTCCATCTACCGCTTTTTTAGTACCCGCTATTGCGGCCTTTTGTTGAGCATCGTATTGTCTATCGAAGTTTTCTGCTGAGCCATAACGTTGTTTTCCAGCAGGTGTTAAAGAACCATCAGCATTTTGGTATCTTCTACGACCCCACTTTTGACCTTTAATGCCATGATGAACTAACTCGTCAATTCTGTATTGCTTACTCACGCTATTCACCTCCTTTCGGAGAGTCTCCTTCTAGGTAAAGGCGCCATTCGAGTTCTGAAAGCATTCGATTTATACTATCTACTAATATACCGCTTCCAGGAGGGTCAAACAAAAGTCTCACTCTAAGATAAATATAACTCTTTACCATCGCGATTTGTTCTCTGTCGATATAGTCATCCCATAACTCGGTCCCATCATAAATCAAGAAACCTTCAGGCGGTCCGATGTTAAGTTGATTAAGAATAACCAAAACAGTATTTATATGGATTATTAAGTCTTCGTCAAATACTCTATACTCAGGTTGAATCCCTAATAGTTTCTTAATCGAATCTAATATACTATCCATTTTGACTCACCTCCTCCATGGACAAGTATCATTTTTTGAACGCTCTATAACATCTCCGAATAATATACTTTCATCGCCATAATGTATTGCTGAATGTGTTTTCTTACTAACCGAAATCAGATACTCCGGATTAAGTAGAAAGTCTGATTGGTGTATTAGATCGTCTTTGGTTATCGGATTCATGTGATGAATAATTATTCCTTTATCCATCTCCCTGCCTGGAATTCCTAAATCGCAAGCATTGTCTCTTATGATTATTTGACTTCTTATCGACTTCCATTCTTGCGAATGGTAGAATTGTTGATTCAAATATCTATCGAATCCGAAAGTCTCCTCTCCCACCTTCGCTATTAGTTTTAGATACTTGTATCTCTCTTCGAATGTTGCTAACTTCATTAGTTCAGTGTATGTTCTAATTATCATAGTCGTCATCTTCTTCGTCATCGTCGCTAGACTGTCCACTATAGTTCTTCATAGCGTTTATAGCATTAGTATAAAGCTCTTCGATACGTTTAGCTGATTGTAAGTTCTCAGTTTTAGCTTCTATAAGCTCTTTCTGTTTCTCTAATATCTCTCTTTCTATCTTCTCTTTGGTAGAACCGAGTTTCAAGTAGTGTGTAATTACTTGAGAAGAGGCAGTTCCTTCGATAAGTTGCTTTTCTGCCAGGTCTACAGCTAGAGAAATAAGTTGGTTCTCTCTGGCTTCCGGCGAAGTAGCAGGTCTCATTTTCTTTGGTTGCTCTTTTGGAGTATTTTGTTTTTTCTTAGTCAAGTTAACACCTCCCATTTTTACTATTTATACATAAGAATATTCAGTATCTTGTGTATTTTTTTAATTTCTTTTGTGTCGATGTTCGCAATATCACTTGCTGGATTTAACAATACCAACGGTGATGTTGTATATGCACCCGCATCATTATCATCGATTATGGCATTATACCCCATCTCTATAAGTTTATTTATGAAATTTTTATTCTCCTCTTTGTCTCTATCTACTAAACCTTCCATAAAATTTCTAAATTCGTATTGTTTAAAACTCGATTTACCTGTTACCTCGGAGTATACTTCTGCGACTTTTTTGTTAGATGCGACTTTAATATCTTTATTCATCGTCAATACATGTTTGTACGCGGAGTTACCGCCATCTTTAATTACTCCATATCTTCTCCATTTTGCTATATTTTTAGGCATATCATGCATATATATCGCATTATCTTTCTTCTCAAATGACGCATATGCTATTCTTCCTTTTTCGGCATACTCCTCAAAGCTTTTCGAACTTATACGCTGAAATTTAGTTCCTTTTTTAAGTACCTTAGTATTATCGGATAACTTATTAATGTCTACTACTTTAGTGTTGATTTCTTTTATCGCTTGCCCTGCTTTTTTATCCAACTCTTTTAAGTTTTTATTATACTTCATATAACCTATAGCAGCTATAGCCACTGTCGCTGCTGCGGCACCTATAGCAACATTTCTAGCTATTCTTTTTTTACGTTCTTCGGGCGATTCAACACGTTTATTATCGCCATCATTGTCATAACGCTCTTTTCCGGCAGGCGTTAAAGAACCATCCTCATTCTGGAATCTTCTACGACCCCATTTTTGTCCTTTTATACCATGATGGTATAAAACATCGCCATTACATATATAATAGTATCCCATCGCTTTTCACCCCCTTTCTGATAAATATACTCATACTTTACTAGGTGTTTTAATTGCCTCCGAGTGACTTTTCGGTGCTGAAAGGAGAGGGAAAAACACCAAAACCCAAATATCCGGTCATTGGGGCTCGGAAGCAAGTAGAACACCTAGTAAAAAGGTCTCTAAAAATCAACCCCCGGAGAATTCCGGGGGTTGTCTTTCGCGATTCTTATTTTCCCTTGGGGCACTTGATCTTGTTGAGCTTTGCGTTCATTGCCA
>JAZTYX010000039.1:0-1744 GCA_045637095.1 Clostridia bacterium | reverse complement strand
TGTAGGAAGTATCAATCCACGCATTAGAACCGGTACCGTCATAGGTACTAACATCTGTTGTCGTACTATGAGTTACATATATTTTATAGTCACTGGTGCTTGTTATTACAGTTCCTACAGGAAGTTTTAAATAATAAGCTGCGGCTCTATTAACGCCGGCAGTATACCATTTCTTATTAATTGTATCGATTGATTGGTTATCACGCCAAATTTCTCTACCACACAAAGCATCTAAAGTGGCTGTATTACCTGAAATAGTGTTTGTAAAAGATGTAGTAACATCATTTGTTGCATAAGTACCGTCCAATTTAATATATCTATCAAATCCTGCGCCAAATCTAAACATATTTACCATATTTGTATCAGTATGAATACAAGCAACATCAAAAGCATACTCGTTATAACCAGTTCTATCTTCTGGAGTCGTTGAGTTTCCAAGAGTAGGTAAATTTGATGTAAGAACTGTCGGCGCACAACAAGTAGTTGAAATTAAATTATAGGTCATTTCTTCACTGTGAACTACATTATCTCTATGATTATGCCCATGAAAATAGCCCAAAATAGTGCCACCCTCATTAACATAGTTATTTAAAACTGTAAGTAGTTCAGGACCATTTGGAATTGGATTAGTAGGTTTAAAACATGCTTCTTTTATATTAGGAGCGTGAGCAAAGAAGCAGACTTTATATTCTTTGGGTGTTTCTTGTAAAACTTTACTAACCCATGCTATAGTTGAATCTGCAAAACTTGTATAATTTACAACGCTGTTTAAAAATATACATCTTAATTTTTGCATATCCATATCTACATAGTAATTATATGCATCATTGATATCTACATGTTTTACTAAACCACGATTATATTTTGTAGTAATGGATGCTGCTTTAGTAAATGGATAAGCATATCCCCCAGTACTTGGACTAGGTGTATTATAATTCCACTTATTTCCATTTTCATCATACCAAGGGTATAATTCATGATGTCCTATTGCGTGGAAAAATGGAATGGTGGTAGAGTGAGCTGTAGCCATATAAGCCAGCAATCTCGTTTCACTATTTTTATAATGCTCTTCTGGTGAAGCATTTGAATACTCTTCTTCTATCATGTCACCAAGGTGTACAATAGCATCAGCATTTAATCTTTCTGCTATTTTTCGCATTACCATGCCGTATTTATTTCTATTATTATCTGTTTTTGCGTGGGTATCTGCGCCGATAATGAGACATACGGTTTTACTATCCATATCTGCTAAAACTTTTTCATATAAAGCATCTTCTTGTTCAACATAAGAAGTTCCATAAATAGAAGTACTATTAGATGAATTATTAAGCGAATTGATTAGGGTTTCATTAGTAAGAACTGCTTCTTCTATTTTAACCAATTGTTCTGCCTTTAAAACTTGCCCATTGGTAAATCCTTGTTTTTTATAAGCCATATATGTTAACCTCCAATCACAACGTATGCTTCGGTATTTGGTTCACGAGATACAGAAATACTATTTGCATTCGGAATATTAATGCTAACACTTTGATAGGCGGCGTCAATGCTAACTACACCAGGTGTGGCTTTCATATCAGTGTTACTTGCCATTGCAATACAAATATGAGTCCAACAATCTTTATCTATTGTGTAGGAAGTATCAATCCACGCATTAGAACCGGTACCGTCATAGGTACTAACATCTGTTGTCGTACTATGAGTTACATATATTTTATAGTCACTGGTGCTTGTTATTACAGTTCCT
>JAZTYX010000038.1:0-4435 GCA_045637095.1 Clostridia bacterium | reverse complement strand
AATTAGAAAACATATACCAATAACATCTAATTTCAAGTTTTAAAGCTGGTAAATTTGGAGCAGATATAAGATTTTCGCAAGCATAAAACATATATTTATAACAACTATCAGATAAATAAATAGCTGGGAGAAAATCTTTTTCTACATTTACTATGGACTTGCATTTATTAAATAAATATTCAAATACGTTCGGATAGTTTTGTAAACTATTATTTTGAGCAGCATTATGCCCAAATATTAAAGAATTACAATTACCTCTTAAATTACAATTTCCAGTTATACTCCAAGTGCCAAAAATTTCTCCACTATTTAGTTCGCAACAAAAAGAAACAAATGTACCTTTTTTAATATTTAAAAAGCTACTTTGTTGTATATTCCAAGTAACACCGTCTGTTGTATATAACACATCACGTGGTGGAATAATAATTACATTATCTGCAAGTGCTTCTATTGTCATATAATTACTATAGTCATAATTTTGACTAATAGATGTTAATAACGCTCTTCTTCTCATATTACTCTACGGGTTTAAAGGGGGTTAAGACTGCTTTGTAGAAATTAGTAGCAGGGGATAACGCATACCTTGCTATAGATAACTCATATTTTACATTTTCTTCCAATTCTGGATAAACCCCATTCGCCCATAATACATAATCTGGCAACGATATAGGTATGAGTGGACTTTGTGTGTTACTCATTACCGCAAACACAACATAGTACTCATCAACCCAAGAGTCGGCATTATTTAAAGCATTTTCATCAAAAGGGGTTGTTTCAAAACCAGTAATAGTTAGTCCTTCAATCTCGGTAGTAGTAATTATAATCCTTTCATTTGGTTTAAGGACTAAAGTAGGCGAGGAATCAAGGTTAAGAATGTTTTTCATACCTCTTGATGAACCGCCACTACCTCCACCACTAATCTCAATATCACCACTACCAATAATAGAATTACCATTTATAGTCTTTAGATTGTCAGACCTAACAAATTTAGAATCATTGGTAAGTTCCGAGGTTTTAGATGGTATATTTATAGTAGATACGAAAGCCGCCCAACTTGTTGGGAATAATGAAAATGTTATATTGCGTATTTCTGTTATAGTTTTAATATAATGTATCATAAATCCACAAAATTCGTCAGCTTCACCTTTCTTAATATATTCAGCTTCACGAAATTCCACTGTATTATCATCGATATCAACTATTCGCACAATGATACTTTCTGCTGACATAGCTTTGTTAAACATTTCCTCAGTCAAAGAACCCGATGTGCTTGTACCGTCCCAATCAAATATAAAAGTATTGTTTCCACCGCCACCTTGAATTTCTATATTACCGCTACCTTCTATAGATTGTCCGTTAATAGTTTTTAAGTTAGTTTCAATTCTATTTTGGTTTCCAACTTTAAGTCCTGTACCAAGTTTAATTTCAATACCATTATTAGTAATGCTTAATCCTGTAGATTCATTAACTTTAGCGTGTAATACATCTGTGTTATCTACAATAACTCCACTACCTATTTTAATACCACCTCTTGTATTTGTTGTAGCAGCAGGTAAGCTATAATCACTTTCTATTTGAATATTTCCACTACCTAAAATACTCTGACCATTTATAGTTTTAATATTAACTCCGCTAATAAGCTCTACTTGTTTTTTAGCAATTTCTAATTGAATACTTGCAATAATACTATCTAACGATTCACTATCCTCAATACCATTTAAGAAAGCTGTAATATCATTAAAGGACTTAATTGCAGTTGTAGTGTCACCACTAACAAGAGTATTAAAATCCTCTCTTAAAGTATTTACAGCCTCGTTAATTTCAGTATCATCATAGTTATTAAGACTGTTTAGTTTATTTTTAAGAGCAGTAGTAAAATCCTCTGTAGATAGCTGTTTACCTTCTACTTTGTCTACTTTATCATTGAGTTCAAGTTTAGTAGCAAGACCGCTAATATCTTGATGCTCTTGAATGGCAGTTGCACCCTTTTCTGCACCAGCTCTAATATCCTCAATATCTTCAATTCTATCCTGCTTATTACTCCAATTATTTTTATCTTGTTCTGTAATACTTGCAGCAGGACTTGCTTTGAATATAGGGTCGGTCTCGGTTTCTATACCACCACCACCAATTTCTCCGTTTGCTATTTGGTCAAGAAATTCCTCGACCTGCTCGCCGCTATATTTACTATTATAACTCATATTATTGATTTATTAAATTTCCAACAATAAATTTCGTACTACTTCCACTCGGGCTAAATGTGTTGTTAACTACGTCGTACATACCTCCAACTCCATCAAGGTTTACGCAAGGAATGTAATCTCTTATAAGTTCATCATTACTATCCCATATACGAGCCTTTTTAATACGAAAATAGCCATAATCTGCTGGCGACCCAGCGTTACACAAAGCAAAGAGGTATATAGGATATGGAAATTTTGTCGTTGCTGTCGTTGAGCTAAATGTTTTGCGTAGCACCCCATCAAAGGTGTATTGTCTTTTAGCAAGTTTAATAGTATGCCAAGTATCTGTTACCAAAGTCTTTTTGGCGTTAGCATCATCGAAATTCTCATAATTTAAGGTATACCCTCTACTACGATGAACACCCAAATTACCCGTTGCGGTATTAGTCCAACGAGCAGTAAAGCGTGCTTGCTGGCTATTTCTTGTGCCAAACAATGTATCCCAAGTAGCTTTTCTTTGCGTCATTACAAATGTAACTTCTATTGTGTAATTTGGATTTACATACACTCCTGTATTTATATACTGAGTGCCAGAGCTTTCAATATATTCTACCTCTTTGTAATAATCCCTCCAAGATGGAGCTGTAGTTTTCAACACATTGAAAGTTCCACCATCCGCAAGTATAAATTCTCCATCACTCGGAACAAACTTCTCCCTCATTCCAGCTTGTGTAACCTTTCTCTCTATGGCAACAGTTTTACTACCATCACGAAAGACAACTGTCATTTCTCGGTCAAGTCCTTCTGCTACATCAGAGGAGAAAATGGCAGAGCCATCTCCGTCACCATTATAAGTAACGGAGAGGTTTCCACCATCATTCCAAGGCTTGACTAACTCAGCCATTACTCAATACTCCAAGTAGTGTTAGACTTAACCTCTACCGCAACAGGAGTACCTAAGTAATCCAACTCAATATCACCCTCTGCAATAGTAACGTAAGCGTCACCTGCAGCAGAAGTAAGAGTACAAACGTCTTGATGACCACCCTCATCGGTAACAATAATCTGACGAGTTTTAGCAGTAATATCATCATTAGCAGGAACAGTAATAGCTATACTGAAATTATATTCAGCAACAGCACCGGGGTCACCACTAATATTTGCACCATTCTGCGTATTCAATGAATTAGCAGTATAAGAAGATGGTAGCGTAATATTTGTCAAATTACCACTACCCAAAGAGAAAGTAAGTTTCTTAGAGTTACTTACACCGCTAATAGTTACGACCTTACCTGCCTTGTCAGCACTTGCAGCATCTGCAATATCCACATATTCAGGTTTACCTGCCTGATTAACAGTTCTCTGAATATCGGCTACATTAGCCGCTTTCCAAGTAAGTATTGTAGTTCTAAGTACACGACCTGTATGCTCTGCTGTAGAACTAACATTAACAGTAGCATTACCACTACCCTGCGAGGGGTTCACTTTAATCCAATTCGCTTTAGCCATATATTTTTATATTTTAAATTCATTATTCAATTATCCAATCAGTGTTAGATTCAACACTATAATAAATGCCTTCAGAATCAGTAATCCACATAACCTCTTCAGGAGAAACATTCAAATAATTAAGCTGGGCAATATCACAAACAATACCACAGCTAACCTTTAAACCCTCAACCAAAGGAGAAACAATCACATCATTAAGAAACTCTTCAACTCCGAGTAAAATCTTAATAGGCTCTATAAGCGGAATAACATCAACTTTAAGACAATCACAATTAGAACTATTATGTACATCAATACAAGCCATATTATATTGATTTAAGAATAGAAACACCCATAAGACCACTTACAACCTCAGTTCTCAAACCATCATCAAAGTCAAGGTCAGGAATAAAAGCAGTAAGTCTAAATCTAAGCACACCATCCCCAACATCATTAGTATCAAGAGTAACTATATAGTTATCACCATCTCTCTTAATACACTCCCCTTTTTGCTTCTTGACTATGGAGTTACTCTTAGTGAATAGCTCAATGAACCAATCATAATCAGCCATTGAATAATTCTGTATAGGTGAAATGGAAATATTTATTTTAATTTCACTACCTAAATAAACCTTACCACTGCTCATAACAATATCCTTCTACTAAATTCTAACCAATCACTTAAATACTCTTTTATCTCTTCTATGCTTGGTTTAATCTGTTTAATGATTTGCAACTGCTGTTGTAACATCTGTTGCATAGGT
>JAZTYX010000037.1:0-5695 GCA_045637095.1 Clostridia bacterium | reverse complement strand
ATTTTTTCAATATTTATATAAAAATTAAGGACATAATATTTTACTATCATGCCCTATTATATACGTTTTACTCTAATCCGCTATTGAATATTGAGTATCACATATTACTATTTTTTCTTCAAATTCTTTTCCTTCATATGACCATTGAGCGTCAAATACTATATTTGAATATTGTGCTTGTGTGCCTGAATAACCTATTACATCTAATTCATTCCAATAACTAAACGCTTGATAGCCCACTGTAGTTAAGCTCTTTGGTAATATTAATTTAGTAGTTTTATTCCAACTAAAGAATGCATATTCTCCTATTGTTACTATTGTTTCAGGTAATATTAAGCTTGTAAAACTTGGTTGAGTGGTTGCTGTTATCCTATATGGCACTGAAAATGCATTGTTTGCTATTGCTGTTATAGTATATTCTTTATTATCTGCTGGATTTACTACCTTAGATGGTATTATTATGTCTGTGATTCTAGCTCCATTATCATCTATTATTGCTTTAGGATATGGATATGGTGATGGCAAACTATAATGTTCGTAGTATCCAACTTCTTGATATATATCTTTTATCTTCTTTAGTGTAGCCGTCATTGTTGTTGAATCATAAGTAAATTCAAAGAATTTTGTATCTAATGCTGTGTAATTTTCTGGTGCAATATTAGATTCAGGTTTAAATACTTTCTTAGCAGTCTTTCCGTTAAATGCAACTGCTTCAAATGTAGTCTCGCCTACACTTATCATATTAATTTCAACCGTTTCTCCAGACATTGCTGTTACAGTTTTCCCATTTGCTCCTTTAATTAAAATTTCTCCATCTTGTAATTCTGCTAAATCATAATACTTTTTAGTTTCAACCGCTTTCATTACTATTAATAATTTTTCTTTTGTCATATAATTTACTTGATATGATTCATTATAATTTGCAAGAAGTTGATCCATATTATTTATATCTGAAATTCCCATGTCGCATTCTACAAACTCTTCAAAAGTACTAGCATTCTTAAGGTCAGTTAAATTCCACCAATCTTCATATTCAGCTAAAGCAATTCTACCTTCCATATATATTTCTTCATATGTTTTTGTAGTATTTTTTAGTTCATTTTCAGCAAACGCTATATAACCATCTCCGTAATATCCTTCTGGTTTAACAGCCTCGAAAGACATAGCTAAATCTCTCAAGCTTTCAAACTCATAATATTCAATCATACCTGCCAAAGTAGTGTAAGCACCGCTGTCATATATTAAAGCCCATGTTGCGACTAATTGATTTATGTTTTGATACATTGGTTCCATATAGCCCTGTTCTGCATTCCAATAATTATTTCCATCTACAAATATTTGTTCAAGTTCTGTATCAGAAACAGTTGCTAAAATCGCTTCTGCGTATTCTTCGTATGAAGAATATGTTTCACCTGTTGAGCCATCTTCTTTTTCCCAACCTTCAATTGTTGGTGTAACATATACTTTATATGGTATAGATGTAACTGGCGAATTATATGTTATGGCAAGTGTTAGTTCATTTTTCTTGCCTTGTTCATTAACGCCTATAGTTATAGACAAATCATCTCCAACTATAATTACATATTTCCCATCTGCTGTTATTATTCTATCTCCGTTTTTAGTACTTCCTTTAAAATGTTGATGTAATTTTTCTAGTAAAAGCGCCTTGGTTAATCTTAAATTTCTATCAGAACCAGTATATATATTACCCAACTCCAATGCTTTTACAACATCCGCTTCTTGCTGTAATGATTTCATGTCTGTCATTGTTGTTGCATCTGAGGCCTTTCCTATTATCCCTGTATTACTTAGCGTCATTACTACGCTTGCTGCTAGTATTATCATAACTATTATTGTTATTACTAATACTATTAACGATATACCTTTTTTATTATTTTTCATTCGTATTCCTCCATATTTATATATAAAATATTATTATATATTTTTTATTTTAGCAATATATTTTTAGCATATTCATACATCTTTTTTTGTTCTTCAAGAAACATATTAATGTACATTTCTTCCATTCTGTTTGCATCTTTGTTTTTTATACATAAAACAACCTTTTCATTATTATTAACTATATACTCCGCAAATTTATCTACATACTCATTATTATCTATATTCTTTAATATGTTGTCTGCCATTCTATTTAACATCATAGCAAATCCAGGATTTATAGTTAGCTTTTCTTTTGAAATAGTATTATATATATACTCTAAACTTTTACCATTTAATTTTGCATAATCTAAACTATATATTACATCATAGATACAGCCTCTGTATTTACCGTCATCTTCCAACTCGCTTATTTTTACTAAAGCCTCATTATATTTTTCTTGTTTAATATACTCATTGCTTACATCTACTATTTTATCTTTTTCGTTTACTAGTGCATATGTACTTACCCCTAGCAATATAACTAAACTACTTATTACTGTACAAGATATATTTATAACTAGATTTAATTTGTTTGTTAAATTCGTTTCTTTACTTTTATTTTCATTTTCTTCATTGTTACAAGTTATTAAAGCAAATATTGATATCCAAACAACATTCACTACAAAGAATGACATATTAAAGTCTACCAACGAATGTATATTAAGTAATATGAATGCTGCATCTAATAAATTAAAATGTTTTTTCTTAATAATTACAAATACTACATAGCCTACAATAACTATTAAAAGTATTCCTGATGCTATACCATTATCTATTGTTAATTGTAGTATGTGGCTATGCGGTTCTGATGCACTGTACATATATTCTTGTACAATAGTATAATTATATTTCCAACCATTCGCCCCGCTACCTGTTAATGGATTATTTTTAATTATCTTTAGTGCATCTTTATGGTATACAAATCTCTCCCACAAACTTTTATTATTTAACGTAAAACTTTCTATTTTTTCTACCAAATTTATTGGTAAATATGCATAACTTAATCCTTTTGTTTTTCCGTTTATATTTAGGCTATTTATTCTCAACCCATCTTGTAAATATTCATTATTGCTCTTAAAGAATATTACTATAGCTACAGTACTATCCATTGTCTTAAACTTAATTTCTTTATTTCCTTTAAATGTACTAAAGTCTATACTATGTGTTTCTATAGTATCGTAATACTTATTTTCTTCAGTTATCTCTATAGTATATACACCGTCAATATTCTTTAACGTTTTTGCATCTATATCTAAAGAAATCGTGTAATCTGTATTTGACTGTATATCATATAACTTATAACGCACTTCTTCACTATTTCCACCATCTGCAAATATATTAAGTGGTGTTATTAATTTTAATCCAACTATATATGCTAAAAGTATAAATACTACAAGACCAAGCATTAAACATATACATGTTGTTAATTTTATATTTGCTAATTTATTTTTTATCTTGTTAAGAAGATTTGTTATAAGCGCACTAACTCCCGCAAAACCCACTACACTTAACCACGCAAATATATAGATTTTTTCAGGTATAAATAGATTTAAGATTTTTATTCCTATAAAAGCTAATATAACATTTATCAATAACACACATGCGTTATATACTCTATCTTTATTAAATAAAAAATACATTCCAAACACTAAAACTGTAATAAGCCATACACTTCGTGAGTATGTCATAATTAAAGATAAAGTAAATATATACATTAAACTTGCATACACGTACCACAATATATCTTTTTTATTATTATCTTTTTTATTGTTAGTATCTATATTATTAATCTTATTTAATTTATCTAAAACTAAAAATATACCTATTGCCATAAGCACAGCAAATGTATTAGCATAGCATAATACAGAAAACATTCTAGCTTCATAATTTACTACATTAGGTATTCCAATATATTTCATATATCTATATACTGTTCTACCCAACATTTCATCAAATCCAAAGAAAGATAATATTAAAAGTCCAGCAAGCAATATATTAATTATCTTTTCTTTACCACTGCTACTTTTATTCAATCTATCTTTTAACATTAAATATATATTAAATAACGCTATGTTTTTGGTTAACGCTATTAATGTATCTTCTAAATTAGCATAAGAATTAAACAAAAGCGGTATTAATGGAGTTAAGTAAAATAACATAACAAATATATCTATTTTGCTTGTAAATAATTTCTCTTTTTTTACTATTTTATATATTCCTAATATTATTCCTATCCCTATTATACACATACTAAATACCAGTGTATTTTCTTTAAGCGGTGTTCCCACTAAAACAAAGGATATTAAAAGAATTAGCATAAATATATATTCTGTTCCTTTTGTTACTACATTCTTTAGCATATATGTTTTATTCCTTTCATCTTATTTTCATTATTATATACTATATTGTTTAATAAAAAAAGGACCATGAATTATTTATCATCGTCCTTTTATTCTTAATATTTAATTATTGACATATATATTATATGTTCCAGGTGTTTTTTGACTTTCGCTTAAAATCACATTATCTGCCAATGTTACAACCGCTCTTACTTCATATTCCGGCGAGTTGCCATAATGCCACGAAATATACACATCGTCATCAAAAACCTCACCGTTTCTTAAACTTCTAATACCAAAACGAACATGATCTGTACGAACATTTATAAACTTAGAATTTAGCCAATATGTTTCAACCGTATTATATGGAGCAGATCTGCTTTGGAATATCATACTATATGCAGGCAATGTTGTATCCATATAATCCGCACCAACATAGCCATAATAATCATTTGTTATTTTAGTTATTTCAGTTGGCGTTGTTGTAAAATATGATGTTTTCCAAGAAGAAGTTGCTTTATCATAATATCTAAAGCCACTATCTTTATGCGAACGGCTAAAATTGCCTGTTACAGCTCCGTTTGTATATTTAGGATAATCCGTTCCGTCCCATTCTATCGTTACAGTTGTATTATACTCGTTTATTAATCCAACATTAAATGTTGTTTTATCATATCCACTTAAAGCATCAATGTCTTCTACTTTTATACTTCTAGAGCTAACACCTATTACTCCGTCTGCATAAGATGCAGCTGCAGTGTCAAGAATCGTTTCGGCATTTACCCAACCATCTCTTATATATAGTTCAACTTTATCTTCTGTAACACCCGCATTAGATAAAATTAAAAGTCTTCCATTGGCATCAGCGCCCATTATCTTCCAACCTTCAGTATAGTTAGTATCTCCAACTCCGCCTGGCATATAATCTATAGTAGAACCAACATCTAATTCCACCGTACCATTTGTTACAACAGCTTTAGTAACCTTTCCCGAAGTTTTAGTAATTTTTAGTTCCCACGGTCCAACAAGCAATGTTCCTGCTTGTTCTTTATCTATAACAGTTACTCCTTTATCTGTAACTATAATGTTATAATCGTAAGGATTTACTCCACTGTCTCTTAACGCTTCATATACTTTATCCCTTAAATTTACGCCTCTATATTTTTCTAAAAACGCTTCTGACCAAGCTAGTGACGCAATTTGTTCTACTTGTTTTGTATTAGTTTTACCCACAGCATCGCTTGCTCTATCTATAATATTTGCATTGCTAAGCGTTACTACTACCGCAGAAGCTAGTATTATCATAACAATTATTGTTATAACTAACACTATTAATGATATACCTTGTCTTTTTTTCATTTGTTCCTCCGTAATTTATATATAAATATTATTATATTTATATTTTTTATTCAATA
>JAZTYX010000036.1:0-4291 GCA_045637095.1 Clostridia bacterium | reverse complement strand
GCCTCGTTTCGTCCTTCATCTATTAGTTCATATAAGTCGTCATATAAATACATTGCTCTATACACGTTTCCTTTTTTAGTTTCTACAACCATATCGCCATTCTCTAATCCTCTGATTATCATTCCCATCGGTATCACCCCTTTCCAAAAAGGAATAGCCCTTGTAAGGCTATTTCATTTTCTGTTCCATGATTTCTGCTACTTTCTTTTCGATAGTTTCGTTTAATTGCTGTTCTTTAGTGTAATTTGTTAATAATGTTGCTACTATTGTTAACAAAGGACCTGCAATCCCAGCCACTTTTACTAAAGTATCTTTTTCTAGTTTCATATAATCATCTCCCTTTCATAATAGCACTTGTAAATTTCGCGTACCAAAAAGAAAAGCCCAAGTGGGCTTATTTCAAATTAAGTTTTTCAAGAAATTCATCAACTTGTTTAGATTTGTCTGTTATGTCTTTCATAATTTCCATCATTTCTTTTCTTTCTCTTCTGCATTCTATTTCATTCTTTATGATTATTGTTGCTCCTATCACACATCCTGTTATAGCTGCTGCGATTCCAGAAATTCCAAATAGATCTTTTTTATTTAACATTAATATACATCTCCTTTTAGTATTTATTTCTCATAATAGGGGATGTAATGTTCGCGTACTAATCCGGCATTGTCCAACAACCAAAATCGTCTGCCGGATTTATGTTAAATATCATAACGTAAGATTCGAAATCCACAGTTTCCATCGGCTCGAGTTTCACGTCAATCCAAGATGTGCCGGTACATTCATAATCTTTTAACGCCGCCCATCCTAATAGATTACCACCGGGTACCGGTTCCAAATCGAAGAATTCATAGAAATCATTTAAAGTCATTTCACCTGTGAAATTATAAATTTTATTAATATCATATAGCGCCTCTTTGAACTTCGTCTTAGTTGTTGTGAAGTATCGTTTTCCGTATTCATCATATACAGTTATATTTTCAGGATTCTCGACTGGAGCATGTATAATATCATTCGAAGGTTTCGGTGCTAAATATTCTTTGACCATGCGATCCGCCTCTGGTCCATGAATATGTTTAACCGCTTCACGATAATCATTATACATCCTATTCATATAAATATATGCGCTTGCTAGCATTGCCTCTTTGTCTTTGTGTATTTTATCAGCCCCAATTATACAAGCCGCTGTGCCTAAAAACATCAATGTTGTAGGCGTGTAAGTTGGCGCAACAGTTATGAACTTTTCGAATCTCGTTAATTTTCGATTATAGTGTAAACCAACATAGAACGTTTGTTCTGCGAGTAAACGATCAGCTTTCGGTTTAGCTTTTACCGCTAATGCTACAGTACCCAATACGCCTGCTACCGCCATACCACTTAATATGCTCGCTTTATTTTTTTCTAACTGATTTAGCGCTCTTACGAATGTTCTTGTTATTTCCATATTCATGATAATCCTCCTCGAAAAGATAAAAGACCATGTTAGACACAGTCTTTTTAAATATAAATACCTATTTTTTAAATTTGAATAATGCGTTTAATGATCTACCTGCCATTGTTGTAAAGTTATAATCTTTTTCAAATTCACATATCATTTTAGCAAATGCATGTTTACATCCTGCTTCTATCATAGGTGTTACTATTACTGCTAATGCGATTTCTGCATACTTGATCATTCTTTCTTTAGCTGCTTGATCTGCTTCAAGTTTCATTTTCTTTTCTTCGACTTTGTTCATGATGTTCATTTCTTTGAATCTGAATTTTTGTTTCATGGCTTCTAGAGTTAATTGTAAATCTCTATCTTCAGATTTGCGTTTATTCTCTGCGTTAGATTTTATTACTTCTTTCTCTAATTCAAAGTTTTGACGTTTGTCTTCTTTAGAAATTTCAAATTGTTGTCTATTAGCTTCTTTATCTAATTCGTATCTCTGTTTTGAATCCTCTTTTTCCAATTCGTGTTTAAATTTCATTTCATCTCTTTGCATTTCGGCATTTCTTTTATCGATTTCAAGTTGTCTATCGATTGCTTTCATAGCTTCCTCGAAAGCTTTAGGATCTTCTTCCATTGCTTTTTTTAGTTTACTTTCTATTAAACTTTCTAATAATTGCATGTTTTCTTTTTTCATAATTCCAATCTCCTTTATATAGTATTTTCTCATAAGAGCCCATGTTATTTGCGCGTAGGTTTATTTATCTTCAATAATAAATACTTACGTCTTAATATGCGCTCTAAATTGTCAATATATAAAGTATAGAAATCTTTTTCGTCCGTCTCAGTTATTTTAAGTTCCCCGTTTAGATTATGTTTTTTAAAACCTAGCAAAGCTATACCTAGACCTGCTAAGAAACTAATTCCAAATATAAGTACGTACATAACACCCTCTCCTTAAATATAAAATTTTAAGAGCCCATGCGGCTCCTTTAGCTTCTGTTTCTATATACTTGTTTTCCTTTGGACTTTTTTACTTCGATAAGTTCCTCTATAAAGCGAATATATTCGGCGTCGTTACTTAAACGCGCATGACTTCTTATCAAATATATATTCGTCGTCTTTGGTTTTTTACGTTGTATTACACTGGATATGATAGTCTTAGCCATATCGAAACTATCTAAATGAGTATGACCATTCTCCCATTCTTTTTTGGTGTTGTAAGCGATATAACCTATCTTGTTACCGCTATGAACTTTTAGTATTATAAATTCGCCCTTCTCATATACTTTTTGAGAACTTTCCATCCCAACCACCCTCGAATATAAATTATAATTTTGTTACGTATTTTTTATTTAGACTTATCCAACCTGCTCCTGATTTTAATTTACCCCAACCGTTTTTCTCTTCGACTATAGTGAATACTTGATTGACGAATACTTGCCCGTTTACTTTCGAACTAGAATTTGGTTCTTGTCTAATGTTTAATCCTTCAGCACCGTCGTATATTATCTTAACTAAAAAATTATCAACTGGTTTTTTATAAGCCACATTGAAATGTTTACATATTGCTTTAACTGTTGCGTCAGCTAATTCTTGTCTGTTATTCTTTAATATCGCTAAGTCAGTTTTATTTGTATAGAATGCGTACTCCACAAGAACTGCAGGCATTGCTGCATTTTTAGTAACGGCGTGGTTTTCCACTTTTACCCCTCTATTTACTGATTTAGGATTTAATGCTTTCAGCGCTGCGTGTATTTCATTGTTTACCGTCTCAGCAAACTTTTTAGACTTAGATGATGCGTTTAATGCATGATATGTTTCACAACCGTTTGCTGTTGTCCATACTCCGTACGCATTAGCGTGTAAAGATATAAACATAGCATTTGGTTTTCCTTTAGCTTTCCATTCAGCATTAGCCAATGAAGGTCTTTTTGATAGTCCTATTTCGTTTTTCTTTTCCGGATTAGGGTTAGTTAAAAACACTTCAAATTCATCATACGTTTCTAATTGTTTCTTGATTCTGTATTGCATATCGTTGTTGAATTCCCATTCTCTCATACTTTTATCGGGTGCTTCTTTCCCTGCGACATATTCGTTATGTCCTGAATCTAGTATTATTAAATTTGGTACCATTTACACCAACTCCTTTAGATAAAATTAAAAGAGAAAGAGGTGCGGACTCGAACCGCATTTCCACGGTCATGTGGCGTTCTACCAATTGAACTAGTCATCTCTTTCTCATAATAGTATTTGTAAATTTCGCGTATTATTTAACGCGTTCCATCACAGGCGGATGCTCTTTTAACTCTTCGACTAGACGTTCGTATACGATTTTACCATAACCGTTACCACCTAGTTCCAAATATCTTTCTCCTGCGTTGATCCTATCGATTATAGGCAGGTCCTCGCTCAATAGTGCCATTTTAAGAAGATGTATAGTGTTCTCGTTTAATGTCTGTTCGTATCTGTCAAATCTATCTTCCATTTTATTAAAGAATACGTGAACCTTCCATGCTGTGCCTAAGATGACACCAATTGCAGATATGATTCCCGCTATTTGTACGATACTCATTAGTTAAACGCCCCCTTTTTTACTCTTCTTCTTTTTTTACTCTTACTTTATCTAAACCTTTAGTGTCGTTGTTATTGAATACCCCTATCACTGCCACAATTACAGCCATTATCGCAACGGGATTATTTAATATTCCTAATACAGCGGCTCCTAATAAAGGCCAAGAAGTTAAAGTTTCGAAACTAACACCAGCTGCTCCAAATATAATAGCAACTAATGATGTCCAGAATATTGGATTTCTAAATTTTGGGTTCGCAAAGAATTCTTTCATTTTTATCAATCTCCTTTTATT
>JAZTYX010000035.1:0-1677 GCA_045637095.1 Clostridia bacterium | reverse complement strand
AGGAGCGTGATTAGATGGAAATAATAAATAGAAAAGCATATCATGATTATTTTGTAGATGATGTTTATGAGGCAGGTATTGTACTTACCGGTACAGAGATAAAATCTATTAGAAGTGGAAACTGTAATATAAAAGATTGTTATGCAATTGTTAAGAATGGAGAAGTATTCTTACTTAATATGTATGTCGGACAATATAAAGAAGGAAATATTTTTAATCATTGTGAAACAAGAAGTAGGAAATTGCTTTTACATAAAAAGGAAATTAAGAAATTAGATGAAGGAATTAAATTGAGAGGAAATACTTTGGTTCCTGTTAAACTTTATTTTAAAAATAATAAATTAAAAGTAAGTTTAGGTGTTTGTCGCGGTAAGAAGGACTATGATAAGCGTGAGTCGATAAAACAAAGAGATATAAAAAGAGAAGTTGCTAAAAGTTTAAAAAACTACTAACAACTTCTTTTTATTTATAAAAATAAAAAACAGTAAAATTATTTACTGTTTTCTCTTTGTTCGCAGAAGTATTTATATAACTTATTACATTCTTCTTTGTCCATTTCTTGTTTTTCTTCATAAGGATATTTTAGTCCAAGTGATATATACTTTTCTCTTCCTAGTCTGTGGAATGGTAAAAAGTCTATTCTTTCTATGTTGTTTATTTTGTTTAAGTACTTAACTAAGCTATCTATATATTCCTTATTATCAGTTATACCAGGTACTATTACTTGTCTTATCCATACTGGTTTATTTGATTTATTTAGTTCTTGTATAAATTGTTCTGCTTCACTTATTTCTAAATTTGTTAATTCTTTATACTCTAGTGGTTCAGTATGTTTTATATCTAATATAACTAAATCAATATATGGTAGTAATTCATTATAATCTCCAAGGCCGACTCCTGATGTATCTAGTGCAATATGGATATTTTCTTCTTTTAATAATTTTGCTGTTTCGATAATGAATTTACTATGAAGAAGTGGTTCACCGCCGGAGAAGGTTACACCACCGTTTTGTTTAAAATAACTTTTATATCTTTTTATTTTATCCACAAGTTCTTGTGGAGTATAATTGTTTTCTTTTTTTGTCCACATTTCTGGGTTGTGGCAATATTTACATCTTAACTTGCATCCGTTAAAGAACACAACAACTCGTATGCCTGGTCCATCAACTAAACCAAATGTTTCAATTGAGTCAATGCTTGCTTGTATATTATTTTGATTCATGGAATGTTCTTGATATTACTTCTTCTTGTTGTTTTCTTGTTAATCTATTGAAGTGAACAGCATATCCTGATACACGAATTGTAAGTAGTGGGTATTTATCTGGATTTTCCATTGCATCTATTAATGTTTCACGGTTTAAAACATTAACATTTAAATGGTGTGCTCCTTGCTCGAAATATCCGTCAATAACGTTTGCTAAGTTAATGATTTGTTCTTCTTTATTTGTTCCTAATGCAGAAGGTACAATTGTAAATGTATTGGAAATACCATCTTTACAACAGTTTCCATATGGAATTTTAGCTACTGAGTTAAGTGAAGCAATAGCTCCTGATTTATCTCTTCCATGCATTGGATTTGCACCTGGTGCGAAAGCAACGCCTGCTTTTCTACCATCTGGTGTAGCTCCTGTTTTTGAACCGTATACTACATTAGATGTTATTGTTAATACTGATAGA
>JAZTYX010000034.1:0-3526 GCA_045637095.1 Clostridia bacterium | reverse complement strand
AGTCACAAATCATTTCAATAATGAATTCGTATGGCATATCTAATATAATTCTTTCACCTTCAGAACTATGATATATCCAATGCTGCCAGTGGTGTCCATTCATTTGATGGTGTTCTAATCTTGCGTATCTAAACTTCTGTATAGTATCTTTCTTATGTTCGCCGCAAATATATTCATCGTATGCATTGTATTGTGATGGTATAGTTTTAGTGTCGTCGTGTAGTAATATCATTAGCTCGTAATCAACACCAGGAATAGGCTTTAGTAACTCAGGTAAGCTTTTCTTAATCCAGTAGAATGCCTTTCTAATGTTTTTACTATGCTCTTCTAAAATATGATCGTATGCTACACTCATACTATTAACCTCTCTTTCTATTTTTTTCTAATTTTTTATTTACCTTTTTATTATAAGCGGCTTTATTCTTTTCTTTTTTAAGTCTCTTTTCTTCTTCTATTCTTTTCTTTTCTTGTTCTTCTCTTCTTTTTTCTGCGTCTAACATTCTTATTACACCTTTAGCCCCGTAATAATCTAAGTCGTGTTTTTGTGCTTCTAATTCTTTATGCATCTGTAATAATTTACCAGGACTATAATCGTGTTTATATTCGTATATTACTTCGCCTTCCTCATCTAGATATTGTTCTACAATTTCATATACTTCTCCATCCACTATAGTTTCTTTAAATATCATGTCATCCTTGAAGTAAGTATTAGTTTGTATAGTTGTAGCCATATCTACATCCCCTTTATAATAAATTAATATTCTCAATTAATTCATCATAAGTAAAAATAAAAAGAGAAGGGTTTGTATAGCATTTCAGTTATCGATATTGGTGTCAATATTTTCAAACTGAGTGCTCCCCTCTCATAAGAGTCTGTGTAAATTTCGCGTACCTATAATTCTCCTTAATCACATTTAGAATATCCACAGTTTAGACAGATGTTGCATCCACCTGAGTTAGCCATTGGTTGACCGCATTCAGGACATTTACCTTTTTTAGCTGGTTCGACTTCTTGTTTCTTTTTATTCATTTGGTTTAGAATATCATTCTCTTTTTTAGATTTGTTAGCGTTCGGACACCCTTTACATCTTCTGTATTCTTCTTGTATAGTCTTAGCTATAACGTCCCCACAACTTAATCCGTCTATTTTCTTTTTAGCTCCTTTACTTTGCATACAAGCGGAGCATTTAACTCCCTTAGTCACATCAACTATAGCGTCTATACTCATTCCTGCTCTCATACAAGCAGATGCATATCTTCCTATACATTCAGCATTAGCAGTACATCCACCAGATTTTCCTGGGTCGATAAACACCTCTACTAAATTATCATTCTCGTCTCTATTGATTGTTATATATAGCTTACCACAAGCAATATCTTTTACATATGTTGAACCGTTTAATCTTCCACCAAGTTCTTCTCTTGATACAGGTACAAGACTATCTAATTTCACTTTAGGCTCTTCCACTACTTCTTCTACTGGTTCTTCTTTTTTCTCTTCGCCGCTTGTTAGTATTCCAAGTCTAGCACAGTTCTCTCTAAATATAGTCATTCCTTTAAGTCCTTTGTTCCAAGCGTAAATATAAAGTTCTTCTACGTCCTCAACAGTTGCTGATTCTGGTAAGTTTACAGTTGAAGATATAGATGCGTCGATATGCATTTGCCATACTGCTTGCATGTTTACCCTTTCTTTACCTTTTAATTGTTTAGCTGTTACGAAATATCCAGGAAGATTTTCTAAAGTATCGCCTGTTTTATCTATGTGTTCTTTAACTATAGGTGTGTATACTGTATAGAATTCTTCTTTGTTGTGTAATGATTCTGTTTTTCTTACGTAGTGTGTATCGAATATAGGTTCTATTCCTCCTGAAACTCCAAGCATAGTTGATAAGCTACCTGTTGGAGCGATTGTTAATAGTTGTGAGTTTCTTAAACCGAATTCTGCTACCATTTCGTCTAAGTCGTGATCGTTATGTCTAGTGTAGAATAAACTTTTCATGACCGCTTCTTTGTTGAATTTAGGATAAGGACCTTTTTGTTTAGCTAATGCTGCAGATGTCATTAATGCTTCGTGAGTCATTGCTGCGCCTATTTTATGACATACTTCTAATGACTCATGTGAACCATATTTTAATCCCATTTTTATTAACATGTCCGCCAAACCAAATATCCCTAAACCTATTTGTCTCCAGTCGCGTACTGATTCTCTTTGTTCTTCTAATGGGTGTAACTCTAAACCTTCGTCTAATACGTCGTTAAGAGCCATAACAGCTATTCTAACCGCATGTCTGAATGATGGTAAGTCGAATAATCCGTTATTAGGTGTTACGAATGCTGATAAGTTTAAACTTCCTAATAAACAACTTCCTCCTGCTGGTAATGGTTCTTCTGCACAAGGGTTTACACCTGCGTATTTAAACTCTGGATCGTATTGTAATAAATTATAATCATTTATCTGATCCCAATATAATATCCCTGGTTCGGCATAGTTCCAGTTATTTTCACATAGTTTTCTAAATAGATCAGGAGCGTACATAGTTTTGCGTATTTCTTCTCCTGTTTCATGTCTTATGAATATCATTTCATGATCACGTTTGTTAACGACAGCTGCCATAAATTCGTCATCAACTCTAACTGATATATTAGCTTTAGTTATACTATTAAGATCGTTTTTCACAGATATAAATTCTGGTAAGTCGGGATGATTACAATCTAGACTTAACATTAACGCTCCTCTACGTCCGTTTTGTCCTATAAGATCTGTTACCATATTATATAAGTTCATGAAGGATACTGAACCTGTAGTTTCTTTAGCTGTATTATTTATGAATGCTCCTCTAGGTGCAAGATTGGAAATATCTATTCCGCAACCTCCACCGTAGCTGAATGTTCTTGCTAGTTTCTTAGCAGTATCAAATATAGATTCAATGTTATCTTCAGGTGGTGTTATAACGTAGCAGTTTGAGTAAGTCACTTTCTTACCGTGTTTTTCCATTCCTCTGTTAGAAAGTATTCTTCCTCCGAATAAGAATTTTTTCTCTTTGATTAGTTGTTTTACTTCTTCAACTCCGCCTGATACTCTGTTAAGCCATTCTTCAAAGTTCTCTCCGTTTTGTTGATACTTCTTAGTCCAAATATCCATACCTAGTTTATTATCTGCACCTAGCCATTGTTCTAATCTCATATTAATTTTCCCCCTTATTTTTTAATTCTCTTTCCATTAACCATATTATACAATAGTTTGCTAAATCCATTATAGTATCGTCTATACTTTCATAATTAACATCCACGATAGGTCTCATATATCCATCGTAGTCTGTCATTAAGTTCATAAGTCTGTGATACTTATCTGAGATTCTAGTTAAGAAAGATACATCTCCTAGTTTTTTGTATAATTCACCAACAGAGTCGCCATAGTCGGCATTTTTCTTTTTATACATTTCATGTATCTCGGCACATATTCTATCATGTGTAGCTATTTTTTTATACATATCAATCCCTCCTAAAAATTAGCAAAATCTTTTTC
>JAZTYX010000033.1:0-24486 GCA_045637095.1 Clostridia bacterium | reverse complement strand
CTCCACAACTGTTCTAATTCTTTTTCTTTAGCTTGTATATCTTCTATATTTTCATCATTTACTATGCTATCTTCTAAATTATTTATTTTAGATATTAGTAAACTACTTGAATCTTTTAAGAAGGAATACTGTATAAAATTTAGACCTAGTATTATAGCAAGGGTAATAAATATTACTAATATTTGTTTCATACTTTTTTCTCCTTCTCTTGGTATACAAATCTACCATTTGCATCTATTGTTGCTATTAGTATATTTTTTAGTTTTAGATTTTTCTTAAGTAGCTTTTTATCTATATCTTTTCTAGTAAGGTTTAGCATTTTAATATTTTTGTCTGCATATTCTCCATTTACTACAACATTTAAAGGTATGTTGTTTCCCACCACATCTTCCATTTTTACTGCATTAAGATCACCGTTTGTTTCAAGTATCGCATAGGCTGTTTCTTGCACAGTATATATGTCTTTTCCTCTTAATTGTTCCATAAGTTCTTCTATTGTTAATTGTTGCTTTTTCATTTCTTTTTCTAATATTTTACCTTTGTATATTATTAAGCTTGGATTACCACAAATAACACTTTCTACCTTGTTACTAGATTGTATAACAAGAGTAAATATTCCATATAGAATAAGGAGTGCAATTATTGGGATAACACCTGCAAATATTTGTATATCTCTAGATTGCATTGGTCCAGATGCAAGATCAGATATCATAACAATGATTGCAAGTTCAAAAGGCTGTACCTTTGATAGTTCTCTCTTTCCCATAAGTCTTATTACTAAAAACACAACTATAAACAAAATTAATCCTCTAAAAAATACTACTAACATTTTCTTCTCCTTATATACATTTGTATTTTTTGCATATTTGAAAAAATTATACAAATACTATTTGTATATTTAGAGGTAAAAAATATGGTACAAGAAAGTATAATGAATAAAAAAATTAATAAAGTTAGAACAAAACAAATGGCTATTAGATTTTTTGCTGCACTAGTTATTTTCTTTGCTACTGCATATATGGCTCCAAACTTTAATAGCGAAGGATATCCTATACTTACATTATGTGCATTTGTTACAGTTGTATTAGATTATCTAGTAGCAACAGTAACAGAAATACATGATATCCCTTTAGGTAGATTGGTAGTTGGATTTGTATCTGCAACTTTAATTATATACATGTCTCAATTTATCATCCGTGGCTACTACATCTCTATGTTAAGTAGTATTATTGCGGCTGCTATATATGGGGTTATAGATTACTATTTACCAAATAAAAAATAGAGATATAAAAACAGAAGTAACACATATATTACTTCTGTTTTTGTTTTATTTTATTCATTCATGTCTTCTATTCTAACTCTGTTTTTAATCTTTTGCATTTCATCTTTAAGATTAGCTAGTTTCATCTTAATTTCAAACATTTCTTCTTCTGTTGCTCCATGTTTTACATCAGATTTAACAACCTTAGATACATCTTCCATATCTATTTTTAAGTATGTAAGCATTTCGTATATATCTAATCTTAAGTTTGTTTCTCGTACATTGTAGCTTGCTTTTTCAAACTTACTATCGCCTAAGTAGTATCTTTCATCTCTTTCTGGAATTACTACATCTATTCCAAACTTAGATTCTATTGCTTCTGCTAGTATTTTTTGACCTTCATATTCTCCATGTACTAAGAATATTCTTTTTGGTTTCTTTTCAATTTTTTCTATGAATTCTAGTATACCTTGTTGATCTGCATGTCCTGAGAATGCATCTAACATTCTTATTTCAGCATTTACTCCAATTTCTTCACCAAATATTTTTACTCTAGGTTCTCCAGATACTATCTTTCTACCTAATGTTCCTTCTGCTTGGTAACCTACAAATAATATTGTAGATTCTGGTCTCCATAGATTGTGTTTTAAGTGGTGCTTTACACGTCCCGCTTCACACATTCCACTTGCAGATATTATTATCTTTGGTGTTTCATCTTCATTTAGCGCTTTAGATTCATCTGCTGATGCAGTAAATCTTAAATTCTTAAAGCTTATTGGGTTATCTCCCATAAGTAGATAACTTAATGCATCTTCGTTATAACAGTTGAAGTTATCTTCGAATATTTCAGTAGCATTTTTTGCTAACGGACTATCTACAACAATTGGTATATTGTCTAACCTTTCTATATATCTTTCAGCATCTACATCTTTAGATAAATATTTATTAAGTTCAAATAATATTTCTTGAGTTCTACCAACCGCAAATGACGGTATTACTACATTACCACCTCTATCTATGGTATTTAATATTATTTTAATAAACTCCTCAGATTGTTCTTTTATTGGGCTATGGAATCTTCCACCATATGTAGATTCTATTACCAAATAATCTGTATCTATTACATTTTCCGGTTCGCGTATTATTGGATTTTCTTCATTTCCAAGATCTCCCGTAAATGTCATTTTTTCTGTCTTTCCGTTTTCTGTAATAAATAGTTCTACTATTGCAGATCCTAACATATGTCCGGCATCTAGGAATTTGAAAGTAACATTTTCATTTATTTTATATTCCCTGCCATAATCTATTTTCTTTAATAGTTTACAGCTATCTAGACCATCTTTTGCAGTATATATTGGAGGTTCTGGTGCTTTACCAGCTCTCATACGTTTTCTATTTACCCATTCTATTTCTTTTTCTTGTATATGCCCACTATCTGGCAACATAACAGAACAAAGATCTGCAGTTGCAGGTGTACAATATACAGGATTCTTATATCCTGAAACAAATAATTTTGGTATTCTACCACTATGGTCAATGTGTGCGTGTGTAAGTATAACAAAGTCTATATCATCTATATCGAACCCAAAATCTTCATAGTTTAATATTTGCTCTGTTAACGTTCCTTGGAACAAGCCACAGTCTACAAGGAATTTCGTATCTCCTACTTCTATCATGTGGCATGAACCAGTTACACCTCTTGCCGCTCCAAAAAATGTTATCTTCATTAGTTTCCTCCTATACTACCAGTATAATTCTTTTTCGTCTAGTTTCTCCCTTACATATTGGATTCTAAAATCGTCATCAAAGAATCTGTAATATGTCCCGTTTTCGTATTGAGCTAAAGAACCAATATAATCACTCTTTAGTGTATCTTCTTCAGTTTCTTCCATACCAAAGAATTTTGTTAGAGCATTATATTTTTCCTTATCTTCAGACATATTTGCGCTATCTAATATTTCTTTGAAATACTTTTCAGTTCTATCTTCGATATAACCATCATCATATTCTCTAGTTACTGGTTCTATTAAAACCATTTTTTCTACTGTCCTTCTGTTATTAATTATATATTCTATACAAGCACTATGTAACACTTTATCTCCCACATTACATAGTCCACCGAAAAATACATTTATATCTTTTCCGTCTTCATTTTTTATACGCATTGGTTGTGCCTCTGCTAATAAATATGCATCTCTTTTCTTTTGTCTATTTAATATACCCATTATATACTCTCCTCATTAGTTGGAAGTCCTGGCGCCATTTTTAATTCATTCCATTCTTCCTTAGATATTAATACTTGACGTGGTTTTGAACCTTCGTACCCTGAAACAATTCCTCTTGCTTCCATTTGGTCTATAATTCTTCCTGCTCTTGAATATCCTATTCTAAATCTTCTTTGTAACATTGAAGCTGATGCTTGCCCCATATCTACTACAAGGTCTATTGCTTGGTCTAAAAGTGCATCTGCATCGTCCCCATCTTCTGCTTCAGGATCATCCATTCCTTTATTTACTTTACCTTGTTTTTCTATATGTTCGATTATATCTTCATTATATCTAGCTTCAGAATTTCCTTTAATAAATGTTACTATATTTTCTACTTCTGCATCTGAAACAAATGCACCTTGCATTCTTTGTGGTTTCATTTCTCCAGTTGGGAAGTATAACATATCTCCTTTTCCAAGAAGTGTTTCAGCACCTACTTGATCAAGAATTGTTCTTGAGTCTACTTGTGAAGATACTGTAAACGCTATTCTTGAAGGTATGTTTGCTTTAATTACACCTGTAATAATATCCACAGATGGTCTTTGTGTAGCAACTACCAAGTGCATACCAGCCGCTCTTGCTTTTTGTGCTATTCTACAAATACTTGCTTCAACATCGTTTGCAGCTACCATCATAAGGTCAGCTAACTCATCTATTATTATTACTATTTGTGGTAACTTCTTACCGTTTTCTTCTCTTTCAATTACCTTGTTGTATCCTTTAATGTCTCTTACTCCGTATTCTGCAAACTTAGCATATCTTGCTTCCATTTCAGATACTGCCCAATCTAAAGCACCTGCTGCTTTTTTAGGATCAGTTACAACTGGAATTAATAAATGTGGTATTCCGTTATATACAGAAAGTTCAACTACCTTAGGATCAACTAATATTAATTTAACATCACTTGGTTTAGCTTTGTATAGTATAGATGTTAAAAGTGTGTTTATACATACACTCTTACCAGAACCTGTTGCACCAGCAATAAGTACGTGTGGCATTTTAGCTATATCTCCTATTGTTACATCTCCTGCTGTATCTTTACCTAAAGCAATTGTTAATTTAGATTCTGCATTGTTAAATTTATCTGATGCTATTACATCTTTAATGTATACAGCCTCTTTAACTTCATTTGGTATTTCTATACCAACTGTTCCTTTACCAGGGATTGGTGCTTCAATACGAATTGCTTTAGCTGCAAGGTTAAGTGCAATATCGTCTGCTAGGTTAACTATCTTACTTACTTTAACACCTGGAGCTGGTAATAGTTCATAACGCACTACTGTAGGTCCACGAGTTATATTTTTTACTTTAGCTTCAACTCCAAAGCTTAATAATGTTTTTTCTAGTTTATCTGCTATTGTATCTAATTGTTTCTTAGTTACAACTTTAAGCGATGGTGCTGGATCTCCAAGTAAAGATAATGGTGGGAAGTTATAATCTTCTAAATCATCTTCATGCATTGAGTGATCTAATTGAAGAACTTCTTTAACATTCTTTTCTTCACTTTCTTCTTTTTGTTTTTTGAAGAATTCATCTTGAAGACCTTTTAGTTTTTCTTGTTTTTGTTTAACTTCATTTTCACTAGACAAATCTAATTTAATTTGTCCATTTTCTTCCTCTTGTACGTTAGCATAATTTCTAACTACATTTTCTGCACGTTTCAAATCTTCCTTGTGTATTTTTTCTATTTCTTTTTCTCTCTTTAATTTTTCGCGTTCTTTTAACTTTAGTTCTTTTCTTTGTATAGCATCTTCATCTGTTGTAAATACAGTGATAAACATATTAGCTATAAACTCTACAATTGTTATTACTATATTATATATAATTGCAAAGAAATCTCTTAAACTTAAGTCTATAAAGAACAATATAAAGAAGAATGTAAAAGTTACAAGTATGATTCTAGAAATTATTACGCCACCACATAAATTAGTAAGTGATGCAACTATACCACCTAGAAGACCAGCATAGTTATCTCCAACTATTGCTCCTTTATATGCGAAATTTATAAATGCTCCTGGATTAGACCAGAAATCATATCTATCTACTGTAAATGCATAAACAGTTGCAGATGCAAGTGCTGTTATTAATAATCCTTTTAAAAGTTCTGCTCCCACTTTTTTCTTTTTGCTAGATATTATTGATGCAACCCCAACATATCCACAAGCTATTGGAAGCAATATTCTTGCTTCACCCAATAATCCTGTAAAGAACATATTTATATTATCTGCCATAACGCCTATATTATCAAATTCAAATAAAACTATTAATGCTAATCCTAATACAAATACAAATCCACCTATAAATTCAGATAAAAATGTCTTTTGTGGTTCTTTAGCTGCAGTAGTTTTTTTCTTCTTATTTTTGCTTCCTTTTCTTCTACCCATAGTAATCCCCTTTTATACTAATATAATTCTATATTATATTAAAAAAAAAAGCAACAAAAGTATTTAGTATTTAAGCATTTTTTACTAATTTACTTTTGCTGTTTTTCTAATCAATTTTATATATTATTTTAATTCTTTTCTGTTGTCATGAATAACATTTAAAGTTTCTTTTAATATTTCTTCAAGTCTTCCAAGTAATGCATCAGCATATTGTCTTGTTCCTTCAGAAATTTCACGTGCCACTCTATCTGCAGATTCAATTATTTCTTCTTTTTGAGCTAAAGCTTGTCTTGTTATTTCGTGATCATCTACTAAAGAAATAATTTTAGTTTCAGTTTCTTTAACTATTTGGTCTGCTTCTTTTTGTGCATCCATTATTATTCTTTGTCTTTCTTCTTTTACCCATTTAGCTTGTTTTAATTCATCAGGTAATTTCATACGAATTTCTTCTAAAATTTCGCTTAATTCATCTTTGTCTACTAGAACCTTTGATGATAAAGGAACTTTTGTACCACTTTCAACTAATTCTTCTAAATTCTCTAATAATGTAAATATTTCCATGTTTAATCCTCCAACTCATACAACCTAATAACTACTCTTCCATATGTTCTTTTATCTTTAAGGTTTAGCCCTTGTATATTTTCATGAACGTCTTTTCCTTTGTCACTTTCTAATACAATAATTCCAGCCTCATCAAGTATTCCATATTCCAGTATTAGTTTTAATATTTTTTCTTCACTATCTATGCCATAAGGTGGATCTAAAAATATGATATCAAATTTAATTCCTTCCTCATGTATTTGTTTTAAACATTTTGCATAATCTTTCCCCGTTATTTTAACACAATTTTCTGTATGTGTCAACGAAACATTACTAGAAATTACCCTTAATGCTCTTTTATTAATATCGTTTAACCAGGCAAAAGATGCACCACGAGATAATGCTTCCAAAGCAAGATTACCTGTTCCGCTAAAAAGGTCTAATACTTTGGCGTCCTCTAGATATGGCATAAGTATTGAAAACATCGGCTCTTTAATTCTATCTAATGTCGGTCTTGTGCTATCTACATCGAATTCTGCTAATTTTCTTCCTCTAAATTTTCCTGCTATTATTCTCATATAATCTCCTAAAACGTATAGATATTATACTATAGTTTGGGCAAAAAATAAAGAGCAACTTTAAAGTTACTCTTTACATATACAATATTTAAATTATACTCTTTCAGCTGGTTTAGCTGCTTTACCTGTTCTTTCTCTTAGGTAGTATAATTTAGCTCTTCTTACTTTAGAACCTCTTATAACTTCGATTTTATCGATGTTTTTAGAGTGTACAGGGAATGTTCTTTCAACACCTACACCGTAAGATATTTTTCTTACTGTGAAAGTTTCGTTAGAACCAGCGTTTTGACGTTTAATTACAAAACCTTCGAATACTTGTATTCTTTCTCTGTTTCCTTCTTTAATTTTAACGTGAACTTTAACTTGATCACCAACTTTAAAGTTAGCTACGTTTTCGTTAATTTGTTCTTGTTCTATAGCTTTTATTATATCCATTTTAGTTTCCCTCCTTTTTGGTTATGATTTCATTTACTTTGTTTATGTCTAATTTGTTTTCATTTATGTATCTTTTAAATAAATCTGGTCTTTTAATTAGTGTTGTATACAATCTTTCTTCATACCTGTACTCATCTATTTTACCATGATTACCACTAAGTAATATTTCTGGAACTTTTAGTCCTTTATATTCTTCAGGTTTAGTATATTGTGGTTCTTCAAGAAGTAGATTGCTGTGGCTTTCATTCTTACTTGAGTCTTCCTTAATTACACCTGGTATAAGACGCGTAATTGTGTCTAATAGTACAAGTGCTGGTAGTTCTCCACCAGTTAAAACATAATCTCCGATAGATATTTCTTCTATATTGTATAGACTAAATATTCTTTCGTCTATGCCTTCATAATGTCCTGTTAAAAGAACAATATGCTCTGCTTCTTTAGACATCTTTTCTGATAGTTTTTGATTTAACACTCGACCTTTTGGACTTAAATATATGATATGTGTATTAGAATCTTGTATATTTTCTATACTAGCTAAAGCTTCATCTAATACCGGTACAGTTATTACCATACCATCTCCACCGCCATAAACGGTATCATCTACGTTTCTTCTTGCACCTTTACCAAAGTTTCTTAAATCTACTACATCTACAGTTATTTTTTCTTTTGCTATAGCTCTAGAAATAATACTTGTGTTTATATATTCATTAATTACATTTGGGAAAAGTGTTAGTATTGTAAATTTCATATTAAAGCCCCTCCATTAGTTCTACTGTCATCTTACGAGAGCTAATATCTATGCTTTTTATTACTTTTTTGATTGCAGGTAAGTAAATAGATTTGTTATTTTGATCTACCACTTCGTATACATCATTTGCACCAGTTCTAAATACTTCTTTAAGCGTACCAATTGTATTCCCAGACTCATCTATAACTTCTATTCCTACTAGGTCTTTTATGAAGTAACCTTCGTCATCATTTGACTCATTTTTTTCTACTTCTCTAAAACACATTTCGTTCATTATTGATTTTGTTTGGTCTATATCATCTATACCTTGAAGTTTCATTAAAAACATTTGCTTTTGAAGCTTCATGCTTTCAACTTTATATTCTCTGCCTCTAATATATACTTTTTTTAGTTTAAGTATTTTCTTTTCATTATCTGTATAAGAATATACTTTAACTTCACCTTTCAATCCATGAGTATTTACGATTTTACCAAATTCAATTGTTTCCATCTTTTACTCTTCTATATTAACAACAACTTTATCGTTGTTCTTAGCACTATATGCGCGAACTATTTCTCTGATAGATTTTATAATTCTTCCATCTTTACCAATAACTCTACCCATATCTTTAGAATCTACTTTAACTGTTATAACAGTTTTAGTTTCTTCTTTAGCTTCTGTTAAAACTACAGCGTCTTTGTTATCTACTAATGATTTTACAAGATACTCTATTAATTCTTTATACACCCTCTAGACCTCCTTAAGATCGATTCCTGCTTTTTCTATTAAAGCTTTTGCAGTATCTGTAGGTTTTGCACCTTTCTTAACCCATTCTTTTATTTTATCAGCATCTAGGTTTAATGCCTTAGGTTCAGTCATTGGATTGTATGTTCCAACTTTTTCTATGAATCTACCATCCATTGGATATCTAGAATCTGCAACTACCATTGTATAGTATGGGGCTTTTTTAGAACCATCTCTTCTTAATCTGATTTTTACCATCTTTTATTTCACCTCCCTGAAATTTATATTATTTATTTTTTTACTTAATTTTATCTAAACCCTTTGCGTTTACCCATAAGGTTCGCTAGTGGGTTTTTACCACTTGCTAAATCTTTCATCATTTTTCTCATTTGTTCATATTGATTAACTAGATTATTTACATCAGAAACTTGTGTGCCACTACCTGCTGCAATTCTTTTTCTTCTTGATGCATTAAGTATACTAGTATCTCTCTTTTCTTTGTTTGTCATAGATGAAATAATAGCTTCTATTTTGTCTATTTGTTTTTCGTCTATTTCAGCATTTCTAAGTTCGCTTGGAATTCCTGGTAGCATAGACATTAATTTGTTCATTCCCATTTTACGAATCTTTTTAATTTGCTTTCTGAAGTCTTCTAAAGTAAATTCATTTTGTCTAATCTTCTTTTCTAAATCTTCAGCTTCTTCTTCAGCATAAAGTTCTTCAGCTTGTTCTATTACAGTAAGCACATCTCCCATACCAAGTATTCTTGATGCAACTCTTTCTGGATGGAACATCTCAAGATCATTCATCTTTTCACCAACAGATGCAAACTTTATTGGTTTACCTGTTATGTGTTTTACTGAAAGTGCAGCACCACCACGTGTATCTGAATCTAATTTTGTTAAAGATATACTATCTATACCAATCTTTTCATTAAACGCGCTAGCTACATTTACAGCTTCTTGACCAACCATACCGTCAACTACAAGCATAATTTCATGTGGTTTTGCGAATGCTTTTAGTCTTACTAATTCATCCATTAATGTCTCGTCTACTTGAAGACGTCCGGCTGTATCTATTAATATTACATCACACATTTTAGAATTTGCTTCTTTAAAAGCATTCTTTGTGATGGATATTACGTCTTTGTTGTCATCCTCGCTATACACAGGTATATCTAAAGCTTTACCTAAAGTTTTTAATTGTGTTATAGCGGCAGGTCTATATACGTCACATGCAACCATAAGTGGTTTCTTGCCTTGTTTTCTTAAGTAGTTTGCAAGTTTTCCAGCAAGTGTTGTTTTACCACTACCTTGAAGACCTATTAACATTATTACTGTTGGTCCATGCTGTGCCATATTTAATCTAGAATCTGTTCCACCAAGCATCGCAGTTAATTCGTCTTTAACTATTTTAACAACTTGTTGTCCTGGTGTTAGAGATTTCATTACTTCTTCGCCTAAAGCTTTTTCTTCAACAGATTTAATAAAAGCTTTAACTACAAGGTAGTTAACATCTGCTTCAAGTAAAGCCAACTTAACTTCACGAAGCATTTCTTTTAAGTCTTTCTCTGTTATTCTTGCTTGGCCCCTTAGTTTTCTAGTTATATTTTGAAGTTTATCTGATAGACTTTCAAACATATTTAATTTTCTCCTAACCCTCTTATTTTATTTTTTAATTCTTCTATATCCATATTATCATTAGATATATATTCTTGTAATTCTTGTATTTCGTTTTTTAATTTAACAACTTGTAGTTTTTCTTCAAGTTCAGTTAATGTCTTTTCTGCTTTCTTTAACGCATCCCTTACTGCTTGAAAAGAAATATTGTTGTTTTCTCCGATTTCCCTTAGGGATAAATCTGAATAATAATATTGTTCGAATACATCTTGCATGTTTAATGTAAGCATTTCTTTATACGTTTCATAAAGAAGTATCTTCTCTAATTTATTCTCCATAATTCCTCCTAAAAAGAATATCCAGTAAAGCAAATTTACTTTACTGGATATATTATACACGGCGAAACGCGGTTTGTCAACTAAAAAGTTAACTTTTTTACTGTTTTTCTTAAGTTAAAAGATATGCCATAATTACAATTGCAGCAATTGCAACAGCTGAAAATGCAATCGAAAATACAACAGCTCTTTTATGAACCAGCTTTGATTCCTTTTCAGTCTCAGTATCAAGACAAAGTTTAAGATACTTATTCTTATTTTTCATAGCTTACTTATCCTCTTCAATGTGGTATGGACAAGTTTTTACGTTCTTGGCATTCCATCTGTTCTTAACACCTACTATCAGATGTCCTTTGCAGTACGGATTACCTGCATAAACACAGTCTGGTTCACAGCAGTATTTATATGCTTTCGTGTCTTCATGTTCTAATGCAAAACTTACAAGCTGTTCTACAGCATCTATGAACTCATTAATGGTTACCGCGCTCATGGGTGCATGCAATTGATTGCCAGGATTAAACTGGTGATTTAACACTTCCCGAATTTTGATACAAGCTTCTTTTGTACCTCCTTTGATACATTTTTCTTCTTTGATTAAAGCTTCTAACTCTTTTCTTTCCATATTTTCCTCCATAATAGTTATACAGATTTTTTATTTTTTTGTCTCTGTATTATACCACAGTCTGCTATGTTTTTCAATTAAGATAGATAACTCAAAATCAAATAAAGAAAGCAAGTATACTACTTGCTTTCTTTATTTTTTACTGCATCATCTTTTACTACTTCACCACGCGATGGAGTAACTATAACTTTTTTATCTTTTATTTCAAAATTGTAGCTAGATAGTTTATAAAAGTTTACACCATCTTCTCTTAATTGTTTTAGAAGTTCCGATACTTCAACCTCACCTCTAACACCTTCTTTTACTTTTGAAAAATATACTTTATTATATGCTTCTTCAGCTTTAACTTGCATATCTCTTAATTCAGATTCTGTTATTTCAGCATCACCATATAACAATGTTGCTAAAAGGCATGCAAGACCTCCTAATAATATAACTATAAATAACGATCTAAATAAACTGTGACCATTTTTCATCATTTTAATCATCTTCTCCTCTTATACTAATATAGTTTATACAATATTAAAAAGAAAAGCAAGACTTTTACATAGTTTTCATATCGTTTATCATATGTTCGATAAAAACCGCATAACCTTTTTTAGGATTGTTGAGGAAAACATGCGTGACCGCACCTATAAGTTTTCCATTTTGTACAATTGGACTACCACTCATTCCTTGAACTATTCCGCCTGTTTTTTCAGCCAGTTTTTCATCTGTTATTTTAATTATCATATTTTTATTTCCCGTAGAATCCAAAAGCACATTCTCTAATTCTATTTCAAACTTTTCTACTTTATTATCTAGCGTACAATAAACATAAGCTTTTCCAATTTTAATTTCTTCTTTAGAAGCCACTTCTATTATTTCTTTATGCTCTATGAAAATATTATTTTCAAGTTCACCATATATTCCATTGCTGGTATTTTTTCTAATTTGTCCAAGCACCTCTTTATATATAGTTGCCCTTAAATCTCCAGGTTCTCTATTTTTTGCTTTATTAATACTATTAATTTTAGCTTTTACTATAGCACCACTTAAAATTGGTAATACTACATTATTTTTACTTTCTGTTATTCCATGACCTAATGCGGCAAACGAATTTGTAGTAAGTTCATAAAATGTAATCATACCAACACCAGCACTGCTATCTTTAACCCAAAGACCAAGTTCATATAGCTTCTCTACATTATTATATATTAAATCTATTTCTTTAATTATTTCTTTACCATCTCTTTTAATGGTTAGATTAATCTTTTTCTTCTTTATAACATCAGCTCTATTTACATACTCTATTATTTCGTTATTTGTATCTACGAAAGTGTCATCCAATTTAATTATTACATCTCCAGCTTTTATACCACTTTTAATATTATCTACTTCTATTACCAATACTCCATTTGCTAAAAGTTTTATACCACAAGCTTCTCCGCCTAATACAAATTTGTATTCTTCCGTACTTTTGGCAAACTCTATTTTCCTTGTTACAGTTTCTCTAACATTAAACATTTCTAATATGCAATAAACTAAAACTAATAAAAACAGAATACCTACAAAACTTAATATTTTCTTGCCATTTTTAATTTTAATACACTCAACTCTCAATTTATCACCTATATATTTACACCTAGTATTCCACCAAGCATTCCTGTTAATAAAGCAACACCTAGATATACTCCAACTGATGTATTAATAACAAAGCCAAACGATATGCCAGATAAGATATATATTAAAATAAAATATATAAATCCAAATATCATACCAATAACAATTCCTTTTTCTTTAATCTTCTTTGCTACTAACATACTTCCTATTAAATTTGTTATACCTACTATTACAAATACAAAAATATCTAAATACTTATCATTTATATTAGTGTATGTAAAAAGCACTGCAGTTAAACATAATAGTACTAATGCTAAAGCGTAAGATAACATCATAAACTTTGTATATTGTTTCATATACAACATAAAATCACTCTCCTACTATTAATTAGTATGAAAGTGATTTTAACTTTATTCTATAATTATTAATTATTATCTTCTATTTTTCTTCGGCAGCCCCAAGTTCTACCTACACTTGTATTATCTTCTTTTCTGCCTCTAAGTTCCATTATTGGATTTGGTGCTACTTCAAATCTATAATCTATTCCACATTTATAAATATGTTTGTCTATTACATTATGACTAGGTACTGTTTCTACATCTTCATTTACCTGACATTGATATTTAAAGAATCCTGCATTAGGTTCTAGATTTTGTACAAGCACATAATTTTCTCGATTTGCAGTATAATCTACTGTACACTTTAATACTTCACGTACATATTCTATGTTTGGTCCTAAATCTAAAAGTTCTGGAAATTTAGGATTCGGTATAACTTGTTCTACTTCTTTCCCATCATACTCACGAAGTAAATATGCAGCTATATGAAGACCTGCAACAGAACGTTCATATCCCATACACCATATTTTACGAATATATGAATTTGTCTCATATTTCATACAAGAATAATATAAATAACACATTGTATACATATGCATAAGTAGATTTTCATACCAAGTGGTATTAGGATCCATAAGACTACCATAATGTGTAACATGCTGTTCTTCTATCATAGCTATTTCTTGGTAAACTCTTCTACCTAAATCTGTAGGATAAAGATTACATATATTCATATAGAAATTCATTGTTTGTTGCTCTGCAGCAGTTATGATGTTTATGTGTAATTTCGTTAAAATATCTGCCTCTTTATTGTTTATGTGATATCTAACTGAATCTAGCGGGCACCTATGATGAGATATTGTAGGTCTACCTGGCATTATTTCGGTATATCTACCAACTAATTTTTCTGCTGGAATTCCACATTCCATTTCAAGAAGATTTGCGTATCTATATAAATGGTCAAAATCTTCTAAAAGTGCAAAATCTAACGCTTGTTTTACATATGGATCAGGTTCAGATTTTGCTAGTCTAGCTGTTAAGTCTACTGCAAGTTGCTCATATGTTATTGTTGCTTCTAACGCATTTTCGTTAATTGGTTTTAGACATTGTATTAACTTTTGCATTTGTTGTGAACTTCTTCTAATTACAGCAAGTTTTCTTCTTACATCATTATTGTTACAATTTCTACTAAATTGATGCATAAAAAATACTTGTTCTGTTTCCGCGCCATTCATAAGTATAATTCTAGTTTTAGTATACGGATCAACATTGTTCTTATCATAAGACTTTGGATATATTTCTCTCCAGTTCATATATGTTTTTTCTAAATCTATTGGTTGTTCGTTAAATGGATTCAAAATTACCACACTCCTTCTATACATATGTATGAATAATGTGGGTAAATAGAACAAAGAGATAGCTGTTAGCTATCTCTTACTCTCTATTTTTTTATTTTTAATATTTCTTCTTTCGTTAAACCTGTTGCTTTAACAATCTCTTCTACAGCCAATCCCATTTTCAGCAAATTCTTTGCCGTTTCGATTTTGCCTTCTTTTATGCCTTGTTCTACGCCTTGTTTCTTAGCATATGATAGTGCAGCTGATTCATCGTGTAATGCTTTTTCTCTTATGTCTGCTAATCTTTGCGCTTCATAATCTCCGTTTAATATTTCTAATTCGTCTGCTATAGCTTGTATATCTTTATTCTCTTCCATAATAGATTTTACCTCCTTAGAATACGGTTTAGCAAAGAACATTCCCCATTGCGTTAATTTATCTCTTTTATTTTTCTCGTAATTCTTTGCTACTTTAGGTAAAATTATTATATATAACTCAAATTTATTTGTCAATATTTTACTTTTTGTCTCCGTTTCAATCATTGCCCATTTTGTTACAAAATTTTCTATATCATTTATCTCTTTTATTTCATGATTTACTATTGTTATATTTATGCATCTATTTATTTCCGCATAATCTACATTCTTTTTTAATTGCCTTGAATATGAATTAGCTAGATAATATAAAAACCTTTCTAACTCTCCATCATATTCTTTTACTTGCATTTCTATATTACATTTTGTATTATCTTCAAGTTCAACATTTAAATCCATTATTCCAAATTTATCTGTTACTTTAGATATATCTAAATGTCTATCTAGATTTGCTATTATTTTTACTTTTTCTTTTAGCACAGAAGCTAAAAACGCTTCTGTTAATCTATTATTCTTTTCCCTAAACAATGTATGAAAAACATAATCATTTTTAGGATCTAATAACTTGTATGTCTGATTTTTCTCCATTTACTTTTGTTCATCTCCTAACTATGAAAAAACTCTAATGATTAAAACGTTAATAAAAACATATTGATTTAACAAAATTTGAATAAATATATATTGAATAAAAATATATGAACAAAGCTTGTTCATATTATACAAATGCATATGCTTATTTGCAAGAAAAATCGGTCGCAATATTCGACAATAAACAAAAGAGATAGCTGTTAGCTATCTCTTCTAAAATCTTCTATCAACTCAAAATTATCTGGTAAAAACAAATAATCTTCGTTTGTATCATCTACTATTCTTAGTTCACCATTTTCAAAGCCAACACAATCATATATTTTGTTTTTAGTAAATGCTAGATTTTTAGTTTCTCCTATATACTTAAATCTTGCCAAAACTTCCATTTCAATATGTTCATCTGTTGCGCTTTGATATACTTTAATTTTATTATCTATTCGTTCTATTTCATTTTCCCAAACATCATGTAGTGGAAATCTGCCATCTTTATCTCTTTTATTTTCTTCAAGAACATATAGATTCATCTTTTTATCTGTTCTATATTGTTCATCAATAAGAATACCTATAATGTTTGTTCCTTTTATTTTTACCAAATCTTCGTATAATTTTATTAACATTAAATCACCTATTAATACTTTTATATTATATTACTTTTTCCAATTCATTTACATTGTGTGTATGTAGTTGGTCGCTAGTATCATATTCTATTTCGCAATCCTTTTCATTATAAATAAGAACAATATTTCCTATTATATCAGTATTCTTTATTCTTACTCTATCATACAACTTAAAATTTCCTATGCTTTGTATTTCTTTTACCATAATCTATCACCCTATGTTCCGATATTTATTAATTGTTCTTTATATCTAGTAAACAATTCTTCTTTAAGAACTTTGTTTTCTTCAAGTTTAAACTTAGGATCTTTTGCAAGTACCTCTTTAGCAGCATCATTAGAAAGTTTAAGTAATTTTACATCTTTAAGTAAATTTGCCAGCTTAAACTCAGGTAGACCATGTTGACGAATACCAAAGAAATCTCCAGGTCCACGTATCTCTAAGTCTTTTTCTGCTATTTCAAATCCATTATTAGACTTAACCATTATACCCAAACGTTCTCTAGTTTCTTTACCCATGTTCTTAGCTTTAAGTACACAATATGATTCTAAAGAAGAACGTCCAACTCTTCCTCTTAATTGGTGAAGTGTTGCTAAGCCAAATCTTTCTGCATTTTCTATAACCATAAGTGTAGCGTTTGGTACGTTAACACCAACCTCTATTACAGTTGTAGAAACTATCATTTGGATTTTTCCATCTTTGAAGTCTTGCATTACTTCTTCTTTTTCTTTCTTCTTCATTTTGCCATGTAAGAAACCTACAGAATAATCCTTAAATACCTCATTCTTGTATCTTTCATAAACATTAGTTGCATCTGTTAAATCTAATTCTTCATTTTCTTCAATTAATGGACATACAACATATACTTGTCTTCCTTTGTCCATTTCTTTAGCAATAAAGTTATCTATTCTTTCTTCTAATGTTTCATTTACCACATATGTCTTAATTGGTATTCTTCCTTTTGGTAGCTCGTCTATAATACTCATGTCCAGGTCAGAATATACCATTAAAGCTAATGTTCTTGGAATTGGTGTTGCAGTCATAACCACAACATCTGGATTTTCTCCTTTTGCGTTTAACTTCATTCTTTGTTTAACACCAAAACGATGTTGTTCATCTGTTATTACTAAGCCACAATTTTTGAACTCCACATTATCTGAAACTAACGCATTTGTTCCAATAAGGATATCTATTTCACCATTCTTTAACTTTTCTAATATTATCTTCTTATTCTTAGGCGTTGTACTTCCTGTTAAAAGATCACAAGTCATACCAAAGTGTGAGAAATATTTTTTTAGTTCTTCATAGTGCTGAGTAGCAAGTATTGTAGTTGGTGCCATAAGAGTTGCTTGATAACCATTCTTTACAGCTACATACATAGCAATTGCAGCTACTATTGTTTTACCAGAACCAACATCACCTTGCACAAGCCTATTCATAGGTCTTACACTTCCCATATCCTTAACTATTTCATCTACAACTCTTTGTTGCGCTCCAGTTAATTCAAAAGGTAATATTTCAAGGAACTTTGTATAGTCTGTATTTTCAAACTTTATTCCTGTTTTTTCTTCAAAGTTTCTATTTCTTAAACTAAGTAATGCTAGTTGAAGTAAAAAGAGTTCTTCAAAGATTAATCTATTTCTTGCTAGTTCAACATTCTCTAAACTTGTTGGTCTATGTATTTGTTCAAGCGCAAAGTTTACTTCACATAGATTGTATTTTTTTCTTAAGTCATTACTTAATATTTCAGGCAATGCATATTTTCTATCTAGCAGTTCGCTTACAAGTTTTGCTATATATCCATTTTTTACTCCAGCTGTTAAAGGATATATTGGATAAAAACCTGTTATTGTATCTAGTTTTTCTTTTTCCACCATAACTGGATTTACTATTTCTAGTTTCCCTTTATTTTCTTCTATCTTGCCATAAAATGCAAACTCTTTATCTGTTTCTAATTTATCGTTTAGATATGGTTGGTTAAAAATTGTGACTCTAATTCTTCCCGTATCATCTGCTGCATAAAAATACGTTAAACTAAAACCTCTACCTTTTCTTCTAATTTCAGGTCTAGTACTAACTCTAGCAATAAATACAACATATTCACCAAACATAAAGTCTTTTATTTTCTTTATATTATTTCTATCTTCATATTCTCTTGGAAAGTGCGTAAGCAAATCATAAACTGAGGCTATGCCAAGTTTCTCTAATTGTTTTACCCTACTTGGACCTACACCTTTTAGATATTGCACACTTTCATTTAATAACGTATTCAATGTATTTTCACCAAAATAAGTATATCACTGGTCGTATTTAGTGTCAAGAAAATATAGAACTTTTGTTTGTTTGGTGACTTAAAAAAACACCCCAGAAATTAATCCGGGGTGTTTAGGTTTGTTACTTGAGTTCAGCGGGAATGAACTGGTCAAGCTCATCGGAAGTGACAATTCTCTTTTCAATAAGATACTCTGCCATGTTCTTCAAAATTTCCCAATGTTCATCAATGAACTTAATGGTCTTGTCGTAGCATTCCTTGATCAAAGCTGCAACCTTTTCGTTGATTTCATTTGCGAGTTTTTCGCTCATGAGATCGCTATCCATAAGGAAAAGATTCTTGAAGTTGTCTTCTTCCATACCATACTGTGTAACAACAATCTTTGCAAACTGCTGTGCAACCATAATATCGTTGGAAGCGCCGCTATCCAAGTTTCTGTTTACCTTAAGCTGTGCAACTCTACCCGCAAGGCGCGCCATGATATATGCTTCAACATATTCTCTGTCGCACATAACGATGTTATCGTTATCCTCAAGGATGTTTACTCCAAGATAATCCTCTGCAGGGATAATGGAAATTGCGGTAACGTTGACATTGCCGTGAAGCTTGGTAAGACGATTTACGATATAGTGTCCTACTTCATGGTAAGCAGTGGATCTTACATCCGCCTTAGAAATCTTACCATACTTTTCGAAGCACTCTTCGTATACCTTGTCGATACACTCGCGTGTCACAACAGACTTCTTGTCTACCTTAGCAATAGCCATAGCACGGTCCAAAAGGTCAAGCGTCTTGTCCGGGTTGGCATTTTCAAGGTTGAAGCAATTGGAGCAAAGGATTACATAGTCTACGAGTTCACGAGGAACTTCTACCTTATGGTATCTTTCCATAGACTTGATCTTTGCCTCAATCATAACCTTTACTTCGCCATTCTTAGGTTCCTTAACCACGATAACCTCAAAACGACGCTTGAAGGCTCCATCACGAGAGAGAATCATGTCATATTCCTTACTGGTTGTTGCACCAACAAATACAACATCATCTCTCGAAAGGATGGGCTTAAGCGAACCACTAAGGTCAACATTGCCGTCGGAAGTGCCACCTGCTCCAAGCATCTGGTGCATCTCATCTACGAAGAGAATTACCTTAGGAGTGGTCTCCAGGAACTGCTTAAGAATTGCAACCTTGGTTTCAAACTCACCACGATATTTGGTACCTGCAACCATTGCGTTTACATCGAGAGACAAAACTGTGTATCCCACAAATTCTGCAGGGCATGTTTCGTTTACGATGTGCTGAGTAATAGCCTCAATGATTGCTGTTTTACCAACGCCGGGCTTACCAACCAAAACTGCATTTCTTTTTGTCTTCTTAGAGAAGATATTGAACGCTTTGTAGATTTCCTTATCGCGACCGAGAATAGTAATTTCTTCACCCTTCTTGTACTTTTCGTTAAGCACTTCAACGCAAGTAGCAAGGACTGCGGGAATTACCACCGGTCTTTCGATATGGTCGGCATCTTCGGTAATGTTTGCAATGATTCTAAGGCTGTTCATGAAAGTAGGCATATCCAGACCAAGACCGTTTACAAAACCGTTAACGAACTTAAATGCACTGGATTCTTCGTTTTGAAGCAGCGAATAGATGATTACATCGAGTGTGAGATAATCCAGTCCCATTGCTTTACATCTGAGATACGCTTCATCCAAAGACGCTTCCAGTTTGTCTGAATATACAGGCATTAGGATGTCCATTTCATCATCGCCGTATCCCATAAGATCTGCAAGGAATTCCATTACCGTTGCTTCAATGCGTTCGTTCTCTGTAGGCTGCTCATTCTTAGAACCGTTTTCTGCCGCCATTTCTTCTTCCATTTCCTCGCGTTCTGCGAAGATTTTTTCTGCTATCTCCTTACCAAAAATGTTACCAAAAAGCTTCTTATCCTCCATAATGAGATCGAGATCCGGAATCATAATGCCGTTTGCATCCATAATGATTTTGGAAATCGACGAGTCCAAAATGTTCAAAGCTGCAAAGATTACATATGCACTCCGAATCTTTTCATCATCGAAACGCCATGCAATGTCTGTCGCAAGCTCGAACGCTTTTCTTGTGTTGCCATCAACTTTGGCTGTGCGCCATTCATACATATTTAATCATCTCCTTTATATTAATAATAGATTTTTAATTTTTTATGTAAAGATTATATATTGCGATAGCGAAAAAGTCAAGAAAAAGGAAGAGATTTGACTCTTCCTTAATAAATTATTCAGCCAATGTAAATGTTTGGCCATTAAATACAAATGATTTACCATCTTCTGAGAATGTAACAACTAATCCTCCATTAGCTATGTCTGTTGTTTTGTCAGAATAAGTAATTACACTACCAGGTACTGTTGTTTGTTCTATATATACCCCTTCACCATTTACATAGAATGAGCATTGCGCACCCATAGAGCCTGTTCCTGTATATAATGTGTTGTATTTTAATTCAGGCACATGAACATACACCTCTCCCATAAAATCTGATGCAAGAATACTAGCTCCTTCTTCGTAAATATATTCTATTACACTTCCAATTATTTGCATTCCTCTATCTTCAGTAAATATAACTCTTGCGTATGCAAAATCTGTTCCGTGATCATATCTTTCGCAGACATATTCTTTATCGAAATAGAAATTATATTCGTTCTTTTGTAATGTATCTTTATTCATACTTACACCACTATTATCTACTGTTATATCATAATCATTTACATTAACGCCTTGTTCTCTTAATGCTTCCTTTACTTCCATTTCAAGCATAAATTGATCTCTTATACCTGCAGTATAAGCATCAGCCCAAGCTAATACTGCAAGATTTTGCACTTGTTGTTTATTTGTTTTATCCACTGCCTCACTAGCTTTATCTATTACACCTGTATTACTTAAAGTTATTACTACTGCTGATGCTAAAATTATCATAACTATTATTGTTATTACTAAAACAATTAAAGATATTCCTTTCTTTTGCATCTTTCTTTCCTCCTTTTTGCATGCAAAAAGGCAAAGCAGCACACAATTTTATTGTATGTTACTTTGCTTTATTATCTTTTATTTTAGGGTGCAAAAACGCTACTAATGTTTTTTCATTAGTAAATGTACTTGTGTGTGTGTGTGTGTGTGTACAGCCGCAAGGCTTTCAGCGTTTTTCATCATTTGTTTACCCCTCTTTATGCATCTATTGTATTATATATTTTGTTTTTTGACAATATATTTAATTCATATTTATTTTGTCTCCAACTTTAGTTAAATATATTTGTTCCTCAAATCTATATTCATGTAAGCGCAACCACTCTAAGGCACCTGGTTCTTCCACATATTTAGTGTAAAAATTTGTCCAGCTAATGTTTTCTTTTGTTTCTTTATTTCGTACTTCAAGCGGCGGTTTGCTTGTACCAGTTGCATTATATAATGTTTGAGAATCAAATACAAATTCCAAAACATTACCATTATTAACCATTATTCTTCTTCCATTTTTACTCAAACCATTTATTAACGTAATTTTAGTTCCTTCGTATTCTATTATAGTAACATCAATCGTAAAACCAAACATTATCATTTCTGCTTTACTCACCTCAGCCTTACCCGCTTTAAGAATATTATCTATCATATCTTTTGTACTTTCAAAATTATCATCGCCAAATTTTACTAATCGTTCTTCTCCATTTTCTTCTATCATATAATTTGTTGATATTAAACTAAGAGCGTTTGTACTCATAACATCTCTATATAATAATAATGACTTATCCGACCACCCTTCAATATATATTGTTTCTGCCTCAAAATACTCACCTGTTGCTAAAATATTTAATTGTTCTGCATCGGTTAAAACAAACACTTCATATTCACTATCTTTTAATACGCCTTCGATTTTCTTAACCAAGTTGTTATTTGAATCTATTAAAATACCTGGTACTGTATAATTTGCACCAACTAACAAAGAAACATCAATATAATCAAAAGGATATTCACCTCTTTTTATTTCTAACGGTAATTCAACATCGTTTCCTTCTTCCGTGTACAATAATTTTATTTGATTATTATCAATTTTTATTTCTTTCATGTTTTTACTTAAAGAAATTACACTAACTGGCTTTTCATTATAGTATATACCATCAATAAAACTTGTTACATTTATTTTGTATCCTTGGTTTAATATAACACCATTACCACTAATAATTATATTATACTTGCTAGTATCCACCTTGTTTTCTTTAAGTCTATCTTCAATATATTCTTTTATCTGTATTTCATCTCTTAAGCCATCGGTGTATGCTTCCGCCCATGCCAACTCTGCTATTTGCTGTATTTGTTTCTCATCTGTTAATTGCACAACTTGGCTTGCTTTATCTATTATTCCATTGCTTGTTAAAGATATTACTACGCTTGCTGCTAAAATTATCATTACTATTATTGTAATGACTAAAACTATTAAAGATATTCCTTTCTTTTGCATCTTTCTTTCCTCCTTTTTTTGCATGCAAAAAAGCAAAGCAGCACATACATTTTAGTATGTGTTACTTTGCTAATTTATCTTTTATTTTAGGGTGGAGAAACGCTACTAATGTTTTTTCATTAGTAAATGTACTTGTGTGTGTGTGTGTGTGTGTGTACAGCCGCAAGCCTTTCAGCGTTTTTCATCTTTTGTTTACCCTCTTTATGTATTTATTGTATTATATATTTTATTTTTTGTCTACATTATTTATTAAAAAAAACAGCAACACATTTTGTGTTACTGTTCTAATTATATATTTATTTCTTTTCCATTACTATTCCTTTAACAAATATATCTATTGCTAGTATATTTATTCCAGTCATATAATCTAGTTCTCTTGCAATTATTGTTTGTAGCTCCTTAGTTACTTTTGGTATATTATTTCCAAACTTAATATCTACATTAAGTTTAATTTTAATTCCATCTTCATATTCGTCTACATCTATTTTACTTAATCTTGCTAAGCCTTCTGTTTTTATTCCTTCATATTGTATTATTTCTTTTAATACTTTATCTGAAATAGTAAACTTACCAAGGTAACTAAATGTAGGTCTAATTACACTTTTTTCTCTGTACACTTTATCTTGTTTTTCAAACATTTTAAGCGGATCTAATAGATAACCAGAAAATTGTTCTTTTATTTCAAAAGTCGGAACAGGCACAACATGTTTACCTTGTTCTTTTCTAATTTTTCTAGCTTGTTCTATTTGTTCTGGTGTAGAAATATCTTCGATATATATTGTCTTCTCTATTTCTGGAAGCCCTAAGTTTTCTGCAATTTTAGCAACCATTTCATCTGATGTTCCAAGTATCATAATTGATTCTGGTTTCTCAGCTTTAAGCGCTCTTATCATTGCATTTCTTCTATTGTCATCTGTAAATATAGCTGCTTTAACAGATCCTATTTTAGTAGGTTCTGTCTTTGCAGATTTACCAGCAACAACTTTAGTTCCTTTAATTAACAATGCGTCGTCTATTATATAATCTATACCATTTTCATAGGCTACATTTTGTGAATGGTGGCTCTTTCCAGAACCACTCACTCCAACAAAAGCATAAACTTTCATAAATTCACTTTCCTTTTACACTTCTTTAGCAGATAATTTGAATTTACCTTGGTCTTTATCCACTTCAATAACTTTAACCATTATTTCTTGGCCTAAAGCAAGTTTATCTTCAATTTTTTCTACTCTTTCTTTGCATATTTGAGATATGTGAAGTAATCCCTCTTTACCCGGTAATACTTCAACTATTGCAAATGCAGGCATAAGTTTTGTAACTTTACCCATATATACAGCATCTTTTTCTAC
>JAZTYX010000032.1:0-11109 GCA_045637095.1 Clostridia bacterium | reverse complement strand
GCCTAATGCTTCTTTTATTCTTTCTTCATTGTATGAATCATATAATATATATGAACCGTTTGCAATTATATCTGTTAAACACATTATTCCCATAGAATATCTTCTATCTTTAAGTATTTCTTCAAATGCTGCTATATACTCATCCTTCTTATCTAGTATTTCTTCAGAGTTTAATGTAAGCACTTGAGATACCGCAACTTTTTCTTTCTCTATTGGGAATATCTTCATATCCGCTGTTATTACTTCTTCTACAGTTTTACCATCTAATTTTGTTCCTTCTTTGAACATTCTAGTTGCATATGTATCTATATCTAATTCTGCTATTCTCGCAAGATCTATAGCTGCAACTCTATCTCTTTCTGTAGTAGTTGGCGATGTAAACTTAAGTGTATCTGATATAATTCCAGATAACATTAACCCGGCCATATCCATTGGTATTTCAGTACCTGTTTCCAAATACATATTATATATAATTGTACTTGTACTACCAACATTCATATTTCTAAAGTTAATAGGTACATTTGTACTTAAATCTCCTATCTTATGGTGATCTACTATTTCTACTATTTCTGCTTCCTTAAGTCCTATAGCACTTTGATCTAACTCATTATGATCTACAAGAATAACTTTCTTTCTGTTTATTTGTTTAATATCTGTTACCCTTATTAAACCTAAACATTTATTTTTAGAGTTTACAACTGGATAGTTGTTATATCGTTGTTTACTACTTAATTCCATAAATGTATCTAAATAATCTGTATCTTTTATTCTTTCAATTCTTGCTCTAGTTAAAAGATTTTTAACATAGCTACTTAGACCTATCATCTTTGTTGTGTGGAATGTATCTAAATTTGTACTAATAATATTTACTTTGTTTTTCTTAGCCATTTCTAAATGTTTTGTTTTTACTTCTCTTCCACCAACTATTATTAGCAATTTAACTTTATTTTCTATCGCATATTCTATAACGCTATGTCTGTCTCCAACTATAACTATATGGTTGTTATTTAGTTCAACAGAATTTAGTATAGTTGTACTTCTAAATGCTGCTGCATAAATTTCACCGTGTATTTCATCATCAAATCTTAGAATTTCTTTACCTTCTAGTGTTTCAAGCAAGTTGTCGTAAGATGTTGTAAGGTTTGTGAAGTCTCCAGATATAAGCTCATGTGCTATCATTTTCATTGTAATAAGCCCCAGTAATTGTTGTCTCTTATTTACAATAGGTATACCTGTTATACTTTGTTTAATTATCTCTTCGTATGCTTTTTTTATACTATCTGTATCTTCTACAAAACAATCTTTATAGTAATCTATATCTTCTATTCTTAACTTAACGTCATTTAAGAATTCTGGTTCTTTTATATTAAAATAATCTAATACAAACTCTGTTTCTTTATTTAAATGATCTAGTATCACTGGTGTTGTATTATGCCCTCTTGTGTTCTTTAGATAAGATAATGCTATTGATGCCGCTACCGAATCTGTATCTGGTCTTCTATGACCAAAAACATATGTTGTATTTCTCATTAAATTTCTCCTTTTATGTTAATTTACACGTATATTCTACTATATTATATGTTTTTTTGTCAATAAAGAACACGCCATAAGGCGTGTTCTACATTATTAATAATTTTCTGCTTTTAGTTCAAAATATGCTTTTGGATGATCGCATACTGGACATACTTCTGGAGCTTTTAATGCTACGTGGATGTGTCCACAATTTCTACATTTCCAAACTTTAATATCTCCGTATTCAAATACTTTTCCTTCTTCAATATTTTGTACTAGTTTTCTATATCTTTCTTCGTGTTCCTTTTCTATTTTACCAACAGCTTCAAAAAGATAAGCAATTCTTGTGAAACCTTCTTCTCTTGCAGTTTCAGCAAATGAAGCATACATATCTGTCCATTCATAGTTTTCACCAGCAGCTGCATCTTTTAAGTTAGTCATTGTATCTGGCACTGAACCATCATGTAATAACTTGAACCACATTTTAGCATGTTCTTTTTCGTTTTCAGCAGTTTCAGTAAATATAGCTGCTATTTGTTCATAACCTTCTTTTTTAGCTTTTGAAGCATAGTATGTGTACTTGTTTCTTGCTTGAGACTCACCAGCAAATGCTGCCATTAAATTAGCCTCTGTTTTTGATCCTTTTAAATCCATTTTAATATCCTCCTTAATTTAAGCAATCCTTACAAATTCCAGTGAGCGATAAATCTATATCCGTCACTTTATTTCCATCGAATTCTTCCACTACTTTTAACATATTCTCTGGTAGGTCAATTATATTACTACATTTAGTACATATAAAGTGAGCATGTTTATCTTTGTTGTGATCATATCTATAATGTGTCTCATCAACTTTAATCTTTCTTATTAGTTTCTCAATAACTAATGTATTAAGATTACGATAAACAGTACCTAGAGAAATATTTGGAATTTGCTGCCTGGAAATTTCATAAATTTCTTCAGCAGTTGGATGTGAACAGCTTAAATTAACTATTTCACAAACCAAATCTCTTTGTTTAGAACTTCTCAAGATTACCTCCTAAATAGTAACGATTACTATTTAATACAAATATATTTTACCACATTTTTAGAATTTAGCAAGAGCTTTTTTAGAAAAAATATTAATTTTTTATTTATTTTTTGCAACGAAAAAGCGGGATAAAAATCCCGCTTTTATAAAATTAATCTAACGCATACACATCAACTACTATGGCTTCTTTTCCTTCTTCCCTTATTGTTTCAACCCAATAGAGTTTGAAATCATAGTTTACCACTTTTACTTGGTAAGACTTTTTAGGATTTCCTTCGTAGTTTCTTTCCGTGTACGATTGAATTACTCTTCCCGACCGTGCTATTCTTTGCTTCTCGTCGTTAGTTAAAAATTTCATGCTATACCCCTTGTGCATTAAATTTAAAGATATTGTTATATCTTTACTGCTATATTGTTCTTAACTATTATACCATATATATTGTTTTTTTCAAATGCTTAATTGCAAAACAAAGCGGGATTTCTCCCGCTTTGTTTAAGTTACTTCTTAGGTTTTCTCTTTGCTTCTCTAATCCAAGAATCAAAACGCTCTTTGTTTCTTTCAAGCTCTTTTTCATCAAGAAGAATAAGCTTTGCAAATGCATAGTATGCCACCTTGGTTATGGTATATTCGTGATTTTGAGTACGCACAACAAAGTAATATTCTCCGTTAAACTTATGTTTATCCATAAATTTATACAGAGTTACACCATCATCTTTATATACCAAAGGTCTTACAGCTATCGGCTCATGTTTCTTATACTCTGATTCAAAGTATTCTTTCTTCTCTAGTTCAATTTCTTCTCTAGCCTTAGCTATCCATGCATCAAAAGTTTCCTTATCTTTCAAGTACTCTTCAGAAGTTTTAACAATCTTAGAAAGAGTGGCTTTTGTACCAAGGTGTACAACCTTAGTTAAATAGATTCTGTTATACCTACTAAGGAGGAGAAAATAATATGACTCTCCTAATTGATTCTTAGCAACAATAACAAACCTGGAGTAATCTTTTCTTTCCTTATCCAAAGCAATAGTTAATTCCGTACCTACATGCCATACGCTGTAGTATGTTGCAATTTCTCTTTTTCTTCTTTCCATAGCCCGCATTCTAGCTATAGTCATCCGTTTATTCTTAACCATAAATATCTTTCTTTTCTCCTTTTTTCTTTGCTTCATAAAGCCAGATATTAAATTCGTCTTTATGCTCTGCAAGCTCCTTTTCAGAAAGCAATGCCGCTCGAATATATCCGTCTGCCCATACAAGTTTGGTAACGACGAAATCGTTCTTGGAGCGTTCCAAAACGAAATAGTACTTACCGTCAAATTCCTTCTTAAGAATAAGCCTTAAGAGATCTTTTTTACCCTTTTCATCAACAAGCGCTACATATTCATTAGGGTTTACAAAAGAAGTCTTCTTCACATGATATGTTTGAAGATGGCTTTCATAAAAATCCCTGATATCTCTTGCGCGTTTGTTTTTCACCTCTCTGATCCAGCCATCAAAAACGGTCTTGTTCTTTTGGTATTTCTTACTTGTCTTAGTAAGCTTAATTACACCAGCGCAACCGTCATATACAACCTTGCCAAGGAAAATTCCACCTTGTGCATTTCCAAGCACATAGTAATATTCTCCTTCGTATTCATGGTACTGCAAGACATATGCCCATTCCGGATTTCTTGCGCTGCATTCAGTCATAAGATAAACCTTAGAGCCAATGCCGTAAGCATTAAAATATGCTTTTACTCTTCCCTTCCGCTGATTTGCCATTTTTTCTTTTGTTTCGTAACTCATTTTCATGCTATCTTTCTCCTTTACAATTATGTTAGTGATATAAAATGGTTTTACGTAAACAATTGTAACACAGTTTAGGCTATTTTGCAATAAAAATACACAGAGCATCACTCTGTGTATTTATTCTTATCCATTTTTTCTTTTATTTAATTCTTCCATTATTAGCTTGTTAACTATTCCTGGATTTGCTTTGCCTTTAGAAGCTTTCATTGTTTGTCCAACTATGAATCCAACCGCTTTATCTTTACCGTTTATAAAGTCTTGTACAGATTGTTCATTTTCATTTATTACTGAAATTACTAAATCTCTAATTGCAGATTCATCTGTTATTTGAACTAAACCTTGTGCTTCAACTATCTTAGCTGGTGCATCTCCCGTTTCAAACATAGTCTCAAATACTTTTTTAGCTATTGCAGAAGATATTGTTCCTTTTTCTATTAATGTAATAAGGTCTCCTAAATCTTCAGCTGTAAATTTAATGTTATCTATTTCCATTTCGGCTTCGTTTAGTTTTCTTGAAACATCACTCATTAACCAGTTAGAAACAAGTTTAGCATTTCCGCATTTTTCTACTGCTTTATCGAAAAACTCTGCCATTTTCTTAGAGTTTGTTATTTGAGTTGCATCGTATTCTGGAAGTCCTAATTCTGTTATGTATCTTTCACGTCTTACGTTTGGCATTTCTGGAAGACCAGCTTGTATGCCATTTACATATTCATCTGAAAGAACTATTGGAGCTAGGTCTGGTTCTGGGAAGTATCTGTAATCATGAGCATCTTCTTTAGTTCTCATTGCATAACCGATACCCTTATCGTCATCCCATCTTCTTGTTTCTTGATAGATAGTTCCACCATTTTCAAGTTCTTTTATTTGTCTATCTATTTCGAATTCTATAGCTCTACCAATTGCTTTAAATGAGTTAAGGTTCTTAGTTTCAGTTCTTGTACCGAACTTAGTTTCACCTTTCTTTCTTACAGATAGGTTAACGTCACATCTTAAAGATCCTTCTTGCATTTTACAATCACAGATTTCTAGATATTCTAGTATAGATTTTAATGTTTGCATATATTCTATAGCTTCATCTTTAGAACGAATGTCTGGTTCAGAAACTATTTCAATTAGTGGTACACCACAACGATTTAGGTCTACTAATGTATCTCCTGTATATGGATCGTGTATTAATTTACCAGCATCTTCTTCTATGTGTATTCTTGTAATACCAACTGTTTTAGGTTCGCCGTTTACTTTAAAGTCTACATGTCCTTCATAGCACAATGGTAAATCATATTGTGATGTTTGATATGCTTTTGGTAAGTCTGGATAGAAGTAATTCTTTCTATCTTGTTTAGAAAATCTTGCTATTTTACAATTTGTTGCAAGTCCCATTTTTACTGCATATTCCACAACTTTTTCATTAAGCACAGGAAGTACTCCTGGCATACCAGTACATATTGGACAGCAGTGAGTATTTGGATCAGAACCAAACTCTGTTGAACAAGAACAGTATATTTTTGTTTTTGTTGCAAGTTCTGCGTGTACTTCAAGTCCTATTATAACTTCATAATCTTCTCTCATTATACTTCCCATCCCTTCATTTTGTTTTCTACATATTCATATATTTTATCCATATCTACAAGAGTTGCTTCTTCATCACCTAAGCACTTAACTTCATATTTAGAATTTTCTAAGTTTCTTCCACTTACTACTATTCTTATTGGTGCTCCTATAAGGTCAGAATCCGCAAATTTAACACCTGCACTCTTTGCTCTATCATCTAATAGCACTTCATAGCCTAAGCCTTCTAATTTAGCGTATAGCTCATCTGTAGTAACTTTAACTTGTTCGTTCTTAGTGTAATCTAATGGACAAATGTGAATGTTAAATGGAGCGATTGCTGCTGGCCAGTTAACTTTCTTTTCATCTGCTTTAGCTTCAAGAACAGAAGCCATAAGTCTTCCTACACCTATTCCGTAACATCCCATTATTGGAGTTTGAGATTTTCCATTTTCATCTAAGTATGTCATACCCATTGCAGAAGTATATTTTGCACCAAGTTTAAATATATTACCAACTTCTATACCATTAGATATTTTAAGTGTTGGTTTACCACATTTAACACAAGTATCGTTTGCACTTACTTTTGCAACATCTACGAATTCTTCTACTTTAACATCTCTCTTAAAGTTTACACCTGTTAAGTGGTAATCTTTCTTGTTAGCTCCAGCTACTAAAGATGCTTCGTTTTCTAAAGATTTATCGTAAACAAATGTAGTTTTTATGTTTGATGTAAATCCTACTGGTCCAATAAATCCATAACATATTCCATCATCTTCTTCAGCCTTTGGAACTAGATGTTCATCATCTACTTTAAGAATGTTTCTTAACTTAGTTTCGTTTACTTCTTTATCCGCACGAATAAATACAACAACTACTTCTTCTGTATCTATTCTGTAATATACAACTGCTTTTGCAAGATTTGTAGCAGGTATATTTAAGAAGTTAGTTAAGTCTTCTATTGTTTTTGTATCTGGTGTGTGAACTTCTGCAAGTTCTTTCATTTCAGTTGTAGCAGGTGTTGTTTCTTTTGCTTTAGCAACATCCATGTTTGCGCTATAGTCACAAGAATCACATGTAACTATTTTATCTTCACCAGCATCACATAATAACATGTATTCGTGAGCGCCGCTTCCACCCATCATTCCTGTATCTGATGCAACAGCAATAACTTCTGGAATACCAACGCGCGCAAATATCTTGTTATATGCGTCATAGTATTTATCATAAACTTCATTTAATGATTCTTCTGAAGTATGGAAAGAATATGCATCTTTCATTGTGAACTCTCTTACACGAATTAGTCCACCTCTACTTCTTGCTTCATCTCTAAATTTAGTTTGTATTTGATATATTGAGAAAGGATATTTAGTATATGATGCTGCTTCGTTTAATACGCTAAATACAGCCGCTTCTTCGTGTGTCATAGAAAGAACCATTTCTGCTCCAGTTCTATCTTTGAAACGTAGAAGTTCTGAACCTATAGCATCATAACGTCCTGCGCCATCCCAAAGTTTTTTAGTTGCAACAAGTGGCATTAAAACTTCTTCGGCATCTATTCTATTCATTTCTTCTCTTATTATATTTTCTATTTTAGCTGATACTCTTTTTCCAAGTGGCATTAGTGTAAATATTCCACTTGCCATTTGTTTTATATATCCGCCTTTAAGAAGCATCCCATGACTTTTTAGGGTTGCTTCGTTAGGCCATTCTTTCTTTGTATCTCCTATTAATTTTGATTGTAACATATTTACTCCTATATTCTATTATATATTTGGTCTAGCTTTATGATGCTCTGTGTTTTGTTCATAAGCATAAGACACCTTTAATAGTGTTTGTTCATCAAACACTTTACCGATGAATTGTAAACCTATCGGTAGGTTCTTAGAATCAAAACCACACGGCACAGATATACCAGGAAGACCAGCTATGTTTACTGGAACTGTGAATATATCTTCTAAGTACATTTCAACTGGGTTGTTAGATTTTTCACCAAATTTAAATGTTGTATTTGGAGCTGTTGGAAGTGCTATAACATCAACATCTGCGAAGGCTTTATCAAAGTCTTGTTTAATTAATGTTCTAACTTGACCAGCACGTTTGTAATATGCATCGTAGTATCCAGAAGATAATACATAAGTTCCAAGCATTATTCTTCTCTTTACTTCATCTCCAAAACCTTCAGTTCTAGAGTTAGCATATATATCTTCAAGATTTTCAAAGTCTGATGTTCTATAACCATATTTAATACCATCATATCTAGCAAGGTTTGAAGATGCCTCTGCTGGCGCTATGATATAGTATACAGGTAATGCATACTTAGCATAATCTAAAGATATTTCTTTTATTTCTGCTCCTAATTCTTTTAATTTTTCTATAGCTTTATCAAAAGCTTCTTTAACTTCTGGATTTAATCCGTCTTTTATAAATTCTGTAGGTATACCTACTTTTAATCCTTTAACATTACCATCTAAAGCTGCTTCATAATCTGGTACATCTATTTCTACAGATGTTGTATCCATCTTATCGTGACCTGCTATAGCATTAAGCATTATAGCTGAATCTCTAACATCTTTAGTAAATGGACCTATTTGGTCTAATGATGATGCAAATGCAATAAGTCCAAATCTAGATACTAAACCATAAGTTGGTTTAAGACCTACTACTGAGCAGTATGATGCTGGTTGACGAATTGATCCACCTGTATCTGAACCAAGTGACGCAATAGCCATATCTGCTGTAACACATGCAGCACTACCACCTGATGAACCACCAGGAACTCTTTCTATGTCCCAAGGGTTTGTTGTTTTCTTATGAGCTGAAGTTGCTGTAGAAGATCCCATAGCAAATTCATCCATATTTGTTTTACCAACAATTATTGCTCCTGCTTCTTCTAATTTTTTTACCACTGTTGAATCATATGGACTAACAAAATTAGATAGCATTTTAGAAGAACAAGTAGTTAATGTATCTTTCATACACATATTATCTTTTATAGCTACTGGCACACCACCAAGTATACCAATGTCTTCGCCATTATCTAGTCTTGCTTGTAATTCTTCTGCTTTAGCATATGCATATTCTTTATTTAATGTAACAAAAGCTTCAACTTTAGGTTCTAAAGCTTCAATTCTTGAAAATACATCATCAAGTACAGCTTTTATTGTTACTTCTTTATTCTTAATTTTATCTCTTAATTCGTGTATAGTTAATTTCTCGTACATAGTATCCTCCTATTATTCTACAACCTTAGGTACACTTATGCAGCCAGCTTCTTTGCTTGGTGCGTTTTTAAGTATAGCTTCTCTGTTATATGAATCTTTAAGTTCATCCTGTCTAAATACATTATATTTATCTACGGCGTGTGCAGTAGGATTTACTCCTGTTACGTCTACTTCGTTTAATTTTTCCACAAATCCCGCAATATCCCCTAAATCTTTAGCGTACTTTTCCACTTCTTCCTCGCTAAGGCTTAGTTTTGCAAGCTTTGCAATGTGTTTTACTTCTTCATGCGTAATTTTCATTTTATCTCCTCCATATTACTCCATAATATCTGCTATATTATATAACAAAAGACTAGAATTTGCAAACATTTGCGGCCATTTATTTTACCATATTTTAATTATTTTTTACACTTCTAAAAACTATATAAAAATACATTTTAAAAACGAGCAAAGCACAGGGTATTAACCTGTGCTTTTAAGATGAATTTAAGCCATATCATATACGGTATATTTAATTTCCATCTGTAACTCTTTTTCGCAGTTTTTCATTATCTCTATGACATCTTTCTTTGTAACAACTTTATTTGCATAAATAGTGTACTGAATTTTGTATCCTTTCTCTCTGTGAAGAATAAGACCTTCTGTGCTAGAAACCTCTAGTAACTTTTCATCAAGCTTTGCCTTAATGTAGTCCATAAGATCTTTTTCAAGATCTTTCTTTTTACTTACAGCAATAATCACAAAAAAGACATATGCAGCAAAGAAAAGAAGTGCAAAGAGTTTAGGAATAATTCCTTCACCACCCATACAAAGAAATGCAAGTGCAATAGTTACAACACCCATTACTAAAGAGATAGTCCGTGCTCCGGCTTCCTGCTTAATTTTTTCTACCAAATTCATAGTAGACCTCCATAATAAAATTATTTTCTATGTGACTTTCATCAACATTTTAATTATACCATTTTTATAGTATTATGTCAATTTTATCAAGTCGCACGTCGTGTTACAAAAGAAAAGAAGGAGTTTTAACTCCTTCCTTCTAGTTTATGCTACTTGCCGGTTTTCTAAGAAGTCTATGCTCCATCTTAACTCCGGTTTCTTCCTTGAACTTAGTCATAAACATTTCAAAATCTTGCTTATCTACATACCCGTTTATATAGATACAATAACTTACTGCTATCTTCTTTTTTCTTTCCAAAACAAATCTTAATAATGAATTCTTGCTCTTAAAATACTCTTTTAACCTCTTGTGCAAGTAACTTTTAAGAATTCTCTCAAAAGTCTTTTTCCGTTTAATCGCAACAACTGCTAAAATAATGCTACCTAGCACAAAGAAAATCCCATAGAATATTTCTTTCCACCCACTGCACATCAGCAAGCCGCAACCAACGACAAACATTACGATAGATAAGATTAAAGATGCTTTGTAGTCTGTGTTGTTTTGCTTGATTTCGTATACTTCGTGCATAACTCCCTCCATAAATTTAATTATATCTTTATTTATTATTTGCATAGACTAAAATTATACCACCTGTGTTGTTTTATGTCAAATAAAAAGTGCATACATTATTGTATACACTTAATCATTATTTAATTTTATTACTAAAAACTTAATTGTTCTGTATAAAGTCTATCCGCTACTTTTTCTAATTCTTTTTCTGCTTTCTTATCTATTTTGAATGAATATACCTTTTTAGAATCGCTTGCTAAAATATAGTATATTGCATAAAAAGTCGCCTGACCTAGTTTTATATACCAACCACCTTTTAATTTTTCTTCATTTTCTTTAGATAATTTAGTATAACAACTTCCACATAATACACTATTTGTATTAAACGAATAGTAGTATCCTTTATCTTCTTTTTCTATCATACTTGAATTACAATTGCTACATCTAGTTATACTTGGGCTATATCCTAAAAGCGCTAACGTTTTTAACTTAAACACGCTCTTTACATAGTTATATTCTAAATCTTTTTTAGCTATTACATACAAAGTATTTA
>JAZTYX010000031.1:0-29217 GCA_045637095.1 Clostridia bacterium | reverse complement strand
TGTTATTACCAATACTATTAAAGATATTCCTTTTTTCATCTTTTGTTTTCTCCTTTTTACGTACATATTTATACTATTACATAATTAACATATTTTCAATATATATATTGAAAGATTTTAAGATGTAACTAATTAAAGAGGGTTTTAACCCCTCTTTAATATCATAATATATTCTTAATTATTTATCCTCTTTGTTTTTCTTAACCACTTGAGATTTAAGTAATGTCATAAACTCTTTATTTGTAGTTGTTTTAGCAAACATGTTAAATATCTTTTCAACAGTTTCAATCGCTTGTGTGCTATTTGCAGCCTGGTTACCTATTAACTTACGTATAATTGTGCTAGCTTCAATTTCTTCACTAGATAGAAGTAATTCTTCTCTTCTACTTGAAGATTTAATTATATCTACTGCAGGGAATATTCTTCTTTCACTTAATTTTCTGTCTAAGTGTATTTCCATGTTTCCTGTACCTTTAAATTCTTCAAATATAATATCATCCATTCTACTTCCTGTTTCTATTAACGCTGTACCAAGTATAGTTAAGCTTCCACCTTTTTCTATGTTTCTTGCAGCACCAAAGAACTTCTTAGGAAAATGTAAACAAGCTGGATCTATACCACCAGATAATGTTCTACCAGATGGTTCAACTGTTAAGTTGTTTGCTCTTGCAAGTCTTGTAATACTATCTAGTAATATTACAACCTCTTTATTATGTTCTACAAGTCTTTTAGCTCTTTCTAGAACCATTTTAGCAACTCTTATATGATGTTCTGGTGATTCATCAAATGTTGATGAAATAACTTCTGCATCAATAGAACGTTCTATATCTGTTACTTCTTCTGGTCTTTCATCTATAAGTAATACAAGAAGTGTAACTTCAGGATTATTCTTTCTAATACTTGTTGCTATTTGTTTAAGTATTGTTGTTTTACCCGCTTTAGGAGGCGCAACAATCATACCACGGCTTCCTTTACCTATTGGTGCTAAAATGTCTAAAATACGCATTGTAGCGCTTCCAGATTCGGTTTCAAGCTTTAACTTCTCATTTGGATAAATTGGTATTAACGCATCAAAGCTTTTTCTTTTTAATGCAACATCTATTCTATCTCCATTTATACTTTCTACAAATATCATAGAAGGAAATTTATTTGCAGGTTCTGTTGTAAATCTAGCAATACCTCTTAACTTATCTCCTGTAGATAAATTAAATCTTCTAATTTGAACTTGAGAAACATATACATCTCTATTACCAGATAAAAGATTATCGCTTCTTAAGAAACCATATCCATCATTTAATACTTCAAGTATACCTTCAGTTATAAAGTCTGTTTCTGGATTTTCTATTTGCATATCGTTTTTAACTTCAAGTTCTTTTTTCTCTTCTAATTTATTAGCTATTTCTTCTATAAGATATTCCTTCTTTAATCTTTCATATCCATCTAGTTTTATTTTCTCTGCAATTTCTCTTAATTCTGTAAGCGTACTTGCTTTTAAATCGTCTTTGCTATACATCTTATTCTCCTTTCACTACTTTGCATACATAATCGTATTTCTTAACACCTGTAATTTCTACTGTAGTCCATTCTCCAACAACTACTCTAGAAATACTTTCTTTGTTAATCTTAATTAGCATTTTAGGATCAACATCGGGCGCATCCATATACGAACGACAAACAAAATACTTTTCTTCATCATCTACATCTAATACAAGCACTTCTACTTTTCTACCTATATTAGATTTCATATATTCTGCTACAACTTTTTGTTGTTCTTCCATAAGAAGTTTAAATCTTTGTTTCTTTACTTTTTCAGGGACATCACCTGGCATATCCCAAGCTTTAGTATCATCTTCTTTAGAGAATGTAAAAGCACCCAATCTTTCAAACTTGAAGTCTCTTACACATTGTAACAATTCTTCGAAGTCTTGTTCTGTTTCGCCTTGGTAACCTACCATCAATGTTGTTCTTAAAACAGCATCCGGCAACTCTTTTCTTATTTTAGCTACTAACTCATAAACTTCTTTTTTGTTTGTATGACGATTCATCGCCTTTAACATATTATCTGAAATGTGTTGTAAAGGTATGTCGAAATATCTTAGGAGTTTAGGATTTGTCTTAAATTCTTCTATAAGTTCATCTGTTATCTTTCCAGGATACATATATAGCACTCTTATCCATTTTAAATCTTCTAATTTAGATAACTCCTGAATTAACTTAAATAACATCGGTTTGCCATATATATCTATACCATAAGAAGTAGTATCTTGAGCTATAACAACAAGTTCTCGTATACCTTTATCTACTAAGCCACATGCTTCAACTACTATATCTTCAATCTTTCTAGACTTTAAATGTCCTCTAATAAGCGGAATAGCACAATAATGGCAATTATTATTACATCCATCTGATATTCTTATATATGCTGTTGGGAATGTTGTTGAAACAATTCTATTATTAAAGTCTAATCCATTTTTAGATTTGTTTAATTTGAAATATTCTGAAAAAATGTTGTTAAGATTATCATATTCATCTACGCCGATGACTAAATCTACTTCTTTGAATTCTCTTATTATATCCTGTTTATATCTTTTTGCTAAACATCCTACTACGATTAAATGTTTAAGATTTCCTATCTTTTTGTATTCTGCCATATCTAGAATAACGCTTATTGCTTCTTCTTTAGCAGACTTAATAAATCCACATGTATTTACTACAATACATTCTGCTTCTAATAAATCTTGAGTAAGCTCAAAACCAACTCTTCCAAGATAGCCAAGTATCATCTCACTATCTACTTCGTTTTTACTACACCCAAGTGTAACTAATGCTGTCTTCATTAATTTACCTCCAACAAATTCATTATACCATATTACGACAAAAAAAGAAATACAAAAACATAAATATGTGAAATTTTACCAAATAATGTATAAAAAGAAACAAAGGCAGAATAAATCTACCCTTGTTAAAATCATTTTATTTTGCTATTAAAGTGTATTCACCTAAATGGAATTCCATTATATCATCCCCATATTTTACACGAGTGCCATCTGAGTAACATAAGTAATATGGATATATGTCTCCGGTGTCCAAATCATATACGCCTACTATGAAATCTTCGTCTTTAAGCTCTTGTAATTTAATTTTCATTTCTTTAACCGTTTCCTCCGGTTCAGTTATATCTAAAGCGTACTCATAACCATACCAATTATACGGTTGCCATAATATAGAAGTCAACCATGTTTCTGTATCACTGCCCCAACTAGGCTCTAAATCAGAATTAGCTGGCATAAATTCCATGTCTGGCACTGGAATTAGCGGCCAAACATAACCCTCCGCTAGGTGTTCAATCCATGATATAGTACCATATGGTTCTGATTTATAATAATTTGGGCTTAATGGCTTAAACGCTATATAATGTCCGTCAACAATAAAGAAACTCAGAAAATCCGAACTTGTCCATTCCTCACGACTATCGTACGCGTAATATGTTGCATCTTTTTCTATAAGAGTGCTCGTTCGTATATCTCCACTAACATAATTTTTATTATTAGAAATATATATGTATGGCCTTTCGCCCCAAGCTTCAGATATATATACTTTTTCTCCTACATTTATCGAGAATGTATTATCTCCATATTCCTCATCTCCGTAATAAGCTCCTATTGTATTGTATCTACTGTCTACCCATTCGCCCCAAGTCATTCCTTCTTCAGCATAATATGTAGTTTCATCTATGGTAAATGTCATTGCGTTTGCTGGCGGTGGTTCTGGAGTAGTATTATTTTCAACGTTACCATCATCATCGTTACTACCATTATTTTCACCGGAATTATTGTTAGATTGATTATAACCATCTATACTTATATTTAAATCGGATTCGCCAGATTGTGCTATAATAACCTCAAATCCAGTTATAGTCTTAACCGTTCTACTACCATCTGCATTTTCAATTACATTTTCTTCTATTATTCCTCTGTTTTTTAATTCAATTATATATTGTTCTAGAGTTATTATGCCTAGATTATCTGTAAGGATTCCATTCTTAATTACATTTAATCTTGTATATTCCTGATTATAACTTTGCAGTTTTACCGTATTTTTAGAACGACCTATTATTCCGCTATCTTCTAATGCAATTATTGCTGTTGCTGCAAGTATTGCCATTACAAGAATTGTTATACTTAATACTATTAAAGATACACCTTGTTTTCTTTTCATTTTTTCTCCTTCTTTATGCATCTATATTATTACATATTTTATTTTTTGTCTATATACCTATTCTATTTCCATTCTACTTTTGTTACATATATTACTTCACATGCACCAGTTCCTTTGTCTGTTCTTACTGTACTTGTGTTATACTTAATAAATGTATTTGATGTAAGTTCACACATAAGATTTATAAGTTGGCCTTCTATAACTATATAATCTCCAACTTTTATTTTATTTATATCTTCATATATATTATCTGTGCTTGCTATTAAGTGGTTGTTAGACCAATATTTAGTTACTTCTTCCATACCGCCATGTTCGTTTAGAAAGTCTGTACCTGCTGTAAATTCTAAGTGTCTATTTCCTATAGAATTCCATATTACCTTTCTGTGATTTGTTCCTTCTGCAAGAAAGCCCCAACTTAGTCCTATGTCTCTATGCGACACCGCATTTAACATTGAGTCTATATCATATATTCCTTTTTCATCTGGTAAGTAGTCATATGTATCTACCACTCTTCCTTCTACTTTGTAGTTTGCTACCTTGTTTAATCCTACATTTACTCCGTTAAAGCTTTTTATTATACTTCCCGACGTCCTTGTTTGTATAGGATGTGGTACACTTGTAAACTTACCATCATTTATATATTGCATAGCAATAATTGCTAATAATCCTATTAATACTAGCCCCATTAAAAAAATAATGATATATATTCCTTTTAGGCCTTTTGTATTTTCTTCCATACTGTTACCTCATAGAATATATATCATATATTTATTTTTTATTCAATATTATTTGTTTTCTCCTAATATAAGTTTCATTTCTTCAAATCTTTTTACTTTCTTGCTTGAATTTTTGATTAATTCATCTTTAGAAAGTATTAAGTTTTTAATATGCTTATAGTTAGGGAATGTTTTATTTAATTCTTTTATTTGTTCCCAAATAATGTCGTATACTTCTTGTTCAGAAATATCTCCACGTTTTTCTTTTACTGTATCTTCGCTGTATACAACTTTTACAGATAATTTTATATCGTTTTTATCTTCATCATCTGGTAGACCAAATACCATAGATTCTTCAACTAACTCTAATCTATTTACTAATAATTCTAATTCTTCTGGGAATACTTTCTTACCATTTTTAAGAACTATCATATTCTTGCTACGTCCTGTTATAAATAGGTAGCCATCTTTATCAAAGTATCCAAGATCTCCTGTATAGAAATATCCATCTCTTAATACTTCTTCTGTTTGCTCTGGCATTTCATAGTATCCAAGCATTACATTTGGTCCTTTTACTCTTATATCTCCAACGCCGTTTGCATCTTGGTTTACTACTTCTACTGTATCATTTAACATTGGTTTACCAACAGAACCTAATCTTCTTTCGTTAGGATTTTCTGCAACTATAACTGGTGCTGTTTCTGTTAGTCCATATCCTTGAAGCACCATTACACCTAAACTATTGAATGCTTTAGATATAACTGGATCTGCTGCAGCTCCACCTTCAATTATCATTCTAAGTTCGCCACCTAGACCGTCAATTACTTGTTTGAATAATTTTCTACGTACGTCTATTTTGCATTTTAGAAGCGCATCACTTACTTTTGTTGCTACTTTTATTAATTTTGTTTTTCCTTGTTTTTCTACTTCTTTTGTAAGTGCTTTATACATTGCTTCTACAAGCGCAGGTACACCTACGAATACTGTTACTTTGTATTCTTTTAGATTTTGTTTAATATATTTTAATCCATCTGGGAATACTGTTTTAACTCCACAAGCTAGCATAACCAACATACAAGTTGAACCAAATATATGGTGGAATGGTAAGAATGCTATATTTGTATCTGTTGGTCTTATATCTTCTACACATAGCATTGCATATATATTTGATGCTATATTTCTAGAAGTTAGCATAACAGCTTTAGACTGTGATGTTGTTCCAGATGTAAATAATAATATACCCATTTCATTTTCATTAGGATCTGCATCTACGTATTCTGTATTACCCTTCTCTAATATTACTTTACCAGTATTTAATACTTCTTCTACTGTTTCAATTCCTTGATCGTTTTTATCCATACAGATAAAATGTTTTAGTTCTGTTTTTCCATTTTTCTTTATTTCTAATATTGAATCCATTAACTTAGGATCAAATACTATACATTCTGCTTTACTTCTTATTAATGAATTTTCAAGTTCGTTATATTGAAGTTCTTTATCTAAAGGAACTGCTACAATTCCTCCTAGTAAGTTTGTTACATATGTTAATGCCCATTCGTATCTATTTTTACCTATTATAGCTACTCTTTTGCCTTTAAGTCCTTTGTTATATAGCCCAGTTCCAAAGTTGTTTATATCATTTAACATTTGTGAATATGTTACATCTTTGTAACTTGTTTCTTTTCCTACTTTCTCTTTTATTCTAAACGCTATATTATTAGCAAATTTCTTTGCAGAGTTATATATAACGCCTTTTATATCTTTAAAATCTACTACGTCTTTATTTACTACTTTTTTCATATTTTACCTCCATGTAGTTCGCTATACTAGATTATCACATATTAAATATTATATCAAGTGTTTGACTTAATTATATAAAAATGTTATTATATTTTACGAGGTAATTATATCATGAATGATGAAAAAGAAAAAGTAAAAAATATAAATAACCTAGATATAACAAAATTTCATATTCCTAGATGGGAAGAACTTCCTAACATAGATTTGTTCCTAGAGCAAGTTGTTACTTTAATTAACAACCATCTTGCTCCATACATATTTATTAGTTCGGATGCTAAAGAGGAAAATGAACTTTTAACTAAGACTATGATTAACAACTATGTTAAGCACGAAATTATAGAAGCACCGGTAAAGAAACAATATTCTAAATCGCAAGTAGCTAAGTTATTTGCCATTTGTGTTCTTAAACAAGTATATTCTATGCAAGATATAAAAAAACTGCTTAAAATGGCTCTTAAGTCGGATATACAAGTATCATATAACAAGTTCTGCACATTATTTGAAGAAGCCTTAGATTGTGCATATAACAAGAAGGATTACATAGATACTATTTCTACTAATGAATACCAATATCTATTAAAAACCGTTCTTCTATCTTGTGCTTATAAAATATATTCTAAAAACGTAGTTGAGATTGAAGAAAAAAATAATAATATATAAAATAAACCTACCAGATTATGTCTGGTAGGTTATATTTTGCTTAATTAATTTCTAAATTATATATTATATTCACCTGGTAAAAACAAGAAAGATAATGGTCCGGCCAAACAATGTAGTTAATAGATAATTATTTCCACGTTTCAACGCATCTGGCGCATGCTTTCTTATTCTAACTCCTCCAAATGATTCAGCAGTTATTTCCCAAGGTCTATCATAATATGTTCTTTCGCTCCACTCTTGCCACGAAGGAAGTCCTATATATAACAAATAGTTAATCGGTCCAACTAATAATTGTTGTATATTATGACCATACTCATGTTGTACAGTACTTATACTGTTTGCCGTTACATTTCTTTGATACTTTGTTAAAAATATTCCCAAAAATGATCCTGCTCTGTTTCCAGGTATTCTAAATACCATTACACCTTTATACATAGATACTTTTTTAGATTCTACAACCTTACCTTCATCTTTGTTAAAAATATTCCATTCTACGTTTTCCATATCTTGTTTTACTTCAGCATCCCACAAGCTCCAAATCGAAGCACCTGTATAACAAACTACTGAAAATAACAGTTGCAAAACACACCCTACAATAGGACTCATAATAACAACGAATCCCCATATAAACAATAATTTTCTTATTGAAAATTTCTTTAGATTTTTATTTTCTTTTTCTTTTATCTCTATATTTTCTTTTATCTTTTCCATATATTCATACTATTACATATTTAATATAATGTAAAGCAAAAAGCGCTAGAAATTAATCTAACGCTTTTAATTTTAATTAGTCAATGAATTTACCTACCGTATTGATAGTCCGCTTATTTCCCTTGTAGTAGACCTTGGCAGTTCCATCTTTGAAGTCTTCTGCAGAATCAAAAATGCATCCGATAAATCTTCCGGTTTCTCTATCTGCATATCCAACTTTATCATTTTGGTATACACGGATCATATCCTCAGAAAAACTATCTCCAATTTTTGAAAATTCTGTTCTTCCCCATACATTACCATAGGGACTTAAAATTCCCCACTTGCCGTTTTTCATTACCTTGGCATAACCATCACCGATTTCTTCATATTTGGTGTAATATGTGGTTTTGCCATTTACATCAACACGAAAGTACTCAATGATTTTTCCGGCTCGTCTGTAACGAATTTGTGTTAAATAGTAGTTGTTATTTTTGAGCATTTTTTTTCTCCTATTTAATCAACAAACTTTCCTTGCTTGTTAACCGTTCTTTCTTTACCTTCGTAAATTACTTTTGCAGTATCTCCTTCAAATGGAAATGCTTTTTCAAATATGCACGGCCATACTGTGCCTGTTTCCTTTGAAAAATATCCATAACGATAACCGTCAAAAACAGTCATCATGCCGTGGACTAAGTCGCCAAGGGATTTATATGCCAAAGGACACACTCTGTTTCCCTTGTAATCTAACAACCCCCACTTGTCGTTTTTCATAACCTTGGCATAACCATCACCAATTTCTTCATACTTAGTATAGTAATGTGTTTGCCCATTTATTATGATCCTGTAATGAGTAACTGGTATTACTCCATATTCCCGCTTCATAACTTTTCTCCTTAAATATTTATTTATAGATTTCAGGACTACTTCATATATTTTAACACCACACCGATATTATGTCAAGTAAACGCAAAAGCAGCTAGCTTACGCTAACTGCTCATGTAGAGTTATATTATCTCCATTTAGTCATTTCTTCAATTTCGTTATTCATTCTTGTAATTATTTCATCGATTCCAAACACTCCAACTTTTTCGCCACCACGAGCAGTTAAAGCTAAAGTTTTTTCATTCATTTCATTATCTCCAATAACAGCAAAGTATGGAACTTTTTCTAATCTTGCATTTCTAATCTTGTAGCCAATCTTTTCATTTGCGCTATCTACTTCTACTCTAAATCCAGCAAGTTCAAGTTGTTTTTTTACTTCATAAGCATAGTCTAAATGTGCATCTGCTATTGTTAATAATTTAATTTGAGTTGGTGCAATCCAAAGTGGTAACGCTCCTGCATATTTCTCTATAAGTAATGCTAAAGTTCTTTCGTAGCATCCAATAGAAGTTCTATGGATAATGTATGGATGCTTCTTAGCGCCATCACGATCTACATATTCCATTCCAAATTTTTCAGATAACAATTGGTCAATTTGGATAGTGATTAAAGTATCTTCTTTACCAAATACATTCTTTATTTGAATGTCTAGTTTTGGTCCATAGAATGCTGCTTCTCCGATTCCCTCTTTGTATGTAATTCCAAGGTTATCTAGTATTTTAGCCATTATTCCTTGAGCTTCTTCCCATTGTTCAACTGTTCCTATATATTTTTCCTTGTTTTCTGGATCCCATTTAGAGAATCTGTATGATACATCCTCATATAATCCTAGACATTTTAACATATAGTTTGCTAGTTCTAGACAGTGTTTGAATTCACCTTCTAGTTGTTCTGGAGTACACATTAAGTGACCTTCAGATATAGTGAATTGTCTTACACGAATAAGTCCATGCATTTCTCCTGATGCTTCGTTTCTAAATAATGTAGAAGTTTCATTAAGACGCATTGGAAGGTCTCTATAACTTCTTCCTCTATTTAAGAATACTTGGTATTGGAAAGGACAAGTCATTGGTCTTAAAGCAAATACTTCATTATCTTTTTCCTCATCACCTAATACAAACATTCCATCTTTATAGTGATCCCAGTGACCAGAAATTTTGTATAGATCAGATTTAGCCATAAACGGAGTTTTAGTTAATTGCCATCCGTGTCTAGCTTCTGTATCTTCAACAAATCTTTGTAATAGTTGAATTACTTTAGCTCCCTTTGGAAGTAATATTGGTAATCCTTGACCTATTGAATCTACAGTTGTAAAGAATTCCATTTCTCTTCCTAGTTTGTTATGGTCTCTATTTTTTGCATCTTCAAGTTTAGCTAGATGTTCTTCAACTTCTGCTTCTGTTTTAAAGCAAGTTCCATATATTCTAGTCAACATCTTGTTCTTTTCTGAACCTCTCCAGTATGCACCAGTTACAGATATTAATTTAACAGCTCCAATATCTTTTAGATTTAATACGTGAGGCCCTCTACACATATCTACGAATGAGCCATTATCATAGAAAGATATTTTTTCATCTTCAGGTAATTCATTAATAAGTTCTACCTTGTATGGTTCATCCTTCATTTTTTCTAAAGCTTCTTCTTTAGATAATACATAAGTTTTCATTTCTGCATTCTGAGATATAATATTTTTCATTATATTCTCAATTTTTCTTAAACCTTCGTTAGTTATTTCTATGTTATCGAAATCATAGTAGAACCCAGAGTCAGTTGAAGGTCCAATTGCAAGTTTTGCATCTTTATATACTCTTTTAATTGCTTCTGCTAGAACATGTGATGCAGTATGTCTAGCAACGTGAATATATTCATCATATTCAACTTCATTTATGCTTCCATCATTATTAATTATTTTAATCATAATCTTCTTTACCTCCTTTAATTAACAGTAATTAAGCATAATAAAATGCACTCCTATAGGCATTTTACCTATAGGGGTGCAAATAATTTATATTACACGGTTCCACCCTATATTTTACTTAATTCATAGATTTAAGTCGTAAATCTTAACGGTGACTTTCATCACAAGCTCCGGGGTAGTCTTCAAAATGTTAACCTTCAAGAATAGCTTTCAGCCACGACTATTCCTCTCTTTTGCGTTTTACAAATTTACTCGTCCCTTCATCGCTTACAAGTTATATTATACTACATAATTTTTGTAATTTAAATAGTTTTTTATATTTTTATTCATTTATTGAAATTCTATTATCTTTTTTTCCGTAGTTTTATTAACATCTTCTTTCTCTGGTATATATTTATTAAGGGCCATATATACCGGATCTAATTTATAATCCGAACCTATAAACATATTAATCTTATTTTCTTCATTTACAATATTAAGTATAAGCCACCCGTTTTGAAGATTATCATCATCTACTATAAAATGTTCCCATTTTTGTATGTAAGTCCACGGAATAACAATATTATTTTTGTCGTAAATTGTTATTTTAGCCCCCATATCTTCAAACATCTTTAATATATCAGTTTCTGAAGGTTTGGTTTCAGTATTATATTTTTTAGCATAAAGATTTCTTAAATAACTATTAGTCCATCTCAATCTAAGACCATCTTCATATTTATCACATTTAGATATGCTATTTGCTTTTATTTTGCTTTCAATTATTTTTGCTATAATATATCCTACAATTAATCCTAGCAACAAAATTTGTAATATATCACCAAGTATGGTTTGTGCATAATTATCCATCATCTTTTTACTCCTTTGTTATTTTATATAGTTATATCAGTTGTTGTTCCCTTTGAAGCTGGTATTGTTGCTTTGATACATACTACAGGTCTAATTGTTGCTACGCTTCCGCCGGAGCACATCAATCTGCCATCCCACAAATACCACACACCAGTTCTATTTGAAGGTGTAGCTAATAATTCCGCTCCGTCTTCCATCCACACATATAATGAATCATTAAATGTCAAATCTACACTTTGTGTTTTATTAACTACTACGTTTGTATTTGTACTTACAATATATGGTATATAGCCAGACTCGCTTATTAATACATAAGAATTCGCATATGTAGCATAATCTTTTGTTGCTTCGCGCTTTTCATTCCAACTTGCAATTATCATTTCGGCTGTCGGCGCTCCAACGGCTCCAACTATATAAGTTTCACCATATCCATCTTTATACAATTCAGTATTAGCAAATTCACTCCAATATTCTTCCATCAGCAATTCTCTTGGAGCAGCTATCGCACTATAATCTCCATTATTATATTCTGCTTTCCAACGTTTAGTGTTTATGTTGCACGCTCCACCCGTATAATTTACCCATGTAACACTTGAAAAAGCCTTGTTTGTACCACCAACCTTAATAGTTGTCGTACCTACTTTAGTAGTACTAAGATTGGCTACAACTGTTGGTACTGCTCCCGCTGTCAATCCTTCACTTTTTATTAAATAAACATACTCTTCACCATCAACTTCTTGTTTATATAACACTTTCCAATCACTTATTACTTTTCCGTTTACAGTAGTAGTATAATTTACAGTTTTACCATAATCTTTAGCAGATTTTACAAATGCTCCAAGTGTATTTGCTGGTACATTTACATTAACACCCTGATCTGTTATTTGTATATCGTATTTAGAAGTATCTATTTTTTTATCTTCCAACGCTTTAATAACTTCGTCTTCTATATTTATTGATGGATCTGTTCTTTTTGCCATATATGCATCAGCCCAAGCTACCATTGCCATATTTTGTATTTGTTGAGCATTAGTATCATTAACGGCTTGGTTAGCTTTATCTATTATGCTTGTATTATTAAGTGAAACTATAACCGTTGCTGCTAATATTATCATCACAATTATTGTTATTACTAATACTATTAAAGATATACCTTTTTTCATTTTTTCTCCTTTGTTATATTTATAACTATAATCCTATTGACACCTTTAGTACTTGATAGAATGTATGATTATCTCTTAACTCTTGTACAGTATAATTCACAAAATTACCTGTTACTTCTTCAAGTATCAATTCTGGTTTATTATCTCCATTTAAGTCTCTTATGTGTTTTACTGAATATACCGGCCAGCTATCCGCATTATCCGTATCTCTTACATATGCATATTTGACCAAGTATGCTTTATTATTTGTAACATATACAACCGCACTATACACACCAAAAAGATTAGCTTTTTTAGCTGTTACACATATTATCCTATCGCTAACTTCTTCGATACTTGCAGCATATATTTCAGTTATTTTAACACCGCCGTTTAAGAATTTATATGATCCTAGCGCCTCTTTTACATATTTTTCATCTTGTTCCGTAGCTTCTAACTTAGTTGGGAAAGATAAATTTTTACCTATATTACTAGATAGCGCTAAATATCCACTTGGCAAAGTATCTTTTCCAACAGTAGTATAAATTAAACCTTCGCTATGTTTACGTATACTTGCTGTTGAAAATGTTCCATATAAATTTTCATTAGAATACAAATTAACTTCTAATTTATTAGCAACCGGATTTGCTGTATAATATCTTTCTGCATCAATCCAACTACCGTCTTTACTTGCACCTAATAATATGCCATTATATATTATTACATCGCTGTCTTTAACTATTGTATCTGCAACTTTTTTATTAGACTTATATTCTTTAGAGTAAATTATATAATTACCACTAAAAATATATATTAAAAAAGAAATACAAGATACTATAATTATTATAAATAGTGCTATAAATACAGGTATTAACTTTCTTGCCTTACTTATTTTTCTCATTTGCTCTTTCCTCCTTCGTCAATAGAAAAAATACATCCACAGTATTTTTGTCTATATAACCCTAAATCTTTTGCCTTATGTTGTCCTGGCCAAAATAAAGGTCTAAAATCTTCGTAGGCGAATTTAACGCCATATTTAGCCGCTAATTTATCACAAACACTAATTATTACATCATGCTTTTGATAAGGGCTAATTAAGAGCGTAGTAGTCACTGCGGTATAACCGTTGTCTTTAGCATACTTAAATACTTTTTCAAGTCTTGAAGTGTAACAATACTCACAACGCATACTATACCCTTCTTCTTTATGATTAACCGCATGTTTTGACCAGTCTAAAAGGTTGTATTCATCTAAAAATATTCCTTCTTTTTCGTTCATAGATAAATATTCTTTTAATGTTTCTTTTCTTCTTTCATATTCTGTTTTTGGATGTATATTAATGTTATACCATATAACATCAAAATCTTTACTTGATTCTAGATTGTATTTACCCAAATTATCTTTTACATCATCAAAAACAGCAACTAAACACGGTGCACAGCACGCGTGTATTAGTAGTTTATCCTTCATATTTTACCCCCATATGTTCATACGCAAGCTTTGTTGCTATTCTACCTCTTGGTGTTCTATTTATATATCCTATTTGCATTAGATATGGTTCATATACATCTTCTATTGTATCTTTATCTTCCCCCGTTGCAGCAGCTAAAGCGTCAAGACCTACTGGTTTTCCATTAAACTTAGTTATCATAGTATCTAGTATTCTTCTATCTACTTCATCGAGTCCGTTTTCATCTACTTCTAGCTTGTCTAAAGTTGCTTTTGCTACAGCGTAGTCTATTACATCTTTATCTTCTACTTCAGCAAAATCTCTTACTCTCTTTAAGAACCTGTTTGCAATTCTTGGAGTCCCTCTACTTCTAGAACCAATTTCCAAGGCAGCTTCTTCAGTTATTCCAATTCCAAGTTTTTCTGCATTCTTTTCTACTATTGTAGCAAGTTCTTTAACAGAATAAAGCTCTAATCTATGTATTATCCCAAATCTATCTCTTAAAGGTCCAGATAAAGCTCCTGCTTTTGTTGTAGCGCCAACAAGAGTAAATTTAGGAAGATCAATTCTTATACTTCTTGCAGAAGGTCCCTTTCCTATCATAATATCTAGGTTGAAATCTTCAAGCGCTGGATATAATACTTCTTCTATAGTTTTCTTTAATCTATGTATTTCATCTATAAACAACAAATCGTTTTCTTCTAGATTTGTTAAGATGGCAGCAAGATCTCCCGGCTTTTCTATAGCAGGCCCAGATGTAACTTTAATATTTACACCTAATTCCGTTGCTATAATGTTTGCAAGTGTTGTTTTACCAAGTCCTGGTGGTCCATATAACAAAACATGGTCCAAAGCTTCGTTTCTTTTTCTTGCCGCACCAATATATATTTTCATATTTTCTTTTACTTTGGTTTGCCCAATATATTCTGTGAAATCTCTAGGACGCAAGCTTGTTTCAATTCTTTCATCCTCATCTAAATTATATTCTGGCATTATTACTCTATCTTCTGTCATTTACATACCTCTTTTTCTTTTATGATTATATCACACATGGGTATAAATGCAAGAAAAAACGCCAGATTATTATCTAGCGTTTTTCTCTGTCTTAAAACTTCACATAGTTTGCAACAAGCTTCACATCTGCAAAATGTCCAGCAGTTTCTTCGGTAGTGAATTCCAGAACAATTTTGCTTGTTCCATCTTCTACATCAAAGAGGCTTCTGAGTTCACCCATTTTGAATCTGTTATATGGCTTTCTTGCGTATTTCTTGTACAACGAGATGTAAATATCAAAAGGTTTCATGGTGTACTGGTTTGCGCTGAGACTTACCTTTTTAGGCGCCGGATTATCTGAGCCGTAGCAAATAACAAGCTCATAGCGTTGTACGCCCTTGCCACTTTTCATATCCACATAAAGTTGCTGTTCCATGTCATACATGGTGTAGGCTGAAGTTTCTTCAACACGGTCTTTGTAGTGCTTTCTTATCCGCACACAGTCTGCTTTCAAAAAGTTCATTTTTTGTTTCTCCTCCACTTACACATTTTAATAAGCATTATGTTTACCAACAATTAATATTATACTACAAAACAAAGGAATAGTCAAATTAACTATTCCTTTAATAATGCTCTATATTATTTAGCATAAAATGATGAATTCTTAAATGCTTCAAACGTGTCTATATTTGTAGTTGTTTTTTCTGTTTTTCCAGCCTCATCCGCATCAGCAGTTCCAATTCCTGTTAAAGTATTATCATTTGTATAATAATATGTATTGCTTACTACTGTAGGTGTTGTTTCTGTAATACTCGCTCTTCCAAGTATAGCTCCTCTGTTTTCTCCTATTAATTCGCCTTTGTTATATGAATAAGATATTTTACCATTAACTGAGAAACCAGCAATTCCACCAACATCATCTTCACCTGATGAATAATTTCCTGTTTCTACTCTACCTTTATTATACGAATTTTTTACTTCTCCTAACAGCGCTCCAACAATTCCACCTGATATTCCCTTAACTCCTGTTGAGTTTGACTTTATGTATCCTTCATTATAGCAACCTGAAACAAGTCCTACTGATTGTCCGGCAATTCCTCCCGCTTGTTGAGTATTTGATATTACTTCGGCATAATTTTTACAATCTAAAATAGATGAATTAGCTAGTTGTATTACTGAAGCTATACCTCCTGCTATATTATTTGAATCTACTTTACCTCTGTTTATACAATTTTGTATTGTTAATTTTTGAGATCCTGATAATCCTACAATACCACCGCCGCCGTTTGCTGTATATATTTCACCAGTGTTTGTGCATTTATCTATCAATCCTGTTGCTTGACCTGCAATTCCGCCAGATTGTTGATTATTAGCGGCTACTCTTCCGCTATTAGAACAATTATATACCACTGTATCTTCACCGTCTATCGCACCTACGATACCACCATTAGCAATTTCTCCTGTTATTGCGCCCGTATTTACACAATTTTGTATTTTACTAGAAGTAATTTCTCCAACAATTCCGCCTGCGCATTGAGATGCTGAACTTATAGTTCCTGAATTAGTAGAATTATTAACTTCAGAACCACCATCCAAATGTCCAACAATTCCACCTGCGCCAGTTCTTCCTGAATTAACTACTCCAGAATTTTTACACTCATTAATGTACACTTTTGTAGTGTCTGTCCAGCCTACAATTCCACCAACAAAGCCTATAGCTACATTGTCTGTGAATTCTTTTTCCGGATAAATCGCTGATACTTTACCTTTATTCTCACATTTTTCTATCTTTAGGCTTACACCTTCATCCGCGTGTGCCGCCGCTACGATGCCTGCCGCTTGTTGATAATATGATGTTACTACACCATAATTATATGAATTTATAACATATGACTCTGTTGTGGCTCTTATTTGCCCAACAATTCCGCCTATGCATTTACCACGACTTCTAAGAGCGCTATCGTTTTTTCCTGTTATATTTCCATAATTTTTACAATTAGATATTTTTATATTACTTGCACTACCAACAATTCCGCCGGCTAATTGGCCGCTGTTTCCTACTTCAGGATCGTCTATTGCTGTTACGTTAGCTCTATTTATACAATTTGAAATAGTTCCTTTCCCATATCCAGCTATTCCTGCTACAGCCGCCTTTGCAACTATATTCCCTGAGAAGATTTCAATATTTTTTATATTTGCATTTTCTCCAAGAACACCAAATAAACCCACACCTCTAATATCTGTTCTGTTAATGTTTATATTAGATATGATATGTCCTTTTCCATCGAATGTTCCATCAAAATATATAGTAGATGTTATATAACTATTTTCATCTGTACCACCAGTATTTCCTACTCCTATAGGTGTAAATTCTAAATTATTTAAGTTAATATTGTTTGTTAACTCTACATACTTACCTTCGAATGTATTTCCTTCATTTACTAATTTAGCAAAATACACTAGTTCTGCAGCATTAGATATTAAATATGGTTGATTTTCTGTACCATTACCATCTGCAAATGTTTCAGCATTTGCATTACCATCCCATGGATTTTCTACAGATGCAGTAAATTTATCTAAATAATCTAATGCATCCATATGTTCTAACTCGCTTTCGTTTGTTTCATCAACTGCTTGTCCTGCTTTATCTATTACACTTGTATTGTTAAGTGAAACAATTACGCTAGCGGCTAATATTATCATTACTATTATTGTTATTACCAATACTATTAATGATATACCCTTCTTTTGTTTGTTTATCATAAGCTTCTCCTTTATCTATACATTTACTATTTTATATTATCTTATATTTTCTTTTCTTTCAATATTTTTGTGTATTTGTAATAAATTTGTAATACACAAAAGAGTGTATACAATGTATACACTCTTTTAATTATTTCCATATTTTTATTTAGCGTAGAAACTAGAATTCTTAAATGCTTCAAATGTATCTAAATTCATAGTTGTTTTTTCGTATTGTCCAGTTACGTCTGCTGTATTTGCTATACCTGTTAAATTTCCTGTAGTGTAATAATATGTATTAGCAAATGTTGGTTGTTCTGTAGCTTCAGGACTTATTCTTCCTATTATACCTCCAGCATTTTCTCCTTCTACAGTACCTTTATTATATGAATTTGATATAACGCCTGCATTTATAAATCCTACGACACCACCTGCATCATCTATAGTTTCACTCGAATTATTTGCAGTTATTGCACCTTTATTATACGAATTAGTAACATTTCCATAACAAACTGCTACTATTCCACCTGCAATACCTCTTGTTTCTCTGGCTTCAGATTTTATTGTGCCTACGTTAAAACAATTTTTAATCGTTCCGTATGATTGTGCTGCTATACCACCAGCTTGTTGATTCGTGGCTAAAATTTCACCAGAATTATTACAATCTTCTATAATAGATCCTACTCCTCTAGTAAATCCAATTATTCCACCCGCAACAGAAGCGGCTGATATACTACCACTATTTTTGCTTTTCAATATACTTGCTGTATCCACTTGTGAATAAGCAACTATTCCACCCGCATGAGTTCCAGCCTCTATTTTACCTACATTTTCGCACTCACGAACTGTTCCTCTTAATTGACCAACAACACCCGCTGCTTGTTGATATGAAGCATACACTCTACCTTTATTTATGCATTTTTCTATTATAGCTCCTGTATCTAATGATGCTAACAATCCACCATTTATTCCGTAACCTGTTATTTCTCCATTGTTTTCACAAGCAGAAACCACTACTCCTGTACCTTGACAAACACCGCTTATTCCGCCTGCTTGTTGAGCGCTTGCTGATACATTACCATAGTTTATACATTTTTCTGCATAACCATTTTCTATAACTCCAGATATTCCACCTATATATTTCTCGCCTGATACAGTACCACTATTAGTACAATTTATAATTTTTGCATTTATATCTAAAACGCCAGAGATACCACCGCCGATTGTTGTTGTTGAAACTGCACCGCTATTTTTACAATTAATTATCTCTACTTGGCTTTCACAAGTCCAACCTATTATCCCGCCAGCGTATCCTAGTGACACATTTTCTGTAAATTCTTTCTCTGGTTTTATCGCCGAAACTTTACCTTTATTTTCACAATTTACTACTTTAGCGACAACGCCTTCACCTACTTCAATAGAGCCAGCTATTCCACCTACTTGTTGATAATTAGTTGCTATATTCCCATAGTTATAGCAATTAGAAATAGTCACTGCTTGTTCAGAAGTTAAGCCACCAACGATACCACCAACATTTTTGCCACGGCTTCTTAATGCTACTTCATCTTCGCCTAATATATTCCCATAGTTTTTACAATTTGTTATGTTACCTGCATAACTTGCTCCGGCTATTCCACCAGCTAATTGTCCACTATTACCTGCAGTTTCACTATCTACCGCGGTTACATTTGCTCTGTTTATACAGTTAGATATTTCCGCTTTGTTATATCCCGCAATACCAGCAACCGCTGCTCTACCATATATATTACCAGAAAATATTTCAACGTTCTTTATTACAGCTTTGTCATAAGTAACACCAAATAAACCAACGCCACGCACTTCTGGTTTGTTTATGCTTATATTAGATATGATGTGTCCTTTTCCGTCAAATGTACCATTAAAATACACCGTACTTGAAGTCCATTTTGATTCATCTGAAACCGTAGAATTTCCCATACCAATTGGTGTAAAGTCTATGTTATTTAAGTTAATATTGTTTGTTAACTCTACATACTTACCTTCAAATGTATTTCCTTCGTTTACTAGTTTAGCAAAATACACTAGTTCTGCCGCATTAGATATTAAGTATGGTTGGCTTTCTGTACCATTACCATCTGCAAACGATTCGGCATTTGCATTACCATCCCACGGATTTTCTACAGATGCAGTAAATTTATCTAAATAATCTAATGCATCCATATGTTCTAACTCGCTTTCGTTTGTTTCATCAACCGCTTGTCCTGCTTTATCTATTACACTTGTATTGTTAAGCGAAACAATTACGCTAGCGGCTAATATTATCATTACTATTATTGTTATTACCAATACTATTAATGATATACCCTTCTTTTGTTTATTTACCATAAGCTTCTCCTTTTATTTATATATTTACTATTTTATATTATCTTATATTTTCTTTTCTTTCAATATTTTTGTGTATTTGTAACAGATTTGTAATACATAAAAAGAGTGTATACAATGTATACACTCTTCTTATTGTTTTATTTAAGCATAGTTACTACTTCATTTATAGTTGTTGTAATTTGTTCACCAGTAGTCATATTCTTTAATGTTACTTTGTTGTCTTTCTCTTCGTCTTCACCAATTATTATTACATAAGGTACTTTTATTCTATTTGCATAGTTCATCATAGATTTCACACTCTTTTTAGAATAATTTACTTCTGTATTAATATTGTTGTCTCTTAAAACTTTAGCTGTATTTAATGCATATGTTAAATCTTCATTCATTGGAAGTATCATAACATCTGCTGTTGTTGCTTTTGATGCTTGTATTATTCCTGCTTCTTGAAGCTTATAGAATAGACGTGAAAGACCAATTGAAATACCTACACCTGGAAGTTTCTTGTTTGTATAGAATTCCGCAAGGTTATCATATCTACCACCTGAACATACACTTCCCATAGAAGGATATTCGTTAAGTATTGTTTCATACACAGTACCAGTATAATAATCTAGCCCTCTAGCTATTGTTAAGTCTATTCTAAAGTTATTATCTGGAACTCCAAAACCTCTAATTCCTTTTACAACTTCTTTTAACTCATTTACACCTGTTGCAAAAGCCTCTTTATCTATATTAAGGTTTGTTAAAGCTTCTAAAACTTCATCAGTAGCGCCTTTTATTTCAATAAACTCTAATATCTTATCTGCAACTACTTCTTCCATTTCAAGCTTAACTAGTTCCTCTTTAACAGCATCTCTTCCTATCTTATCTATCTTGTCTATTACTCTTAAAACGTCTGCTGCTTTTTCAGTTAATTCTAAAGATTCAAAGAAACCATTTAATACTTTTCTATTGTTTATTCTAATAGTAAAGTCTGAGAAACCTAAAGAAGTAAATGTTTCATATATAATAGCAGGAATTTCTGCATCTGTCATAAGAGATAATGTTTCATCGCCTATAACATCTATATCACATTGATAGAATTCTCTAAATCTACCTTTTTGTGTTCTTTCTCCTCTAAATACTTTTCCTATTTGGTATCTTCTAAATGGGAAAGCAAGTTCTCCTTGGTGCATAGCCACATACTTAGCTAACGGTACAGTTAGATCGAATCTCATAGATAAATCTGTATCGCCTTTATTAAATCTATATATTTGTTTTTCTGTTTCTCCACCGGCTTTTGCTAGTAATACTTCTGAATACTCAAGTATTGGAGTATCTAATGGTGCAAAACCAAATTTTTCATAAGACGCACGTATTTTATCATACATCTCGTTAAATAGTATTTGATCTGCTGGAAGTAATTCTATAAAGCCAGACAATGTTCTTGGTTTAATTTTATTGTTACTCATTTTATTTCTCCTCGTTTGTTTCAACATATATATTTTAACATATATATTTTTTTATTTCAATTTATGTAAACATTTTTTATGTGATAATGTGGTTATTTTATACTTTTTAATGTATTTTTACTTCTATTGTGGTACAATATATACACTTGGAGGATTAAAATGGCTAAGAAAAACATATGTGGCTATACATTAGGAGAAGAAATTTTTAGTTCAGTTTCACATGGTGTTGGTGCACTTTTAGGAATCGCCGCACTTGTGCTTTTAATAGTATTCGCTGCAATAAATGGAGATGCATTAGATGTAGTTGGTGTTTGTATATATGGAGCATCATTAATTGTTCTTTATACAATATCTACACTATACCACTCATTAACAAACGAAACTGCAAAAAAAGTATTTAAAGTATTAGATCACTGCTCTATATATTTACTAATTGCAGGAACATTTACACCAATGTGTTTTAGTGCAATGCGTTCACTTGGATGGAAATCTGCACTATTAATAACTTTAATATGGCTTGCTGCAATACTTGGAATTGTACTTTATGCATGCTTTCCAAAAAAGCTTAAAATATTACATATAATTTTATATGTTTCTATGGGTTGGAGCGTATTATTCCTTATGAAAGACTTAATAGCTACATTAAAACTAGCAGAAGCAATGTCTACATTATACTTCCTATTAGCTGGCGGTATATCTTATACAGCAGGTGTAATATTTTATGTATTTAAGAAGGTAAAATATTTTCATTCAGTATTCCATTTATTTGTACTAGGTGGATCAATATGCCACTTTTTCGCAGTATTATTTTATTTTGTATAATAGCAAGAACTAAATTTAAATATAACAAATTAAAGAACAAGGCAACTTCTAATTATCCTTGTTCTTCTTTTATATCTAAACTCTTTTTTATTCTATCTATATTGTTTGCTATTATATTATATCCCCTATGGGCTAAATTTGTTGCATTAGAAAAATCCAATAAAGATACATTATTTAAACACAATTTAATATTCACATCTGCAAGCTCCACTTTATCTTTGTTTGATTCATGAGACATTATATTAAACGCTTGTGAAGATATTCCCATTACATTCTCTATTCCCATATAGTTCCCTTTATTACAATTAAATGTAACGACAATTATTTTGTCTGCACCCATTTTTCTTAGTACGTCTATAGGCGAGTTTACTCTTACTCCACCATCTATATATATTTCATCATTTATTCTTTTTGGAACAAATATTCCTGGCACACTACAACTTGCTCTTATTATGCTTGCAAGATTTCCACCTTTTATATATTTAGGCTCATCTTCATAATTTGTGTTTTCTTCTATTAAGCACCATCTAGTATCTTGTTCTGCATTATTCTTATCTATATCTACATTAGAAAAGTACGTTATCTCACCAGTTTTAAGGTTTACCGTAGGAATTGCAATTGGAAATGTTAATTCTGATATATCTTCTATACCCTTTTCGTTTAATACATATTCTATCATTCTTTCTAGTTTTATGCCTTTTACAAAACCTTTTATACTCACTCTTTTCTTAATCATAGAACTAAACAATTTTAATCCTATACCTTTGTCGATATCTATTATACCATCTTTGTATCTATTTATTATTTTAAGCATTTCATTCGGCGTATATCCTGCCGCATAAAGACTTGCTATCAAACTTCCACTACTTGTTCCTGCAATATAATCTACATTTATACCATAATCTTTTAATGCCTCTAACACTCCAATATGTGCTATGCCTTTAGCACCCCCACCAGATAATGCAAGCCCAATACCCATAAAAAATACACCTCCAGTTTTATACTTTCAGTGTATTATATGTCTAATATTATTCTTTGTTACTTAACTACAGAAATAGCTATTCCATCTCCAATATCTACTAAACTAGATTCTAATCTTTCATCTTCCTTTATTGTTTTTAGATATTCTCTTAGTCTATTTACAGCAGTTCTATGCTTATGTTCGTTATAGTCTCCTAAGACTCTTCCTTTGAATAAAACATTATCTGCTATTATTACAGAACCCGAATGAGTTAATCTCATAGCTTCTTCCAGGTATTTCATATATTGGCCTTTTGCCGCATCTATAAATACAACATCAAACTTCTCGTCTAAAGTTTTCATATGTTCATATGCATCACCATGTACAACCTCTATTACATCTTCCATTCCATTATCTTTTATATTTTCTCTAGCAATTTTTACCATTTCCTCATTTAATTCCATAGTAACTATTTTGCCGCCATCTTGTAAATGTCTTGAAAAACATAACGCAGAATATCCAACAGCAGTACCAACTTCTAATATTGTTTTTGGTTTTGCAAGCTCCAACATAAGTTCTATAAACTCTAACGAAGCATCTTGTAATATTGGCACATGATTTTCTCTTGCTTTTATTCTAATTTGTTCTATCTTGTTGTTATCTACCATTTTCATCACCCATACTATATACAATATCCATTATTCTTTCTGTTTCTTCAGCAAGAAGTTTTTTATCTTTTATATTTTCTTTGTCTACTTTTAAGTCTATTGGTTTGCCATATACTATTCTTATTTTTCTAAATAATCTTATTTTTTCTGTAATATGCATAGGCACTATTTGAACATCCGCAGTAGCTGCTATATATACAGCACCATGTTTTGGTTTAACGCCTTTACTTTTAGCTTTACGAGTCCCCTCAGGGAAAATTAAAAGGTTTTTATCATGTTTAGTTATTATTTTTACTGCGTGATATACATGGCCAAAATCTTTCTTCCCTCTTTCTATTGGGAACACTCCTTGTGAACTTAAAACTTTCGCAAATAATTTATTCTTAAAAAGTTCAGCTTTTGCCATTATACCTAAATCTTGTATATCTGTATAAATCAACATTGCATCTATTGCGCTTACATGATTTGCTACAAATACATATCTTTTAGAGAAATCTACGTTTTCTCTACCTTCAAATTTAACTCTAAAAAATGTTTTGCATAGAACAAAATCTAACAATCCTCTTAAATTCATGTTATATTAATCCTTTCATTTTTACTAATTCAATTGCCCTTTCAACAACTTGATCTATAGACAGGTTTGTTGAATCTATTTCTTCCATATCTTCTGTTTTTATTAATGGTGATACTTCTCTTGTGCTATCTGCATGATCTCTTGTTTGTATCATTTCTAAAGCTTTTTCAAAAGTTATGTTTTCACCTTTTTCTAGTAATTGTTTATATCTTCTATTAGCTCTTTCTTTAACATCAGCATTTAAGAAGATTTTAAGTTCCGCATCTGGAAATACAGAGCTACCTAAGTCTCTTCCTTCTATTACAATATTTCTATCTTTAGCAAGTCTTCTTTGTCTTTCTGCCATATATTCACGTACCATTTTAATACTCGCAAACTTAGACGTTACTTTTGCTACGTCCTCTGTTCTGATGTATCCTGCAACATTTTCTCCATCTAAATGTGGTTGTAATTTGCCATCAACTTCTTTTAATTCTATATCTATTTTTTCTAATGTTTTTTCTAGCTCTTCCATATTTGTTGGTTCTAATCCAGTTCTTATTGCATATAACCCTAAAGTTCTATATAACGATCCAGAATCTACATTTACTATATTTAATATTTTTGATAAGCTTTTTGCTAGTGTTCCTTTACCTGTACCAGCTGGTCCATCTATGGTAATTTTATATCCCATCTTTGTTACACCCCTTTATTTTTATCTCGAAATATGTTATCATATATTTGGGTTAAAGTAAAGGGGTGCATCGTATGCAAAACACTGATATTTTTGATAAAAGACTGCTTGTTCTTCTTCTTTTAAGAGAAGCAGGTCATGAACTTTCTGCAGAACAAATTTCTAATCTATGTTCCGAATTTGAAGATATTACATATATAGATGTATGTATGTTTATAGACTCATTAAGAAACAGCGGCTATCTAGATGAAACATTTGATGGTGCCAGAACTTTCTATTCCCTTTCACCTGCCGGAGAAGAGATTTTAGGAGAACTTCTTGAATTAGTTCCGGGTATTAATTTATTAAATATTAAAAATATTTTGAAAAATTCTTTTGAAGATTACAAACAAAATTATGAAATAGATACTATGATTCTTCCAATTAAAGAAGATGAATACAAAGTTAGTTGTTATATTAAAGACGATAATGATGAATTAATCAACTTAACTATTTATGCCGGCGACAAAGAAACAGCTAAAAACATCTCTAATAACTGGAAAGAAAATGCTGATGATTTATATGGTAAAATAATAGAACTTATGACAAATTAGTCATAAGTTCTTCTTTTATCTAATTACATTAATGTTAATTAATTAGTTCATGAATGGATTCCATTCTTTTAATGAAACTCCGCCAAGTGCTCCAGATATTGGTTCTAAATTATATGTAAATGTATACATATAGTCATCTCCTGAGTAGAACACGTTTGTTATTACACCTGTTTGTTCGTATATAGCAAGCAATTTACCCATATCTGTAACTTGTTTAGCTTTGCTTAATCCAGAAAAGCCCGGATGATTTAATAATTCTTGAGTAGCAGAATCTACATCTTTACTATGAGCTTGATATATTTCTTCTAATTTATACGTATTGCTTTTGTTTGTTATATTTATTTTGTATATCACAACAATTGCAAGTACAACAAATACTAATATTACCCATATCGGATTCATCTTTTTAGTTTCTTTCTTTTTCATATGTTTTTCTCTCCTTAACTAATTTATATATCTATATTATTACATATATTATTTATTTGCAAGCAAAAAATAAACATCCTAACAACAATTATTAGAATGTTTATTATATTATTAATCTTTATTTAAAGGCTTCATTGTTGGGAAGAATAAGATATCTCTTATTGAGTAACTATTTGTAAGTAGCATAATAAGTCTATCTAATCCAATTCCTAGACCACCTGTTGGTGGTAAACCTATTTCTAGACAGTTAACGAAATCTTCATCCATTCCACCAGCTTCTTCATCACCTAATGCTTTTGCTTCTGCTTGTTTTACAAATCTTTCATATTGGTCTATTGGATCGTTTAATTCTGAGTATGCGTTACCATATTCACGTCCACCAATGAATAATTCAAATCTTTCAACAAGTGTAGGATCTGATGGTTTTCTCTTTGTTAAAGGTGAAACTTCTACTGGATAGTCTATTATAAATGTTGGTTGAATTAAAGTATCTTCTACAAATTCTTCAAAGAACATATTTATAATGTGTCCTCTTGTATTCTTTATAGGATCAACTTCAAGACCTTTTTCCTTAGCTAGAGCTTGTGCTTCGCTATCTGTTTTAATTGTATTAAAGTCTATTCCTGTTTCGTTTTTGATAGCTTCTATCATAGGAAGTCTCTTCCAACCTGGTGTTAAATCTATGTCTGTTCCTTGATAGTTAATTTGCATTGTTCCTAGAACGTTTCTAGCTATTGTAGAGATTATTTCTTCTGCAATATCCATCATATCGTTATAGTCTTCATATGCAGCATATAATTCTATGTTAGTAAACTCTGGATTGTGTTTGATGTCCATTCCTTCATTTCTAAAGTTTCTACCAATTTCATATACTTTTTCAATACCACCAGCAATTATTCTCTTTAAGTTTAATTCTGGAGCTATTCTTAAATACATATCTAGATTTAATGTATTGTGATGTGTTACGAATGGTCTTGCAGCGTCTCCAGTAGCTACTGTAGTAAGTATTGGAGTTTCAACTTCAAGATATCCCTTTTCATCTAATATTCTTCTTAATTCTTTAATTATAGCGCTTCTAGTTATGAATGTATCCTTAACTTCTGGATTCATTATCATATCTACATATCTTTGTCTATATCTTAAATCAACATCTTTTAATCCATGGTATTTTTCTGGTAATGGTCTTAAAGACTTAGTTAAAAGCTTAATTTCTTTTGCGTGAATAGAGATTTCCTCTGTTTTTGTTTTAAATACAAATCCTTTAATACCTATAATATCTCCGATATCATATGTCTTAAATTCAGCATAAGCTTCTTCGCCTAAATCATTTATGCTAACATAGCTTTGTAGTCTTCCATACATATCTTGAATATGGCAAAAAGAAGCTTTTCCCATTATTCTCTTTCCCATTATTCTACCAGCAACGACTACATCTTTTTCGTTTAATTCATCGAAATTTTCTTTAACGTCTTTGCTTGTATGTGTTCTTTCATATTTAGTTACTTCGAAAGGATTTTTACCTTTTTCAGTTAACTCCTTTAACTTGTCCATTCTAACTTGAACTAACTTATCGATGTCTTCTTCTGTTTGTAAAGACTCATTTACATTTTCTTCTTGCATCTTTTTACCCTCCTTAATATGCTAAGCAGTATGTAGCGGTTCGCTACATACTTTTACTTATTTCTAATATTTTATATTTTATTGTTCCATCTGGAACTTCAACATCTACATCTTCACCTTTTTTGTGTCCAAATAAAGCTTTACCTACTGGTGATTCTACAGATATTTTACCACTTGCTAAATCTATTTCAGTAGATCCAACTATGTGATATTCTATTTCTTCTTCAAATTCATAGTCATAAAGTTTAACTAATGTTCCAATACCAACTTCTTTAGTTGAAATATTGTCTACGATTTCAGCGTTTCTAACCATAACTTCTAGTTCAGCTATTTTAGCTTCTAATAATGCTTGTTCATTTTTAGCTTCATCGTATTCTGAATTTTCAGATAAATCTCCAAATTCCTTTGCTTCTTTTATTTTTGCAGCTACTTCCATCTTCTTTGGTCCTTTTAGATATGCTAGCTCTTCTTGCAATTTATTATATCCTTCTTGTGTAAGAAGTACCTTGTTTTCTTCCATTTTATTTTCCTCCTATTTTTGCCTGGTATAGTTTACCTTAAATCACTATGCTTTGTCAAGAGTTATGTATTTTAACATACATGCAATCGGCAATAATCCATACCTTTCCTTTAAATAATCTATTTCTGTTATCTCATTTTCTATTTTATTTAATAAAATTATATTAGTATTAAACTTGTCTGTATAAGATGTTTCTAGGTCTATTATGCACGCTTTCTTGTTTACTCTCATCCTTGGATAATTTAACTTATAATCATCTACGTAATATATAACATCATAATCTATAAATGCTTTCTTGTTATATTTAATTATCTCTATTACGCATCCTTCAGCGTCATTTATATTTTCTATTTTATCTAGTACATCTTTTGTTATACTCTCTTTGATATAAATATTTACTTTTTTGTATTTACTCACAGCAGTTCTAATAGCATTAAAATCTATATTTGCCACTTCTTTATATACAAATAGCATTTTAATATTTT
>JAZTYX010000030.1:0-49983 GCA_045637095.1 Clostridia bacterium | reverse complement strand
CCTTTCATTATTAATATATTTGATTTAATAAAAAAGGTGAAAAAAGAAAGTAGTTGAATATATCAACTACTTTCTTTTTTTGAAATTGTTATTTAATTGAATTTTCGTATGATTCAATCATTTTCTTAACCATCTGACCACCCACAGTACCTGCCTGTTTAGAAGTTAAATCACCATTATAACCTTGTTTTAAGTTAACACCGATTTCACTTGCAACTTCGTATTTCATTTTTTCTAAACCAGCTTTTGCGTTTGGGTTTACATATGAATTGCTTGCCATAAAGTTTCACCTCCTATTTTTTTATTGCAAAACTTGAATTTGTTTTACACTAATAATTTGTGAAAATAAAAACAAAAAATACAGGAAATTTGTGGTAAAAAACAACACAAAAATTGATTAAAAAACATAGCTAAATAGCGGTCTTCAATTGACTTTTTATGTAAAGTGTGTTAAAATACTAATTATGTAATGTAATGTTGGAGGTAAAGATGAATACAATATTAAAAAAGACAATAGCAACAATATTATTAATAGCGATGTTAATAACACATACACCGGTATATGTTATTGCTGCGGCAGATACAACTCCGCCATCAGTGGTGGTTTCTGGGCTGTCTTCAAGCACAGTAGCATATAAAGGGGAATCAATGAGTTTTAAAGTGTATTTCTCGGATGAAACGGCAATGGGAGAAGTAACACTTACTAAAAACCATGTTATGCTAATAGGATTTGCAGGAGATATATCTGTAAGCGGAAGCGGAAACACAAGAACGGTTACAATATCTAACATAAATGATAATTCTACAACAGCAAACAAGGTTACTATAAGAGCAAATGCAGCGAAAGATGCTGCTGGAAACACATCTAAGGTTTTCACATCTTCAGCTTTCACAATAACTGAAAGACCAGATACAACAAAACCTTCAGTTGTAGTATCAGCACCATCATCATCAGCTGTAACAGAAGGCGGGACTGTAAGTTATACAGTATCATTCTCAGATAATAAAGGCATAGCAACTAACAATTTTAGTACAAGCTACGTGTCATTAATAGGGTTTGATGCGACAGTTTCTGTAAGTGGAAGTGGAAATACAAGAACAGTAACACTTTCAAATATAACTGGAGCAGCAGATGCGGACAACAAAATATCAATAAGAGCAAACGCGGTAAAAGATGCTGCTGGAAATGGATCAAGCGTTGTAACATCAACAGCATTTACAATAAAAGCTAAAGATGCAACAAAACCATCAGTAGTAATTTCTACACCGACTCCTTCAACAATAACAGAAGGCGGAACGGTTAAATATACAGTGTCATTTTCAGACAATGTGGGTATAGCAACAAATAACTTCAGTGCAAGTTATGTGTCTTTAACAGGATTTACAGCTACTGTAGCTATATCAGGAAGCGGAAATACAAGAACAGTAACACTTTCAAATATAACTGGTGCAGCAGATTCAGATAATAAAATATCTGTAAGGGCAAATGCAGTAAAAGATGCTGCTGGAAATGGTTCAAGCGTTGTAACATCATCAGTGTTTACAATAAAAGCAAAAGATACAACAAGACCATCAGTAGTAATATCTAAACCATCTCCAACAACAGTTGAACAAGGTGGAACGGTAAAATATACAGTATCATTCTCAGATGAAACAGCAATGGGAACTGTAAACTTTAATGCAGATTATGTAGCATTAGTAGGATTTACAGGAAATGTATCTGTAAGCGGAACTGGAAACACTAGATATGTAACAATATCTAACGTAACTGGAGTGGCAGATGCAGATAATAAAATAACAATAAGAGCAAATGCAGCAAAAGATGCCGCTGGAAATGGTACAGTAGCAACAAACTCTACAACGTTTACAATAGTAGAGCCAGTTAAAGATACAACAAGACCATCAGTAGTAATTTCAAAACCATCTCCAATGTCAGTAACAGAAGGTGGAACAGTTAAGTACACAGTATCATTCTCAGATGAAACAGCAATAGGAACAATAAACTTCAACAAAGACTATGTGGCATTAATAGGATTTAGTGCAGATGTAGCAGTAAGTGGAAGTGGAAACACTAGAACAGTAACACTTTCAAATATAACTGGAGCGGCAGATTCAGACAATAAAATAACAATAAGAGCAAATGCAGCAAAAGATGCTGCTGGAAATGGTACAGTTGCAACAAACTCTACAACATTTACAATTGTTGAACAAGTTAAAGATACAACAAGACCATCGGTAGTAATATCTAAACCATCTCCAATGTCAGTAACAGAAGGTGGAACAGTTAAATATACAGTAGTGTTCTCGGATGAAACTGCTATGGGAACAATAAACTTTAATAAAGATTATGTGGCGTTAATAGGATTTAGCGCAGATGTAGCAGTAAGTGGAACAGGAAATACAAGAACAGTAACATTAACAAACGTAACTGGAGCGGCTGATTCAGATAATAAAATATCTGTTAGAGCAGGAGCAGCGAAAGATGCTGCTGGAAATGCAACAGTTGCAACTACATCAACAGCATTTACAATTGTTGAAATAGTAAAAGATACAACAAAACCATCAGTAGTAATCTCAAAACCATCTCCATTATCTGTGGAAGTTGGTGGAACAGTAAGTTATACAGTAATGTTCTCAGATGAAACAGCAATGGGTAAAGTACACTTTAATGAAAACTATGTAGCATTAATAGGATTTGATGCAACAGTTTCTGTAACAGGAACTGGAAATACTAGAGTTGTTACGCTATCAAACATTAAAGGTGATGCGGATTCTAACAATAGAATAGCAGTAAGAGCAGGAGCAGCAGAAGATGCAGCTGGAAATAAAACAGCAGTAGTTGAGTCTACTAACTTTACAGTTATTATACCAACTCCTAAGGATACAACAGCACCTTCAGTGCTAGTATCTAATCCAAATCCAAAGACTGTGGAACTTGGCGGAACAGTTAAGTATACAGTAGTGTTCTCAGATGAAACAGCAATGGGAACAATTCACTTTAACGAAAACTATGTAGCATTAATAGGATTTGATGCAGACATAACAGTAAGTGGAACAGGAAATACAAGAACAGTAACATTATCTAATATTAAAGGCGAATTAGACTCAGATAATAGAATAGCGGTAAGAGCAGGAGCAGCAGAAGATGCAGCTGGAAATAAAACTAAAGTGGTAGAATCACCTAACTTTACAGTTATAGCTCCACCAGTAAAAGACACAACAGCTCCATCAATAGCAATATCTGCACCAAAGCCTGGAACAATAGAATTAGGTGAAACAGTTAAATACACAGTAGTCTTCTCAGATGAGACAGCTATGGGTAAAGTACATTTTGATAAGAGCTATGTTACATTAATAGGCTTTACAGCAAATATAATAGTAACAGGTGATGGAAATACAAGAACAGTAACACTTACAAATGTTCAAGGTGGTATAGATAAAGATAACAGAATATCAATTAAGGCAGGAGCGGCAGAAGATGCAGCTGGAAATAAAACTAAAGCAGTAGAATCAACAAACTTTGAAATAATTAAAACTGAAGAAAAAGATTCTATAGCACCAGTAGTTAAAATAACTTCTGTAAATCCAACAGCAATATATGCAAACGGAACAGTAAAATATACTGTAACATTTGCAGATAATATTAAAGTAACAGAAGTAAATTTATATACAAGTAAAATTGAAACAGTAGGATTTGATGCAGATATATCTGTTAAGATGGACGGATTGAAATCAGCAGAAGTTACACTAAAGAACATAAAAGGAACAATAGGAAGCAATAAATATATTGTTATAGCATCTGGTGTAGCGCTAGACGCTGAAGGAAATAGATCTAAAGAAGCAACAGGACCAAAATTCAGTATAATTGAAAAGACTAATCCAAAACCTGAAGTTCCAACTCAACCAGGCGATGAAGAAGATGCTTTAAGACCTGTTATAGTAGAAAAAGTAAATTGTATCGATGACTTAGAATTAATAGGCGATGTAAATAAAGAAATAGATTACTTTGCTTCTTGGTTAAAAGCAGAGAAGAATGAAGATTTATACTTCCCACAAGAACAAAATTATGTTGTTAAAGGAAACGAAATGACATACATTGTTGAATACTTTAACGGAAGTACAGCAGCCGCAACAGGAGTTAAATTTGAGTTAACAATACCTTATGGTGTAAGAGTTCTTGAAATAAACGGTGGCGGTAAAGTAGAAAGCGTAACAGATAAAGCAACAGTAGTAACTTGGAATCTTGGCGATGTAAAAGCTTATGCAGCAACAAGTGGAACAGGATATTGTAGATTATATGTAAAAGTAAGATTTGTAGAAAATGTTGAATTAGAAGCAAGTAAGAATGTATCTGAAGAATTCTATGCAACATTAAAAACAACAGCTAATGATACAGTATCATACTCATACATGAGACAATTATTCATAGACCTAACAGAAGGTAAAGTTGGTACATACAATAAAACGTTAGTAGCTATTGATGCATTAAACGAAGTTAGACCGAACGAAGAAATAACAAGAGCAGAATTTGCTAAATTATTAGCAGATGCTGGAATTATCAAAGTAGACTATAAGAGCAAGGCATACAAAAACTTCAAAGATTACGAAACAATACCAGTATATGCAAGAGCAGCTGTAGCAGCACTTGCAAAAGCTGAAATAATTAAACCATATGCAGATGGAACATTTAAACCTAATAATCCAATGTTAATGGAAGATGTAATGCAAATACTAGCAGAAGCAGCAGCACACATGACTGAACAAAAATTAGCAGTTTCTAAACCAGTATTCTTATATACAGAAGCCTTAACAGGAAAAGACGGAGAAGTATCTCCTAAGAAAGATTATATAATGGAATTAATGAGACAAAATGTTGTTTCAAGTGAAGAATCAAATCCAGATTCTTATGCATTAAGAAGAGAAGCAGTTGCAATGGTAAACAGCTTAGCATTCAGAGGACCGGTTATAGAAACACTTCCAGAAAACAAATTAAGAATAGCTAATGTAAGAGAAGATGGAGTAGTATTCTATAATATCGTGGATGCAATGGAAAAAACAACTTATGTTCATGACTATAGATTATGGCAAGAACTAGTTGATGTGAAATAGCAGAGTAGACATAAAAAGTCAGCAGAAATGTTGACTTTTTATTGTTTTTATGTTAAAATATTATTGTGTGAGATTGGTTAGCACCAAGTGATAATTTGCTTGGTTGGGCAGGCAAGTAATTACTGGTTAATATATATAAAAACATTTAAAGGAGGATTTCGGATTTATGAAATTCAAGAAAGACTTGGCCCTTTCACTCGCGACATTCGAAGGACTTATGCTTGCACTTCTTGTCGCAATGCCCATTTGGTTACTCGCAGTAGTAATCACACTTACTGTTGTTGGTGCAGCACTTACGGTTGTGACCATCATCAACATGCGGAAGGCTTCCGTTGACGAATCCACGGGTAAGCCCACTTACAGGTTCCCCATCTGGACCTTTGTAATTGGTGCAGTTCTCTTAGCCGCCCTTACGGTAGGTATCATGCTTGCATGCAAGAGACTGTTTGGCTTCGCTCTTATTCCGCTTGCTGTTGTGCTGTTGGCACTCTGCGTAATTGCATGGATTAAGCACTGGAAAGTAGCGTTTGTATCGATGGCAATCGTGCTCGCTCTTCTTGCTGTGTTCCTTATCAGTTACGGCACTGCTTACATGGCGCACCACGACATCAGTTTGAATCCTGGTTTGGTAGCATCTGAGCCCGCTGGCGATGAATCTCAGCTCCCCAACGACGAGATTGAAAAGCCCGGTGATGAAACCGAGAAGCCTGGTGAAACTGAAAAGCCTGGCGATGAAAAACCTGGCGATGAAACCGAAAAGCCCGGTGATGAAACCCCTGGTGACACCACCAACCCTCCCGCTACAACGGTAAAGATTGATGCCCCTGACACATTGTCTTACGGCAAGCCTATCACCGTTAAGCTCGAAGGATGCAAGGTTGACGACCTTGTATTTGGCAATGAAGATTTTATTGCCATTTCCAAAATCTCGGATACCGAGGTAAGCATTATCCTTGTAGGAATCGTGAACGAAACCACTGGTCAGGTGGAAATCGTACCTGCATCTGGATATGTAACGATTACCGACAGCGTATCCGGCACCAATGTATCTATCAACATTGTTGAGTGATGCATAAACCAACTCAACCCGTGAACAGAAATGTTTACGGGTTGTTTTATGTTTAAGCGCTGTTTGATTTTTATGTATACTTATGGTATAATTATAGTATTAACTTCTTTTTACGAGAGCGTTTGTAATAAATGCTCCATTATATATATAAAAAAATTTTTTTATTTAAGGAGGATTTCTAGAATGAAATCTACAAAAGACGTGGCATTTGCCCTTAGCACCCTCGCAGCAATCTTTGTTGCACTGTTCGCAGCTTTCGTTTCCATCCCTGTATGGTTCGAAGCAGTAGTAATCACCCTTGCAGTAGTTGGCGCAGCCGCTACCATCTCTGAAGTAGTAAAAGCTTATAAAGCTTCCTACGATGAGATCACTGGTAAGCACACCTATAAATTCCCTGTTCGGGTATTTGTATTTGGTGCACTTATCCTTTTAGCACTCGCAGCAATTGTTCTTCTTTCTCTTAAGAGATTGTATGGCTTTGCACTTATCCCTGTAGCAGCACTTCTTGCAATCCTTTTGGTAATTGCTTACCTTAAGAAACTTGGCAAGATGTTCTGGATTACCCTTGTAGCACTGATTTTACTTGTAGTAGCACTTATTGGTTATGGCACTTCTATGATGGTTAAAAACGACATCAATCTCAACCCTGGTATTTCTGTAGAAACCACTGCTCCCGAGACTGAGGTTCCCGAAACTGAAACTCCTGAGACTGAGGTTCCTGAAACTGAAACTCCCGAGACTGAGGTTCCTGAAACTGAAACTCCCGAGACTGAGGTTCCTGAAACCGAAACTCCCGAGACTGAGGTTCCTGAAACTGAAACTCCTGAGACTGAGGTTCCCGAAACTGAAACTCCCGAGACTGAGGTTCCTGAAACTGAAACTCCTGAGATTGAAACCAAACCTGTTGTTCCTGCAAATGTAAAAATCAATGCACCCAAGACTATGTCTTTCGGTGAATGCTTCACAATTACTCTTGAAGGCTGCAAAGCGGACAACATCAAGTTCAGCAATGAAGACTACCTCTCCATCGTTATCATTAATGATAATGAGATTGATGTAACTCTTCTTGGTTATGTTACCGATGCTGGAGAAATCGAATTCGCACCTGCTAGTGGTTACATCACTGTTACAGATTCTGTAAGTGGTGAAAGCGTAACTATTGACATCGTAGCACTTCCTGAAATCGAGGATGTACCTGAAATCGAAGACGTACCCGTTGAAGAAACTCCTGAAGAGAACCCTGTTGAAGATATTGTAAAGCCTGAGATCCCTGAAGTGGAGATTGAGGAAACTCTACCTGAAACAGAAGAGCCTGAGATTTCTGAAGATGAGCCCGTAGAAGAGCCTGAAGTAGTAGAACCTGTAGTCGTAAGAATCAATGCACCTGAGGTTATGTATTATGCAGAACCTATTGTAATTACCCTTGAGGGTATTAACGCAAACGATCTTAAGTTTGGGAATGAAGATTTCTTAGCTATCGCTATCCTTTCTGATACCGAAGTTGAGATTACTCTCGTAGGCATTGTTAATGATGCTGGCGATGTAGAATTTGTTCCTGCTGCTGGTTATATCACTGTTACAGACTCTGTAAGTGGCGTACATGTAGTAATTGAAATTGTTGAGTAATCAACAAGCCAACGTCAGACACCTCCGGAAATTCCGGAGGTGTTTTCTTGTGCCAAAGTGGGCGTGAATTTGACTTTTATGTCTACTTGTGCTATAATATAATTACTAATTTCCTTTTTAAGAGAGCTGTAATAAGCTCCATTATATATATATAAAAAAATTTTTTTATTAAAGGAGGATTTCTAGAATGAAATCTACAAAAGACGTTGTACTCGCACTCGCAACCTTCGGCGGAGCTCTCGTAGCTCTCTTTGCACTCTTCATTGCTATCCCTGTATGGCTTGAAGCAGTTGTAATCACCCTCACGGTAGTTGGCTTAGCCCTTACTATCTCTGAAATCGTGAATGCTTATAAAGCATCCTACGATGAAGGTACTGGCAAACATACTTACAAGTTCCCTGTTTGGGTATTTGTTTTTGGTTCGCTTGTACTTGTAGCACTTGCAGCAATTGTTCTTCTTTCTCTTAAGAGACTGTTTGGCTTTGCTCTTATTCCTGTAGCAGTACTTCTTGCAATCCTTTTTGTGATTGCTATTCTCAAGAAATTGAGTAAGATGTTCTGGATTACACTTGTAGCACTTGTACTTTTGGTTGTATCGCTCATTAGTTACGGCGCGGCTGTAATGGTTAAGAACGACATCAATCTCAACCCTGGTATCTCTGTAGAGACCACTGCTCCTGAAACTGAAGTTCCTGAAACCGAAGTTCCTGAGACTGAAGCACCTGAGACTGAAGTTCCTGAAACCGAAACTCCTGAAACTGAAGCACCTGAGACTGAGGTTCCCGAAACCGAAGCTCCTGAAACTGAAGCTCCCGAAACGGATGCTCCTGTAGTAGATGCTCCTGTTATCAAGGACGAAACTCCTAAGGAGGAAACTCCCAAGGACGAGCCCACCAATGAAGGTTTTGTACCCGTGGTTGTAAAGATCAATGCCCCTGAGACTATGCGTTATGCAGAACCCATCATCCTCACTCTTGAGGGTGTTAAGGCAGAAAATCTTAGATTTGGCAATGAGGACTTCTTAGCTATCGCTATCCTTTCTGATACCGAAGTTGAGATTACTCTCGTAGGCATCGTTAATGATGCAGGCGATGTAGAATTCGTCCCCGCTGCTGGATACATCACTGTAACAGATTCTGAAACTGGTGCAAATGTAACTATTGAAATTGTTGAGTAATCAACAATTAGAAAACGTCAGACACCTCCGGAAATTCCGGAGGTGTTTTCTTGTGCTTTTTTGACAATATTTTCAATGTGTGTAATCCTATTTCGACAAACTTCGACAGTATAAATTGTTATACTATTAACGAGGTGATTTTAGTGACATATACATATGATAATAGCAAATATAAACTTAGTATTGTACTAGATGAGGAAATAGATGTTAATTCGTGTAAAACTTTAAGAACAATAATAGATGGATATATTATGAGATATAGCCCGAAGATTTGTGAACTGGATTTAGAAAAGGTGTCTTTTATGGATAGTTCGGGTATTGGTTTTGTAGTAGGAAGAAAGAATTTGGCGGATATGTTAAATTGTAGATTCAATGTAGTAAATGCAAATCCTAATATTAAGAAATTAATGCAGCTTTACGATAAAGCTAAAAGAGGTGTGTAATGTTAAATGAAATATATATTAAGATAAAATCTTGCTTGGATAATATATCTTTGGTAAGAGTAGTTGCTGCATCTTTTTTAAGTAGAACAAATATAACGTTAGATGAATTACAGGATATAAAAACGGCGGTGTCAGAAGCTGTTACTAATTGTATAGAACATGGATATGAAAATGATGAAAGCCAATATATAGATGTAGAGATGAAGCTAGCAGAAGTAGATCAGATGGTATACTACTGGGTTAAGATTATAGATAGGGGTATAGGGATAGAAGATGTTGAACTTGCAACAACTCCTACATATACAAATAAACCGGAATTAGAACATGCAGGTATGGGCTTTACAATAATGGAAACGTTTATGGACGAGGTTCAAATAGATTCTACGGTTGGAGAAGGAACGGCTGTAACAATGACTAAGAAATTGAAAACGATAAAAGCATAGGAGGATAAAATGGAATGTGTTTATGAAAGATATATTAGAGATTTTAGGTGCAAGTATTATATCTTAAAGGCAACTAAAGGTTATGTTGGAATTAAGATAGAAAAATTAAATCCAAATGGAGACATACTAGAAGAATGTGTTGTGGAAAATGTGGACAAGGACGAAGGAAAAGTAAGAGAATTGTTAAAGATAATAAACAAAGGCAAAGTTACTCCTATTACGCTAAAAGATGTAATAGCAGACAGTGTTATATAATGTTGCAAAAGAACTCGTAAAATGGTAAAATATATACTATGTACGAGTTCTTTTTTTTAGGAGGTAACATTGCAATACGAAATATTAGAAGATGAATTTGTTGGAATAAGAATAGATAAATATTTAAATGAAATAAATGAAGACTATACAAGATCTTTTGTTCAGAAAATGATAGAAGAAGGAAATGTAACTGTAAATGGTAAGGTCGTTAAAGCATCATATAAATTAAAAAAGAATGATGTTGTAGATGTAGAAGAAATAGAAAATACAGAACTTGAAGTAGAAGCAGAAGATATTCCTTTAGATATTGTTTATGAAGATGAAGATTTAATAATAGTAAATAAATCTAAGGGAATGGTAGTGCATCCTGGTAATGGAAATTATACAGGAACATTAGTAAATGCATTGTTATTTACACACAAAGATAGACTGTCTGCTATAAATGGTGTTGTAAGGCCAGGAATTGTCCATAGAATCGATAAAGACACTAGCGGCATAATTGTAGTGGCTAAAAATGATAAAGCCCACAAAATGCTTTCTAGCGCGTTTAAGGTGCATAACATAACAAGAAAATATATAGCAGTTGTAAAAGGTATAGTAGAGAAGGATAATATAAAGATAGATCTTCCTATTGGAAGAAGTACATCAGATAGAATAAAAATGGCGGTAACTGAGAAAAATTCAAGGGAAGCTATTACACATATTAAAGTATTAAAAAGATTTTATGAGTCGGGATATACTTTAGTAGAAGCAAAGCTTGAAACTGGAAGAACACATCAAATTAGAGTGCATATGTCATATATAGGACATCCGCTTTTAGGAGATGATACTTATGGTCCATCAAAGAATGAGTTTGGTATATGTGGACAAGTATTGCATGCAAAAACACTTGGATTTAATCATCCAACAACAGGCAAGTATATAGAGTTTGAACAAGAAGAGCCAGAAGAATTTAAGGAAATATTAAATAAATTAAAATAATAAGAATAAATAATAAAATGAGCAAACATTATGTTTGCTCAAGATATATATAAACATAAGACTTATGGAATAATATATTATATGAAGAAAATAAATGGAGGTGAATTAATTGGAAGAAATGCGTATAAATAAATACATAGCTAGTTCTGGTGTGTGTTCTAGAAGAAAAGCAGAAGAATATATATTAGAAGGCAAAGTTTTAGTAAATGGAATAGTAAATACAGAACTTGGATATAAGGTTAAAGAGAAAGATGTGGTTGTAGTAGATGGAAAAACAATATCGCTAGAGGAGAATAAAGTGTATATTATGCTAAACAAACCAAAGGGATACGTAACAACATCAAAAGAACAATTTGGTAGACCTTCTGTACTAGATATAGTTAAAGTAGAAGAAAGAGTATATCCTGTTGGGAGACTAGATATGGATTCTGAAGGATTGCTAATTTTAACGAACGATGGAGAATTTTCTAACAATGTAATTCATCCAACAAAACATATATCTAAAAAATATGAAGTTGCATTAAAAGATAGTATAACTGAACTATCAATAAAGAAATTGGAAACCGGTGTAGATATTGGCGGGTATGTAACAAGACCTGCTAAAGTAGAAAAGATAACGGATAAAAAGATTTTAATTACTATTGGTGAAGGAAAGAATAGACAAGTAAGAAGAATGATAGAAGCACTAGACAACAAAGTATTAAATCTAAAAAGAATAGCAATTGGAGGACTTAAACTAGATAAATTAAAATCCGGTGAATATATTAAGTTAGACGAAAAATTGGTAAGCAAGATTTTTGAATGAATGTTACATAAGTAAAAGTTAAATAAACGCAAAAAAGAAAGCCTTAGGCTTTCTTTTTATTATTTCTAGTGTTTTCTTTTTCTAGCAGCTTCAGATTTCTTTTTTCTCTTTACGCTTGGCTTTTCGTAGTGCTCCCTTTTCTTTATTTCAGCAAGAACACCAGACTTAGCACATTGTCTTTTGAAACGTTGAAGAGCGTTATCTAAAGTCTCGTTTTCTTTTACTTTTATTCCTGGCATGTTTATATTCCCTCCCCTCAGTGGGAAATACATAAATTCGTATTTCTAAATTACTTGTAAAATTATACTATACAAGCGCTTACAAGTCAAGTGGTAACAATAATCTTTTTATTATAGTCATTAGAAAAAACGAAAATAATGTAAAATATGGTCGATTTAATTGACTACAAGCGGCTCGTGTAGTAATATTAACATATTAAAATGGAGGTATAATGTGGATTACAAAAAGATTTGGTCAGAAGTAATAACAGCATCGTTAATAGTAGTAATATCTGCTGTAGCTATAATTTCATTTATGGTTATATCAGATCAAAATGTAGATATATATAATCCAAGTGATAAAATTGCGGTTTCTAAAGGAACAGATAAAATATCTGAAGTACTAAACTTAATAGAAAGCAAGTATATGGGTGAAGTGGATATTGAAAAACTTGTAGATGGTGCAATTGAAGGAATATTTGAAAATATAGATGATCCATATACAAGATATTTAACAGAAGAACAATTTGATGAGGAAATTAATTCAGGTGATGAAGAATACTCTGGAATAGGAGTACACATGGGATTAAACCATACAACAGGCAAGGTTAGAGTATTAGGTGTAATGCCAGAAACACCAGCATATAAAGCGGGACTTAAAGCTGGGGATATTATTTTAGAAGTTGAAGGTACTAAGCTAAATAAAGACAACTATAATAAAGCTTCTGAAAAAATTAAAGGTGAAGAAGGTACATACGTAAAAATTCTTGTTGAAAGAGATGGAAAAGAAATCGAATTTAATATTGTAAGAAAGAAAATAAATGCAAGCAATATATCTTCGGAAGTTATTAAAGGAACTAAGATAGGATATATTAAAATATTTGCTTTCGAAAGAAATATATACAATCAATTTAAGAATGAATATGATAGATTAATAAATAAAGAAAAAGTAGAAAAAATAATTATAGATGTAAGGGATAATCCTGGCGGGTTTGTTACAGATACAATTAAGATAGCAGATCTTTTATGTGGTGAAGGATTAATAATAAAAGAAGAATATGGTGATGGAACAGTTAAAACATTTAAGTCGGATAAAGATTCTTCTAAAGTACCATTTGTATTATTAGTAAATGAAAACAGTGCAAGTGCATCAGAAATATTAGCAGGTTCTGTAAAAGATCTTAAAGCTGGTAAAGTAATAGGAACACAAACATTTGGTAAAGGTATAATGCAAAGTTACATTGAACTTGAAAATGGTGGTGGAGTAGCAATTACAATAGCTAAATACTATACTGCATCTGGTAATGAAATTCATGGAGTTGGAATAGAGCCGGATATTAAAGTAGAATTACCAAAAGGAACAAGTATAGATTATAAAGTTAATCCAAATACAGATTTACAACTAAAAGAAGCTATAAATGCCTTAAAATAGCTAGAAAATACGAATTAATATAAATGTTAGAAATAAGCAAACAAAAATACATGTTTGCTTATTTTTCTTATGCTCAAAACACGATGGTTACATAATATTGAAATATAACGCTTTTTGCGGGATTTCAAGCTTTTGACTATACCTGCAGGGTATGCTATAATCGGGGCATTAAGAGGTGGTTGTCATGATTTTGAAGGAACATGCTTTTGCAAAGATTAAGGCGGATGCAGAGAACTACAAAGGACAAGAATTACATTTTAAATATAATGTTGGAAGAAACAAAGTTGAGAATCTAACAGGTGTTATTGAGGGCGTTTACAGCGATAAGTTCAGAATTAGACGCACTGACATTGCTGCCCCTGCGACATTTAGTTATGCAGATATACTAACGAATTCATTAGAAGTTACAAGCCTAGATGGTGGAGAACAGTTATTAAGCTATGAATTTGATACTAGCAAAAAAATAGTGCAATTATAAGTTATTAAGAACGTGTTCTTTTTGAGCACGTTTTTTTGTCGCTTTTTGCAAATGAATAATATGCTAGAGTACGTAAGATAAAGAGCTAAGCAACTTGAAAAAACAAGTAAAGTTGTTTACATTAATTAACCATAAGATATAATAAAAATATAAATTTTAAAATTTATTAAAAAAAGTGTTGACAAACAATTGTTCTTTATATATAATGATGTCATATTAAAACAAATGTTCGTTATTTAGGAGGTAATATTAATGATAACTGATGAAAGAAAGAAAGCTTTAGATATAGCTTTATCACAAATTGAAAAGAACTTTGGTAAAGGTTCTGTTATGAAACTTGGAGAAGTGGGAAGTGTAAATGTTGACGCAATACCAACAGGAGCACTTAGCTTAGATATAGCATTAGGAATAGGTGGAGTTCCACGTGGAAGAATAATAGAAGTGTTTGGACCAGAATCTTCTGGTAAAACTACAGTTGCTCTACATATGATTGCTGAAGCACAAAAAATGGGTGGAATTGCAGCATTCATAGATGCAGAACATGCATTAGATCCAGTATATGCTAAACACTTAGGAGTAGATGTAGATAACCTTATAGTATCTCAACCAGATACAGGAGAACAAGCGTTAGAAATTACTGAACAATTAGTAAGAAGTGGTGCAATAGATATTATAGTAGTAGACTCTGTTGCAGCGTTAGTTCCTAAGGCTGAAATTGATGGTGAAATGGGAGACTCTCATGTTGGTCTTCAAGCTAGACTTATGTCTCAAGCTTTAAGAAAACTAACAGGTGTACTTGCAAAATCTAAAACAGTTGCAGTATTCATTAACCAATTAAGAGAAAAAGTTGGTATAATGTTTGGTAACCCGGAAACAACACCAGGTGGTAGAGCACTTAAATTCTATTCTTCTGTAAGATTAGATGTTAGAAAGCAAGAAGCTATAAAGATAAACGGAGAAGTAATGGGTTCTAGAACAAAAGTTAAAGTTGTTAAGAACAAAGTTGCACCTCCATTTAGAGAAGCAGAATTTGATATTGTATACGGTAAAGGAATTTCAACTTCTGGTTGTATCTTAGATCTTGCTGTAAACTTAGACATAGTAAATAAGAGTGGAGCATGGTTCTCATATAATGGTGAAAAAATCGGTCAAGGAAGAGAAGCTGCTAAAGCATTCTTAGAAGCAAATAAGAATATTATGGCTGAAGTAGAAAAGAAAGTAAGAGATAACTTTAATGTTGCATTTGAAAAGAGTCTTGGAGAAATGGAAGAAGACGCTGAAGAAGATGTAATGTTAGAAGAAGAGGAGAACTAATTTGAATAATTCAGAGATGAATATATTAGCCAGAGACAAGGCTATTAGATATATAGGCATTTCTAAAAAAACAGAATATGAGGTAAGACAGAAATTGAAGAGGTTACAAGTAACCTCTTCTGTCATAGATGAGGAAATTGAATATCTAAAGGAATTAGGCTTCATAGACGATAAAGACTATGTTAAATGTTTTGTTAGACAATGCGCAAAACTTAAGCAATACTCTATATATGAAATTTACAACAAGCTCTTGCAAAAAGGGCTTCAAACTAGTATAATCGAAGAAGAATTGGAGCTTCTTAAAGATTCGGATTATGAAGAACAAGTTAGAGAAAAACTTGAAAATGGAAAATTAAAATCATATGATGAAGAAAAGAAGAAAGCATACTTTTATAGGAGAGGGTTTAAGTTTTAATGGAGAATGTAGTTATGGACGAAGTCCTAGGCGAAAATACACATGAAAAACATACAGTGGCTATTTCAAACTTTGAAGGGCCGCTGGATTTGTTATGCTTTTTAATAAGTAAAAACAAAATGGATATTTTCGATATTTCTCTAAGCGAGCTTACAGATAAATATATAGAATATCTAAATGAAATGCAAAGCTTAGATATGGAAATAGCTACAGAGTTTATGGTTATGGCTACAACTTTGTTATATATCAAATCTAAAAAGCTTCTTCCAATAGCAGAACCAGAAGAAGATGGCGAGCCTGAGATTACAGAAGAAGAACTTTTAGAAAGAATAGCAAAATACAAAATGTATAAAGAGTTACAACCTACATTAAGAGAAATGTATACATTAAATTTTGGTACTTTTGAAAAGCTTCCAGAAAGCATTAAAGTAAAAAGAGAATTAAATAAAGATAGTTTAACTTCTAAAGAAAATCTTTTAGAGTTATATAACGATGTACTTAAACGTAAATTCGATAAAATAAACATCAAGTCTGAAGAAATAAAGAAGATTGCGTTATATGAAAAGGTAACAATTAAGAGCAAAGTTAAGCAAATAATAGAAGTGTTTAAATCTAAAAAGAGTTTTGTGTTTGGCAAGCTATTTAACAGAAAAGATTCAACTAACATAGATGTTGTAACAGCTTTCTTAAGTGTACTTGAACTTTCAAGACTTAAACATGTTGCATTAAAACAAGAAAAAATATATGGAGATATAACAGTAGATAAAATATCTGATGCTCCAATAGATGTTTCTTTAATAAACGAATAATATACAAATAATAGGAAAAAATATAACTGGTGATTATATGATACAAATCATATTGCTGGTTGTATTTTTTCTTTTTATGTATATATTCTTTGCACCTAACAGCATAGTTGTAAAAGTAAATATTAAAGCTGATGAGTATTTTACAAACATTACTAAACTTGAGGGAACAGAGAATATTGTTAAGATAAAGCTATTAAATATGTTTACTGTATATAAAAAAGAGTTGTTTGCAAAAGATGAAAACAATAAGGCTAAAACAAAAAAGAATAATACATTGCTTAACAAAGACCTTGTGGATAGTGTTATTAAAAGGTTAATAAAAAAAGCAAAATTAGACAAATTTGTGTTATCTTTAGGTTTCAACTTAGATGATCCAATTGCTAACTCGTATGTAAATGCATCACTTAACACAATTCTTTGTATGTATATAAATTGTAACCAAAAGAAATTTAACCTAAATAATTTGTATTACAGGACATATATAAGTGAAGATTTGTTATATCTTAATTTTGAAGGTATAATTAATGTTTCTCTTACAGATACTATAAAAGTAATTGCAAAAGAGTATTTTAATAATAAGAAGAAAACAAATAAGAATAAAGAAAGTAAAATACTTGAGCATAGAAAAGGAGATAAATTATGGCGGAACATCCAATAGATAATCTTATGGTTACAGCAATGAATTCTTTAAGAGACATGATTGATGTAAATACAATTGTAGGAGATACAGTGCAAAGTGCAGATGGTACAGTTATTATACCGGTATCTAAAGTTGCTTTTGGTTTTGCGGCAGGTGGAAGTGAGTTTGAGAGTAGTAAAACAAACAAGTATCAGGATAACCCTAAAATGCCATTTGGAGGTGGAAGTGGTGCGGGAGTGAAAATATCCCCTGTTGCATTTTTAGTCGTTAAAGATGGCGTTATAAAGCTTCTAACGATAGATGCAGATAAACCTTTAGATAAACTTGTAGATTTAATCCCAGATGTGGTAAACAAGATTGTGGAAACAGTGGATAAGAACTTCTTAAATCCAACTACAAAGTTAAAGATTATAAAAAGTGAAGAGTAGAAGAATTTTCTTCTACTTTTTTTATTTTGTCTGTTGACAAATGAAAAACAAAATAGTATTATTGTATTAGTTAAGTAATACAGCGATGGTGAATAATTAGGCAAACGGAAAAAGGAGGACTAATGGATTATATTTTTGATAATGAAAGACCAATATATATGCAGTTAATAGATAAGGTAAGAGTTGAAATTGTTTCCGGAAAGTTAAAAGCACGGAGATAAACTACCATCTGTAAGAGAACTGGCTTTAACTACTAAAGTAAACCCCAATACTGTACAAAAAGCATTAGGAGAACTAGAAGCTAGTGGCCTTATATATACCGAAAGAACAAATGGCAAATTTGTTACAGATAATAGCGAGCTTATAGAAAAATTAAAATTAGAGCTTGCTAAGGAAAAAGTAAATAATTACTTAAATGCAATGAAAGATATAGGCATATCTTACGAGGATGCTGTTAAATATATTAATGAATTAGGAGGAAATAACTAATGGAATTATTAGAATGCAAAAACTTATGTAAGAACTATGATGAAAAACAAGTTCTTAAAGATGTGAACTTAAAAGTTTCAAGTGGAAAGATAATTGGTCTTTTAGGTAAAAACGGAACAGGTAAAACAACGTTAATTAAACTAATAAATGACCTTTTAACACCAACAAGTGGAGAAGTATTAATAGAAGGTAAGAAGCCAGGTGTAGAATCTAAAGAGATTATTGCATATTTACCAGAAAGAACATATCTAGATAAAGGGATGACTGTTAAAGAAGCAATTAAATACTTCAAGGAATTCTACAAAAGCTTTGATGAAACTAAAGCATACAAGTTATTAAAAGATTTAGACTTAGATGAAAACACAAAGATTTCTAAAATGTCTAAAGGTATGCAAGAAAAACTTCAATTAATACTTGTAATGAGTAGAGATGCAAAGTTATATATACTAGATGAACCTCTAGGTGGAGTAGATCCTGCAACAAGAGATTATATACTAGATACAATACTTTCTAATTTTTCTGAAGGTGCATCTGTAATAATTTCTACACACTTAATTTCAGATATTGAAAGAATTTTAGATGAAGTAATATTTATAGACAAAGGTAAGATAGTATTAACTTCATCAGCAGATGAATTGAGAAACAAAGAAAATGCATCAATAGATGAAATCTTTAGGAGGTATTTCAAATGTTAGGCAAATTATTAAAATACGATTTGAAATGGGTATATAAACTGGTTGTAATCTTCTATATTTTAGCTTTTATTTTCTCTGGAGTAGGAAGATTACTTGCAGAAGTACAAAACTCAATGCTATTAGATATTGTATCTAAAATATCTATAGGAACTGGTATTTCTATGGCGGTGAGTGCACTTGTAAATTGTCTTATGAGACTATGGGGTGGATTTGTTGTTAGTGTGTATAAAGATGAATCATACTTAACGCATACACTTCCGTTAGAGAAGAAAACAATATTTGCATCAAAGGTTATAGCAGGAATAGTTAGTGTGTTTACAACTACAATTGTAACGATAGGCTGTGTATTTATCTGTTATTATTCTGAAGCAAATATGCAAGCTGTTAAAGCTTTGTTAGAGGTTGCAGCAACAACATACAACACAACAGTACTAAACTTTTTATTAGTAGTTTCTTTATTAGTATTTGTGGAAATACTGTTCATACTTTTTATTGGTTTTGTAGGAATAGTAATAGGTCATAGAGCTAATCAAAGAAAAATGGCAAAAAGTATAATAACTAGCTTTGTGTTATATGCGGTATTCCAAGTATTAACTCTAGTAGTTATATTTATTTATGGAGTATTTGATCCTGCTGTTATGAACTTAATTAATACAACAGAACAAATAGATATACTTTCACTTAAAACTTTAATGTATGTTGCAACGATGGCATATAGCATATATCTAGTTGTACTGTACACTCTGGGTAAAGCACAGTTAAACAAAGGTGTAAATGTAGAGTAATTAACAAAACAGAAACAAAAAAGACCACATTGTGCTCTTTTTTGTTTTGCTTTGCATAATTTATGGTATAATACTTTTGGTGATAATTATGGATAAGAAAATATTAGAATTAGAAAAGAGTCTATTTAAAGTAGAGTATATGACAAACATAGAATATTTAAATGATGGAATAGCAGAGGAGGATTTAGAAGTGGGTAAGTGTGGTTTAAGATTTACTAAACAAGATGTAGTTAAACAATTATTTGCCCTTACAGAAGATAGGAATATAACTATATATAATTATGATTGTACAAGAATAGATGAAAATACATACCTTGTACATTATATAACTAAAAGTGGAGAACAAAATATATTTAGAACATCTATATGGAAACAAGATAGTGAAAGAATATATATAATATTCCATCAAGCAAGTTTGTATAAAGAGGATGCTAAGTTGATAAAAATTTAGAAAAGTTAAAAAGAGCATATTGTGCTCTTTTTTTGTTTTGCTTTGTATACCTAGAAATATTTAGTAAATAATATATTTAGGTGAAATTATGCAGTTTAGTAAAAAGAAACATGTAAGAAAATCTATGTTAATGGAAAGTTTGCAAAACGAACTTTCTAACTGTTCGGATTTTGTTGTGCAAAAAATTGTAAGCGAACCAAGTGGTTTGGAAATATATAAATTGTACTTTAATATGCTTATTAACATGCAGATTATTGATGAAGAAATATTAAAACCTTTAGCAAATAATTTAGCAAGTGTAAATAACACAACTGACCTACAAAACCTAATTGCTGAAGGCAAGATTTATCACATAGATATAAAAGTCACTACAGACAAAGATAAAATTATTGAAGCAATATTAGATGGTTGCTTTGCTTTAGTTTGTGAGGAACAAGGATATATTTTTGATACGCGTAATTACAGTAGAAGAAGTATTGATGAGCCGGCTAACGAAAGTGTTGTAATAGGACCAAGAGAAGGTTTTATTGAAGCAAGAACAACAAATATTTCTTTGCTTAGAAGAAGATTACAAAGTCCTAAACTTAAAGTTTTAGATGAAACAATTGGTACGGAAACCAAAACAACAGTATCTGTTTTGTATATGGAAGATACAGCAAATCCTGAACTTGTAAAAGATGTACTGGAAAGAATTAAAAGTATAGATATTCCAGCTTTAATATCTATAACAGACTTTGAGGAACATATGGTAGAAAGAAAATATTCCATATTTCCTCAGTTAATATCTACAGAAAAACCAGATAAGGTTGCAGCAAATATTATTGAAGGAAAGGTTGCAGTTATAATCGATGGATTCCCAATGGTATATGTAATGCCAGCGGTATTTGCTATGTTTATGCAAGCACCAGAAGAATACAATATTAACTACTTTGTAAGTTCCTTTATTAGATTAATCCGTTATATATCTACCTTCTTAACATTAACATTACCTGGACTATATATATCCGTTATAACATTCCATCAGGAGATGTTGCCGACTACTCTTGCAAAAAGTATTATAGCTAGTAAACAAGATGTGCCGCTACCTGCTTATCTTGAGATAATAATAATGTTACTCGCATTTGAAATACTGCTTGAAGCGGGGAATAGGATGCCTAAGACTGCAGGTCAAACAGTATCTATAGTTGGTGCATTAATAGTTGGTGAAGCAGCAGTTAATGCTAAATTTGTATCTCCAGCAGTTGTTGTTATTGTTGCAGCATCTGCAATATGTGGTTTTGTAATACCAAGTCCAGATATGGCAAATTCAGTTAGATTAGGAAGAATGTTTTTAGTAATATGTGCATCAATTGCTGGGCTCTATGGAATGTCTTTAGCGTTAATTACAGCAATATATTATTTAAGTGGAATGACTTCATTTAAGACATCTTACTTAAAACCTTTTGCAGATAATGGTGGTAAAGCGCTTCTTGCAGATACATTAATTAGGACGCCTAGTACAAAAAGAAAAGATAAAATGGTTAGGTGGAAAGTATGAGAGCGAAGATTATATGTATAATTACAACAATACTTTTAATAACAGTTACGTTATTTAATACTGAGTTAATACCTTTAAGACGTGAGATTTCAGATATTGAAGTTGTAATGGTCGCTGGTTTAGATAAAACAGAAACAGGTTATGAAATGTCTTACTTAAAAGGTGATGAAATGAAAATGGAAAACAGCAATAGTGGTAAAGAGACACTTAAAGTTATTTCCATAGATGCAGACAATTATAATTTTGATATGCGACATATACAAACAACAACAGATAAGTACATTACATCTAGCCATATTCAGTATTACTTCATAGGGGAAGAAACAGCAAAAACAGATTTTTATCATGTGATTGATGCAATAGTAAGAGGGTACCAAACAAGGCTTAATGCAAGAATATATGTGGTAAAAGGTGCGACTGCAAAAGAGTTTTTAGAAAAAGCGGCATCATCAGATTACAAGCTAGAAGATAAATTAGAACTTATGCAAAATGACTTTTGGGCACAGAGAGTAAGTATGGATATTGAAGTTTTGGATGTAGTAAAAACTTTGTTTACTAAAGAGGGAATAGGCATGATACCTTTAATAGAATTTACAGATTATTTAGGGGCTTTTGATGAAAAGGTAGAAGAATATGATAGTATGCACGGTGGGGAAAGTGTGAATAACATTTCTACAGAACATAGTGGAATAGAGGAAACTCATGTACCATTTAGTTATGCAGGTGTTGGAATAATTAAAGATATGCAAATGGTGGATATGCTTACCGAAAAAGAGACCATGGTAGCCAATTATATATTAAGCAAAAACAATGCTTCTGAGATAAGTATAAAAAATAAAGATACATTTGTCTCTTTTGGAATAGATACATTAAATGTAAAAGAAAAGTTTAAGTTTAATAACAAAGATATATTAGAAGAAATAATATTTGAAGTTACGTTTGATGCAAACTATGAAGAAGTAAAAGCATTAGAACCTGTCTTTACACTTGCTAAAGTAGAGGAATATGAGAAACAATTAAACGATGTTGTAAAAAAACAAGTGGAAGATATACTTAAATTAGAATTAGAAAAAGGTATGGATTTTTTAGCACTTAAAGGAAAACTGGAATTCAAGCATCCATATAGGTATAGAAAGAATGAGAGTAACTTTATGGACATACTTAAGAATTGTAAAATAACAGTTGAGTCAAAAGGTAAAATAGAAGCAACATATGATGTGGTTGAAAGCAATTACAAACAAAAGGGGTGGAGCAAATGATATATTACGTATTAGTGCTTACTGCAGGAATATTAATAGATGCAAAAGATTTGAAACAGTCAAATAATAAAAGTGATTTAATCTTTTACATATTGTTAACAATACTAGCTTTAGGTTTAGGTATATGTTATTACTTAGATCCAACGAGACAAGGAATTTCGGAATATGTCATTAGATTGCTTCATATGGAAGGGGTGTAGATATGAGTAAAGATAAAATATCTATGTTTCAAGTAACAGCAATGTTTATGCTTTTAGTTATTGCGCCAATTGTTAGAGGATTTCCGGTAAGAGCTGCAGGAATAGGTGGTAAAGCTGCCTGGGTTTCTGCTTTAGTTAGTATAATTCCCAATATACTAATAGTGCTTATAGTACATAGCTTAATGAATAATGTAAAAAGAAAAGATGGAAGAATACTAGAAAGCTTAACGGATGTATTTGATGCTGTATTTGGCAAAGTTATAGGTTCAATACTTGCAGTAGTATATGTAGTTTGGTTAATATTTTGGGCTGCAATAGAATTAAGACTTGTTGCAGAAAGACTAACTTCAACGATGTTAATATACACTCCATATAGATTTTTCTTAATAACAATGCTAATAGTAATATTCTTCTTCGTAAGGGGAAATATAAAAAGTTATGGAAGATTTGCAGAAGTAATGTTAGAACTATTTGGATTGGTTTTAGTATTCATTTGTTTTACGGTACTACCAAATATAGAAGTAAAAAACTTATGGCCGGTTACAACTAGTGACACGAAAAATATACTTTTAGCAAGCACGCAAAGCACAGGACTTTTTAGTATATTTACATTCTCAATGTTTATTGGAAATAAGATAGAAGATAAAGATAAAATAAAAAAATATGGTATAGCAGCCGCAATAGCAACAGGTGTGGTTGGCGCAATTGGAACGGCAATAACAATAGGAATATTTAGCCCTGAAGTAGTATCTTCTTTATCGCAACCTTTTTTTATGGCGCTTAAAGTAATAAATGTATTTGGAGTATTAGAAAGAATAGAAGCAATATTTATAACATTCTGGATAGTAGCAGATTTTATGGCGGTATCTTACTGTATACTTATGGCAACAAGTATTTGTAAGATAAAATGTAAGTTGAGTAATAGAAGAATTACAGTAACACCAATAATGTTAATACTATACATACTTTCTATTATGATAGCAAATAGTTATTTCTCACTTCAGTTGGTAGCTGCAGATATATGTTTAACGTTGCATTTGGTGTTTGGTTTAGCCATACCATTTATAGCATACGTTGTAGCGAAAGGAAGAAATATGGTAACAATAACAAGTAGTGAAACTTGAGACACTACTTGTGTTTTTGTTTGTCTATGGTATAATGTGAGTGATAGGGGAATTTTAATATGAGAATAAGTATAGATGCAAAAAATAAAAAGACAGATATAGAAGGTGATGTCGAAAGCATTGCAGAAAAAATAATAGATAACAGCGAAAAAGATTGGAAACTTAAGTTTGATGCTAAACATAATGCCAGAAAAGAAATGATGGAAATAAGACATAAACATAAAATGGAGATTGATGAGAAGAATCAAAAGAAAAGAAACTGGATACAAAAAATACAAGACGAAAAATTAAAAGCTAAAGAACTGGAGTTAGAAGAAAAAAGAAGGCAAGAGAAGATAAAAATAATTAAATTAGTACTGAAGATTGTTGGAACTTGTATATTGGGTATAGTGGCAGCAATCATGCTTATTATGGGTATAGTATTAGGTGTTGAGTCTGGTGATAGCGATTCTGGTTGGTACGCTTTATCTGCAGTTGGAATGATACCTTTGTTTGGAATAGCTGCTATTTGGAGTATACATTCAAGTGACAATAGTAAAAAAAGAAAATAAATAAAAAACAAACGAGATTTTCTCGTTTGTTTTACGTTATAATAATATTCTTTATGATATATATTTTTTATATACTAGCTTCATCTACCATTTTATTTAATTCAGTTATTAATAAATCTACATAGTTAAGAATGCTATAATAAATTAGAATATCCTCTTTGTGTAATTTATTTCTTTGGCTTGCTGTTTCAAACATTGAGCCTACTTCTAATCTGATATATAGTTTGTCTCCTTTTATTATAAAGTCAAAATTCATACCGTAATCAGTACGTAATGTAGTAAGTCTTTCTAGAACTTCACTAGTAAGTATTTGTGCAGTAACTACTTTGTTTTTAGTATAAACATTAAATATTTTTTCGAATTCGGAATTATCTAATTCAAGTTTGTTGCAATTACCAAGATTATATAATTCAGTACCTGATAATAGCACACGTATTTCATCATTTATACTTTTAGATAAATTAGATTCAATAAATAAACCACCAAATATAACAACGGTATTTTTACCGCTACTTTTTCTAAAAATAGCTTCGGACATTCTAATTTGTTTTCCGTTATTTAAATTCCCTACAATAACATCATCCACATTAGAGTAGAAATCTAAATTTGATGTTTCATATCCTAAGTCTTTATATAATTGTATTATAGTTTTTTTATCTATAGTTTCAGGATTAAGCATAAGATTTTTGCCGAATTTTTTAATTAATGTGGCTATTATTAATTCCTTAAATCTACGTGAAAAACTAGTTTCTTCATTACTTTGATTTAGATAAGTCAAAGGTGTTAGTAGTATTAGTATTATAGCAATAATGACAGGGAGCGGATATAATACATTAGGTATAATTATCGTTTGTATTAATGTAAGGAACAAAAGGATTGTTGCCGTTATAAGTAGTACAGCAGCGATACTAGTACGTTTATTTAGCTTTTTTTCTGTTTCAGCAAAATTTATTTGGTATATATTTTCAAGCTCTGCGTATATTGGCTCGAATTTATTTGGATCTTGTTTTCTTCTTAATTTGGATTTAGTATACATATTTAACCTCCGTATTTTAATAATATAACTGTATCATTAAAATTAAAAGATGTAAAGAAAATTAACTAATTCATTTTAATACAATTTGCTTGTCTTTTGCTTCAAATATAGTATAATTTACTCTAGAGAAAAATAAAGAATGGAGAATGTATGTTACTATATAGAGATTTAGGTGGAATAAAAAATAAAGAGGGAAAAGTTATAAAAAGCAATATGATTGTACGTGGAAAAAGTCTATATAAAATTAGTAATGAAGAGATAGAAAAGGTAAAATCATATAAGTTAGCTAAAGTAATAGATTTAAGAACTGCAGTTGAATCAGACGAAAAACCAAATACAGTAATAGATGGCATAAAATATTTGCATATGCCAATATTCAAAGAAAAAACAGCGGGTATAACTCACGAAAAAGAAGAAAATAAATTAAAAATGTTAATGAACATGGTAAGTATAGAAAATCTATATAAACTAATGGTTACGGATAAATATTCAATAGAACAACTAAAGAATATAATACATGAAATAATTAATTCAGATACATATCCAGTGTTGTTCCATTGCACAGCAGGTAAAGATAGAACGGGTGTAGTAGCAATGTTGTTGTTAAACATTTTAGATGTAGATGAAAAAACAATAATGAACAACTATTTGGAAATAAACAAAAAGCATAAGCCTAAGGCGAATTTATTCTATGCATTAATAAACATATTAATGTGGAATAAAGAGCTGGCTATAAAAGCTAGAAGCTATTATATGGTACATGAATCGTATTTAGAAACAGCAATAGCAGCAATAAAAGAAACATACGGAACAATAGAGAATTATATAAAAGAAGCGCTAGGCGTTACAGATGAAATGAAACAATCATTTAAGAATAAGGTGTTAGTATAAGCACTTTTGAGGGGGAAGGATGAAAAAAGCAATAAAGATACTAGAAGTAATAGTAAGATATGTACTTGCAGCAATGTGCCTGTTAGTCGCAGCGTTATTTATAGATAAAAGCGATTGTGTAATATTTTTTGCTTTAGCTTTCATGCTACTTCCAACTTTTAAGATCCTATGTAAATTAACAAACAAAAAATTTACAGGTTGGAAGGAAGATTTATTGGGAATAGGCACACTAATAATACCAATAATTCTTTGTGAGTTGCCAGAAAATGCTGTGTTAAAAGACTATATAGAGGTTGTTATAGTAATTATATGGTATTGGGCAACGATGTTTGCTTTTAACGAAGAGGAATATGAAAAGAAAGAGCCAAAAGGAGCAGATGAGGAAAATAAAACTTGCTAGATTAAACTAGCAAGTTTTTCTTTAATTATTTCTTTTTTAATTCTTTTATATATTTTTTTACATCTAATTCTTTGTGGTTTTTTCTAAAATCATTTAGCATTTTACTATCGCTATCAATCAATTCGATTAGAACATAACCATCAAATTTTTTAATTTTATTTTTTATAAGATCATCTAATGAGTAAAATTCTTCTTTTTTATAATAATAGATATCTCCTTTGCTTTTTTCAGAGTCAAACCTTGAAAAAGTATAGTGCCACGCTTCAATTTCTGCTTTTCTATTTTTGTTATATAAGTAATAATGGAACCCTGCTTCTAGTTTGTTTTCTATACAAAATTGTTCTTCTTCCCTCATATATTTTATTAAAGTTTCGTAGTCTACTAAATAAGCAAAAGGATGTGGATCGCTTTTTTGGTCTATCAAAGTATATATTGTAACAATTATATCTAACAACCAAAAACCACCAATGATATATATCCCAAGAATATGACCATTTTCTTCCCATTGAGATATCATTAGAAGTGTCATAAATATTGTTGGTAAATAGATAATGGCAAACCATGCAATTAAACCATCTTTAGTAAAACGAATTTTCATAATATTATCACTCCTTTATGCTTGTAATTAATATATTTACAAATGTATTATATCATATTACATATATAATTTATAATAATTTTCAAAAAATCATACATTCATATACCAAATTATGTCAAACTAGTTCCAAAATAGCCTAAAATATGGTATAATTAAAGATAGGTGACTTTAATGAAAAAGGATATTGTTATACCAGTTATTCTTGCTATATGGGTAATCATTGTATTAGTTATAGCAAGTATGGTAGAAACTAAAAGAGATGAAAAATTAAATATTACAACATCATTTTATCCAATGTATGTTGCTGTACTAAATATAGCTGAAGACGTAGAAGATGTAGAAGTTACGAACCTAACTAAAGGAACAACTTCTTGTCTTCATGAATACACATTGACGACTGAAGAAATGGTATCACTAGTAGATAGCGATATCTTAGTTATAAACGGAGCGGGTATGGAAGGATTTTTATCAAATGTTATTTCTAATTATTCTAATTTAGAGATAATAGATTCTTCTAAAGGAATTGAGTTAATAGAAATGGAATGTCATCATAACCACAATCATGAAGGTGAAGAGAAAGAATACAACTCGCATATATTTGTAAGTATAGCAAACTATATTAAACAAATAGAAAATATTACTGAAGGATTGGTTAAAATAGATAGTGCAAATGCGGACAAGTATTTAAATAATTCTAGAGAATATATAAAAGAACTTGAAGAATTAAAAACTGAAATGGAAAATACAATAAAATATTTACCAAATAAAAATATAGTTACATTCCATGAATCTTTTGATTACTTCGCCAAAGAATTTGGCTTAAATGTTGTAACTAAAATAGAAAAAGAACATGGCGAATCTGCAAGCGCTAGTGAAGTAGTTAGCATTGTAAAAGAGATAAGAGAACACAATGTAAAATGTATATTTGTTGAAACTGGATATAATATGAGTATTGCAAATACTGTTGCTAAAGAGGCAGGAGTTAAAATATATGAATTAAATCCAATAACAAGTGGTAAGAATGATAATACAGAATATATAAACATAATGACAGAAAATTTGAACGTGATTAAAGAAGCGTTGAAATAGGAGGAAAGATGGCAAAGAAAGAGGATTGTAAACACTGTTGTACTAAGTTAGAGAATATAACAGTTAAAATTGAAGATAATACAATACTAGATAGCATCTCGCTACATATGCATTGTAATGAAACAACAATGCTAGTTGGCAAAAATGGTGCTGGTAAATCTACATTAGTAAGAGCTATATTAAACGAAGTGCCATATACAGGTAGTATTAGTTTTTCTAGTAAACACAATAATAGTACAAAATTAACAATAGGATATGTACCACAAAAATTAGAGATAGAATCATCACCAATGAGCGTTTATGATTTTATAGCAAGTGTAACAGGCAAAGGCCCAGTTTGTTTCTATAAATCTAAGAAACAATATGCAAGGATAGTAGAACACTTAAAAGAATTTGGTGCAGACAGTCTTATAGATAAAAGAATATGTGACTTATCTGGTGGACAAGTTCAAAGAGTATTAATTGCAGCAGCAACATTACCTTATCCGGAATTATTAATAATGGATGAGCCAGTATCTGGAATTGATGCTAGTGGTAAACAAGACTTCTATAACTTAATCGACAAGATTAAAGAGGAACATGATATTGCAATATTAATTGTTTCTCATGACTTTGAATATGTAAGAGAACACGCAGACAAAGTTGTACTAATTAACAAAAAGGTATTAAAATTAGGAAAGCCAGAAGAAGTACTAACAAGTTCTGAATTTAAGAATGAATTTGGAATGGAGGTAATATAGTATGGAAATGATATATAACATAATAGAATTTATATTACCTTTTAGCTTTATGGAATATGACTTTATGAAGAATGCACTTCTTGCAATATTCATAATTTCACCGCTGTTTGGACTTGTTGGAAGTATGATAGTAAACAACAAAATGTCATTCTTCTCAGATGCATTAGGACATTCTGCATTAACAGGAATAGCACTTGGAGCAATTTTAGGTATAAGCAATTATTCTTTATCTATGGTAATTTTTGCAGTAATATTTGCAATACTTTTAAATTATATAAAGAACAAAAAGACTGCATCAACAGATACAATAATTAGTGTATTTTCATCTGTATCTATCGCATTAGGTTTAGTTCTTTTATCTAAGTATGGTGGGATAAATAAATATTCTCAGTATTTAGTAGGAGATATATTAAGTGTAACTTTAAGTGAAATATTTATGTTGTTAATAATGTTAATAGTTACAGTGTTAATTTGGTGTAAATTATCTAACAAGTTAATAACTATAAGCACAGATACATCTTTAGCAAGAGCAAAAGGCATAAAGGTACAAGTTATTGAAAATATATTTGGTATACTTATTGCGGTTCTTGTAATGCTAACAATTAAATGGGTTGGTATACTTTTAATAAATGCATTATTAATATTGCCAGCTGCTGCAGCAAGAAATATATCTGGAAATATGAGAGAATATACAATATATTCTATACTATTCTCACTTATAGCTGGATTTACAGGATTAATATTATCTTATGTATTTGCAGTAGCAACAGGTCCAACTATAGTAGTTATATCTGGAATAATGTATGCAGTAACGTTTGTATTTAGAAAGAGATAATATAAAGAAAAATAATATAAAAGATAAGTAAAACCGTGTAGGAAATATCCTACACGGTTTGTTTAATATTAAGTTTTAGTTTAACAATAATTGTATTAACAATAGCTTAACCATTAACAGCCTTAGCAAAAAGCTTAAGCAGAGAGGTTATAGCAAGTCTGTTGTAAGGAGCAAGCTCGGGCTTGGACGCTGTCCAACTTCTGAATGCTTCCTTAAGGCCATCTTTTACGACATCTTCGGTGAGTTCGGAGTTTGTCTTCATAACTTCAGCGATGATGTTTTCGTAAGTGATTCGCTTAATAGAAGTAGAAGCAAGGAACGCTTCATTAATAAGCGGATTGTCTGTGGGCATGCCAATAGTCTCAAGGAAGGTGCGGGTGTTACCCAAAATGGAACCGCCGACTTCAATAAGTTTTAATGCATCGCCAACAACTACAAGGATAACATCCTCTGCAGTTTGTCCTTTGGGAAGAGTGGATGAAATAACTTCAGAAGAAGATGTTGAAGAATTCATTTCTTCTGCTGTAACTGTGTTTTCGTCGGCAGAAGAGGAATCGCCGCATAAGGGTTCGTCTTCAAAAATCATTTCCGGTTCGGAGTCTTCGATGTCCTCAAAGAGATGTTCGAAGTTTGCGCTGTAGTCTCTTGCTTTTGGAAGCATTGTAACCAGATCGTACAAGAAATTAGGCTTTGCCTTGCCTACGACAGTCTGAAGTCTTTCAGCACGCAGGTAGCGACCTTTATCCAGAAGCGCTGTACCGCCGTAGTATTGCTCGTAGTAGTAGTCTACATCGACATCTCTGTGGAAGGTAATGTATACTCTTGCATCGATGTCTTCGACTGCTTTGGTGATAGGAACAATGTATACCATTTTGTCTGCGGTAATATCAAGGACGATACCAAGAACATGGCTGCCGTTGATTTCGCGGGGAAGATGAGTGCCGAAGTAACAGTCTACTACATCACCGACAGAAAATTCGATGATATTAGGATCTGTATACTTAAGACTCATTTCGCGAATTGCAGTCCAAATGTGATTTACGATTTCCTTTTCGTTGCCGCACTGCTTGTACATTGCCCAAAAAGCAGTCTTAAGAAGCTTGTTCATAGCAGCTTCAATGGCGGGGTTTTGGAATTCGATTTTCTTTACGATAAGATCATCTTCGCTCTGCGGTCCAACAACCTTGGGCTCTGCGGGAAATTCTTCTACGGATATAACTTCGCGTTCACCACTTTCTTCGCCTTTGAATTCTTCTTCGGGAACTTCACGTCCTTCGGGATGTTCTTCGGAAAATTCTGTGACAGAAACTACTTCGCGGTCGCTGTCAGGTTCCATAGTACCTTCGGGAGGGAATTCTACAACAGAAAGAATTGTTCGTTCTTCATCTACAAGGTTATCTACTTCTACACCCAAGAGTACGTAGTACTCATTGATGAGATCAATAACAGGATCAATGAGATCGTCGTGGACGTTCTCTACGGTAACATAACCGTTTTCTACATCAAGATAAAGTTTGCACTTAATCTTGGTAACCGCTTTAAGAAGCGGAGATATGTTTCCATCTTTGGGGCCGTTTACTTTAAATGTGAGTCTATTCATTAACTAATTCTCCTTTGGTCTTTATTAAGTTGTTGATTAAGCGAATAAAATCGCTGGTGGGAGCCTTTTTCATCTTGAAGTTTTCTTTAACTCTTGCAACAATGAGTCTTTGGATTTCAGAAGGAACTGTTTCAGGATGAATCTTGTTTACAAGATTTGAAAGAGTTTCCAAATTGTAATACTGACATCTGAGACTCGCAAAAATTGCGTCGTTTAAGAATTCTACACCACGCCTTGAAGAATCAAAACCGAAAATTTCAAGCAGAATCTTTACCTTATCCTTATCTGACATAGCATCGCTTGAGATGTTATATACATCTTGCATGTTTGCAAACTTCAACAGTTCGCGTTGAACTTCGTTGAGTTCCTCGATACTTTGCCTTACGGGAACTGGTTTAGGTGGTTCTTGCTTGATTTTTGAAATCTGCTTTTCACGGGGATCGTAGTCTGAGTTTTTCCTAAAAGTACCCTTTTTCTTCTTTTTAGGAGTAGGTACGGGAGTTGCTGGTTTAACTGTAGGTGCTGCTACTGACCTTGTAGGGTGAACAGCAGGCGTTTTAGCGGGTGTAGTAACAGGTTGCTTGATTGTGGTCGCAGTTTTTGTTTCCTTCACAGGCGTGACAGCTTCTACAGGTTCATCTTTTTCTTCTGTCGTGAGACTTAAGGAAGTGCAAATGAAACTTGAGAGTTCATCCATAAAGGAATCTGTCATTGTACCCAAATACTGCATAAAGCGAGTTTTGTCTACTGTCTGAATTTGTTCTGCAAGAGCAGTACTATATCCAGAAGAAAGACCGGGAAGAGCTTTGGTATAATCCGCCATGGTTTCTTCCGTAAATTTGAAAGTAAAATGGGTGGGAAGATACTTGGGCTTATACTTCGTAGTGAAAGGAATTACAATTGTGGTAGGAGAGTATTTATTACCTTTATCGTTTTGGATAACAATAACAGGTCTAATACCTCCTTGTTCTGAACCAACTGCATCTCCTAAATCACAACGATAAACTTCACCACGTTTTACAAGTCTAGGTTTATGCGGCTTTTCTGGCATAGTAATTTCTTCAACTACTGGTTCTGCGGCTTGTTCTTCAATTTCAGGTTCAATACAGATGGTTTCTGAAGTTGCTTCTTGAACAGGGATTTTTTCTTCATTCTTTTTAGCTTGAATAGAAGTATCTGAAGCAAGAATGCTGTGGGGTACCTTGGCAATAAACATTGGTGTGGGATTTGTTTTGTTATACGAGTAATTAATAAAGCAAGTTTTACTAGTATAATTCTGTACACCAACAACAGTTACCATACTAGCAAGTGAGTCTAAAAGTTCGTCGGGTAATGTGCCATCGAGGTAAATGGTATCGTTATCAATCTTTGCTTTGATTTTGTATTTTACCAGCAATTTCGTGACTTCGCATACATTTACATCTTTAGAAAGTAATAGTAACAAAATCTGTTCCTCCATGAGTTTATTTGTTTTAGCGCGATTTCTTTTCTGCTACAACATAATTTTTTCTCCTTTTAATAATATATTTTTTGCCGTCTAACATAGTAAGTTAGACCAAAGACAAAATTGCTTAAACATTATACCACAAAGTTATGTAAAATACAACAAAAACGCATACTGTAAAGTATGCGTTAAAATCTCATATTATATATTTGTTATTTTATTATTAACTTAATAAATACTTTTTTACCTTTTTTAAGGACAACATAGCCTTTTTCGAAGTCTGCTAAGTCTAGTTTCTTAAATACATCTGCAACTTTTTCATCGTCTATTGAAACACCACCACCAGCTATTAATGTTTTACCTTCACCTTTAGATTTAGCAACATTTGCAAGAACCATAACATCTAATAATCCTATAGCTCCATCTACAAATGAATCTTTTGCTAATTCTACAGTTGGCATATTATCTGCATTTTGTCTGTTTTCAAATAATTCTTCAGCAGTTTGTTTAGCTTTCAATGCTTCTTCTTCACCGTGAATAAGTTTTGTTATTTCGTAAGCAGCTATTTTCTTAGCTTCGTTAATGTGTTCATCTTTTAAGCTAGATAATCTATTAACTTCATCCATTGGAAGGTAAGTTAAAGATCTAAGTACTTGGTTAACTGATGCATCTTCAATGTTTCTCCAGTATTGGTAGAACTCGTATGGAGTAGTCTTTTCTGGATCTAACCATAAAGCACCTTTAACTGTTTTACCCATCTTAGTACCATCTGAGTTAAGTAGAAGTGGGCAAGTAACACAGAAGCTTCCGCTTTTATGTATTTTTCTAATTAAGTCTACACCTGCTAGCATGTTTGACCATTGGTCATCGCCACCGATTTGTACTCTACAATTTTCTGTTTCAAATAGTTTTAAGAAATCGTAGCTTTGCATTAACATATAGTTAAGTTCAAAGAATGTAAGACCTTTTTCCATTCTCATCTTGAAGCATTCAGCATCAAGCATTCTATTTACATTAAAATGAACTCCATAAGTACGAATGAAATCCATATAGTTTAGATTTAATATCCAGTCAGCATTATTAACTATTATTGCAGCATTGTCTCCTTCAAAAGAAACGAATTTGCTAACTTGTTTTTTTATTTTCTCCACATTGTTATCTATGTCTTCTTTTGTTAACATTTTTCTCATGTCAGACTTACCAGATGGATCTCCTATTAAAGCAGTACCACCACCCATTAAAAGTATTGGTCTATGACCATGTTTTTGGAAGTATGACATAATCATTAAAGGCATAAAGTGACCAATGTGAATACTGTCAGCAGTTGGATCGATGCCTAGATATACTGAAAACTTCTCCTCCTTTGCTAATTTTTCAAATTCATCCTCGAAAGCTATTTGCTTTATAAGGTCACGAGATTTTAATTCTTCGTAAACTGTATTCAAATGTATCACTCCTTTCATATAATTGTACATGTCTGTAACAATTTACCTAATGAGTATATCACATTTTGCTTTTTTTTCAACGATTTAATTGAAAAATGCCCATATAAATGATAATATATACGAAGTTAAGGGAGGGATAATCTTGAAAAGATTTAAACCAACATACAAAATAGATAAAGTTTCAAACATACCTTTTGTTTTACTTGAAAGAGATAACATTAAAGGAATTATGTTTGATGTAGATAATACGCTTACCACACTAGGTAAAGGCATAACAGAAGATAATAGAAAGTGGATAGAAGAAGCAAAAAAACTAGGATACAAGATTTGTCTTGTAAGTAACACATTAAATGTTAAGAAAGTAAAGAAAATAATGACAGATTTAGATATCTATGGATTGTATTTTGCTAGAAAGCCAAGTACAAAAGCGATGGCTATGGCTTTAAACATAATGGATGTAAAGAAAGAAGAAGCAGTTTTAGTTGGTGACCAACTATTTACAGATGTCTTGGGTGCAAATAGATTTGGAATAAAATCTATACTAGTAAATCCATTAAGTAAAAAAGAAGGAATATATACATCTATAAAGAGACCATTTGAAAGAATGGTAATGAAGAAACTTGAAAAGGAGAGTGCAAATGATTAACTATATCATAGCAACGATACTAGCGCTAATACTTGGACAAGTAACGGCGCATTTTATTTATAGACTACCAGAAATAGTAGTAGATGAAGATGAACTAAAAAAAGCAATACCAACACTTAAAACAGGATTTAAGTTAGATTATAAATATTCAATATTATTTGTAATATTGTTTAACTTAGTTGTGTATTTTGTGGATACAACATTCTTAAAATATCTATATATGTTTACAATTTCTATGATGACGATAGCAATGGTAATAGACTTTAAGATGCAACTAATACCAGATACAGTACAAGTACTACTTTTTGTACTTGGAATAATTGCTACAGCGGTAGATTATACAAATTGGTTAGGTCATATAATAGGATTTGTATTAGGTGGAGGAATTTATCTTTTAATTGCAGGATTTTCAATTCTTGTATTTAGAAAAGAAGGAATGGGAATGGGAGATGTTAAACTTATGGCATGCCTAGGTTTAATATTTGGAATAAAAGGACTTCCAACAGGATTCTTAGATTTCTTTGCAAAGGCAGATATAATATTTACTATTACAATACTTGCTTTCTTTATGGCAGCTATTGTAGCAATATTATTAATAGTATTAAAGAAGACAGAACATACATCATATATGGCATTTGGACCATATATAGTAATTGGAACGGTACTTGTAATGTTATTTGGAACAGAACCATTCTTAAATACATATTTAAATCTTTGTACTGGACTGTCAGATGTACTTATGGGATGGATGTTTAAGTAATAGAAGATAAAATAAAAAACATATAAAGAGGTAATATATAATGAACGAAAGATATTTGAAATTTGCTTTAGAAATAGCAGAAAAAGCAAAAGAAATAATGCTTGGATACTATGGATATAATATAGATTCAGAATACAAAGCGGATCAAACAATAGTAACAAAAGCAGATAACGAAATAAATCATTATTTAATAGAAAGAGTAAAAGAAGAATTTCCAACTCATTCGGTAGATGGTGAAGAAGAAAAGATGGGAAAGAGCAACTATGTTTGGGTATGTGATCCAGTAGATGGAACAGCTATGTATGCAAGACATATACCAGTAGCAGTGTTTTCACTTGCGCTTGTAGTAGATGGAAAACCGATAGTTGGAGTAATATGTGATCCATTTAACAGTAGAACATATTATGCAATGAAGAATAAAGGTGCATATGTAAACGGAAATAAAATACATGTTAATGATGTAACATTAGAAGATAAAAGATGCATAGGTAACTATGATATGTGGAGTCTTTCTAAATACGATATCTATGATTGTATGCGTGAACTTAGCAAAAAGACATATTATACAAGCATTGGTAGCGTTGCTAGAGCTTGTACATGTGTAGCAAGTGGAGAATATACAGTAGTAATATTCCCGGGAAGCAAAGGTAAAAACTGTGACGTTGCTGCAGCTAAAGTAATAGTTGAAGAAGCTGGCGGTAAGTTTACAGATTTATTTGGTGAAGACCAAAGATATGACGGGGATATAAACGGAGCTATTGCAACAAATGGAATAGTTCACGATGAAATAGTAAAAGTAATGAAAGAAAAAGTAAGAGATATGGAGGGATAATATGAAATTTGGACCGGCAGGAAATGACGACGCATTCTATAATGCGGGATATAAAAACTCAGAAGATATGCCTAAGTTTTTATCAGAAATGGGACTTGATGCATATGAGTATCAATGCTCAAGAGGAGTTAGAATATCTGATGAAAAGGCACAAAAATTAAAAGAAGCAGCAGAGAAATACAACATTTCTTTAAGTGTTCATTCGCCATATTATATTTCGCTTTCTACACAAGAAGAAGCAAAAAAGATATCTACAATAAAATATATAACAGACTCTATGGCAGCTCCTAAGAAAATGGGAGCAACTAAAGTTGTAGTTCATGCGGGTGCGCTTTTAGGATTAGAAAGAGAATACGCAGTAGATAGTGCTTGTGCACTTCTTAAAAGAGCATTAGAAGAAGCAGACAAGCTAGGACTAGGAGATATAACAATATGTCCAGAAACAATGGGGAAGATAAACCAACTAGGAGACAGCAAAGAAATAATAAAAATGTGTAAGGTAGACGATAGATTAATACCAACAATAGACTTTGGTCATTTATACTGTAGACATATAGGAGCACTTAAAACAGAAGAAGACTTCACAAAAGAACTTCAAATGTATATAGATGAACTAGGATATGAAAGAATGAAACATTTCCATAGTCACTTTAGTAAAATGGAATACACTGAAAACGGTGGAGAAAAACAACACGTAACATTTGCAGATGAAGGTTTTGGACCAGACTATAAAGCGGTAATAAATGCAATAAAGAAACTTAAACTAGAACCAACAATAATTTGTGAATCTGCAGGAACACAAAGCTTAGATGCAAAAGAAATGAAAGATTATGCAGAGAGTATATAAGATATAAATAAACAACCAACTTGTTTAATAAATAGGTTGGTTGTTTGTATATATAAATTTATTTGTTTAATTCAGAAAGTAATTCTGTAAGTTCATCATAATAATTTGCGCCTAATGAATAGTATTTTGTTTTTCGTGGAGTTTTGCTAACTATTCTAAAATCTTTAGAGGTAAGAGATATAGTTAGTACAGCATTATTACTAGAATAAAATTTAATACCATAAGCATATCCTGTGATTGCATATACTGAATCTATTCTGTAACCAGATATAGGTTTTATCCAGTTGCATATTGCAGTAATATCTTCTTTATCTTCAATTATTATAGTATCCATATCTTTATGTGAAACTTCAATTTTTACAATATCTTGCTTAAATATTTTGTTATTTCCTATAGTTGTTAAAATAGGACTCTTGTAATGTGGATTTTTTACAACAGAAAATTGTAAGAAAAACAATATAAAGGCTAACGTTAATATACTCATAATAATTAACATTGTAACATTAAATTTTTTCCACCCTTTTTCTTTATTCATTTGTACCTCCAAATATATTTTATATAATATAAATTTAATTATTTTTTCTTTTTCTCTACACTAAATCCAAACTTGCCTAATTCTTCACCAAGACTGTAGTAATGCCCGTGAGAATATGCTAAAAGGTTACAAGCACGCATATCAAAACGTCCGGTTTCGTCTAGATATTTTTCATCTACATTTACTGCAAGTATATCTGCCATAAACATATCGTGTGTACCTAGTTCTTTTATTTCTCTAACTCTACATTCAATAGATATTGGACATTCCTTAATCATTGGGACACTTGTTTCTGTACCTTGTTCTTTAGTAAAGTTACATTCTTTAAATTTATCTACTAATTTACCAGATTTAACACCACAGTAGTCTACTTGTTTAGCAAGGTCTGCACTTGCTAAGTTAATTACAAATTCTCCGCTTTCTTTAATAATATTGTATGAATGTCTTTCTTTACGTATAGACACATATGTCATTGCAGGATCTGTACATATTATTCCAGTCCACGCTACAGTTAATATATTACTTTTATCCATTGTACCACAAGATACTAAAACTGGTGGTAAGGGATATACCATTGTTCCTGGTTTCCATTTTAATTTGCTCATAAAACACCTCGTAAATTTATTCTTGTTTAAGTATACCACAAATATTTAATATTGTATACTAAAGATTATCTGGAGCTTTTACATATGTATTTGGTGGAGCGGTAATTTTCTCAATTTTATCTATCTTTATAACGGGCATATCTCCCATATAATAGCCTTTTGTTATAACACCTGTAATTTCTATCCATTCACCTTGGACAAGGTCTAAATCTCCGTTATACTCGCAAAGAAAACCTACTACTTTATCTTCACCATCTAACATCATATTTCTTCCACACACAAAGTTATCTTGTTTGAAATCGTAAAGAGTAAATACGAAGCCGGAACATTTAATTGTTTTACCAATGAAAGCATCTATATTATTATGTGCTTGTTTTAGGATTGTTGTAAAGTTTTCTTCATTTAGTTCGTAATCATAAGTTGTAGCAGGAGTAATTTGTGTGCCGTTATTACCACTTAATTCTAGCACTAATGCAATGGCAATCGCTATTACTAAACATATTATTAATATCTTTTTAGTGTTAAGTTTTATATTCTTAATATACATAGTTCACCTCTTAAATATATTACATAGTATTCGGATATTTCTAATTTATGCAAGAAATGTAGTTTATAAATGAAAAGAACCCCAATAAAATTGGGGTTCTTAAATTAATCTTCGTCAAATACAACTTTCAGGAATTTGTTGTACTTTTCTTCGTCGGTAAACTCAACATCACCTTCGAACATAAGGCAAGCTCTGAATTCTGCATACTTGTTTCTTACGTCTACGGTGTCCATGTCGATAAGGATGATTTCGGGAATGAAATCGCAGTCCATGGTAAGGTTGTAGGGGAACTCTCCGCCTTCGCCTCTGAAATAATACGGGTTGATATGCCAGTCGGTCTGTTCGGGCGTGTCATCATCTTCACACGCTTCGACGATGAATTTGATGCAAAGAATGGAATTGTCTTCAAAATCCGGACGAATTCCTTCATCTGTGAACTTCAACATCTCGTCGTAGGAAGATTCGAGAATAACCCGGTCAAAACCTTCTCTTGCAACTACCTTTTTTACTACATCATACATAGAATAGGTTCTCCTATAAATAATTATTTTGAGGATTTTTGTCCTACAATGCATATATTATACCAAAAATGAGAAGAATAGTCAACATAACAAACAAAAGCCCCTAACTGTAATTAGGGGCTTTTGTTTGTTAGTTAGAATGTCGGTTGCTATACTCTTTGATTGTTCGTCCATAGATTTTCCAGAATTCTTTGAGTTTTTCCTCATCAGTTTTAGGACCGCTATCGTTAATGATAAGCGTTTCGTTGAACGCAAGATACTTGTTCTTGATATACACGGTCGGAACTTGGATAAGAAGGATTTCAGGAATGAACTCTTCATCCATTCTGCAATTTGACTCAAATTCAGCTCCAGAGCCTTTGTAATGATACGGATTGATATACCAATCTGTATATTCGGGCTCATCATCATCTTCTCCCATACAAAGCATGAATTTGATACACAGGATTTCAGGGTCCATAAAATCTGGGCGAATTTCTTCTTCTGTGAATTTCAACATCTCGTCGTAAGAAGAGTCGGTAACTATCCGTTCATCTTCTTTAGCGACTATTTTCTTTACAACATAGTCTAACATCTTAGTTTCTCCTTAAAAATTATTTTGAGGTACTACGTACTACAATGGCTATATTATATCAAAGATATAAAGGATAGTCAACAAAAGAAAAGCACCCCGAAATTACTCGGGGTGTGTTAGTTAATTTGAAGTGCTAAGAAGTTGGATTAATCGATGTCTTTTAACTTCCTTAAGAAAATCTCAAGTCTTTCGTTGTCTGTTAATCCTGTTAAACCTTCAATAAGAATAGTGGCGTGAAACGATTCGTATTTCTTGAAGATATCGACGCCTTCTTTGTTGATGAGAAGAAGCTCGGGAATGAACGAAGAATCCATTCGTGGACCGTAGGCGGATGAACATTTAAAATGTTCATTTTCGCAGTAGTACGGATTTACGTACCAAACGCTTTCTTCAGGTTCATCATCGTCTTCGCAAACGCAGTATAAGAATTTTACTGCAAGTACGGCTGTATCGTTAAAGCAGGGGCGTATACCCTCTACTATAAACCGATGCATTTCTTCTTGGTCGGATGGAACCACTTCTCTTTCGCCATCGTAAGCGATGACTTTTTTAATTAAGTACTCATTCATTGCTAATACACTCCTTTTAAATTATTTTTTGGTGCTATGGTACTAATTTCTGCAAACATTATATCATTTGAAAGGATTAAAGTCAACATAAAACTTTAAGTCGTGGGAGATTGCGGATATTTGGGCACTTTGCTTTAAAAATTCATATACCTGTGATATAATAACACCACTGTTTGAAAAGAAGAAATAAGAGGAGAATAAAATGGGAATAATTAAGAAAATATTTGGTTCATACAGCGAGAAAGAAATAAAAAGAATAATGCCTTTAGTAGACAAAATAGAAGCATTAGAAGAAGATTACAAGAAACTTTCAGATGATGAACTAAGAGCAAAAACAGAAGAATTTAAGAAAAGATTAAATGATGGAGAGTCGTTAGAAGATATATTACCAGAAGCCTTTGCTACTGTTAGAGAAGCTTCAAGCAGAGTATTAGGCATGAGACACTTTAAGGTGCAATTAATTGGTGGAATAATACTTCACCAAGGAAGAATCGCTGAAATGAAAACAGGTGAAGGTAAAACACTTGTTGTTACACTTCCAGCATATCTAAATGCGCTTACTGGTAAAGGTGTTCACATTATTACAGTAAATGATTACCTAGCTACATACCATAGTGCGTGGATGGGTAAATTATATAAATTTTTAGGATTAACAGTAGGCCTTGTTGTACCTAATATGCCACCACACGCTAAACAAGCAGCATATGCAGCAGATATTACTTATGGTACAAATAATGAATTTGGTTTTGACTACCTAAGAGATAATATGTGTTTATCTAAAGACGAAATGGTTCAAAGACCACTCAACTATGCAGTTGTGGATGAAGTGGATAGTATCCTTATAGATGAAGCAAGAACTCCATTAATTATCTCAGGTATGGGGAAAGAAGCAACTGAATTATATACAAAAGTAGATAAATTAGTAAGAAGAATGAAAGCGAAAGTTATTGTTGAATCAGACAATAAAACTTTTGATGATTCGGATGAAGAATACGATTATGTTGTAGATGAAAAAGCTAAAACAACAGCTTTAACAGAAACAGGTACTAAAAAATGTGAAGAATATTTTGGAATTGAATCTTTATCTGATGTAGATAATATGGAAATATCTCATACAATAAACCAAGCATTACGTGCTCACGGTATTATGAAAAAAGAGATAGACTATATTGAAAAGAATGGTGAAATTTTAATCGTAGATGAATTTACTGGACGTATTATGGAAGGTAGAAGATATAGTGATGGATTACACCAAGCTATTGAAGCTAAAGAGGGAGTTAAAATTGCAAGAGAATCTAAAACTTTAGCAACAATAACATTCCAAAACTACTTTAGATTATATAACAAACTTGCTGGTATGACAGGTACTGCTAAAACAGAAGAAGCAGAATTTAAAGGGATATTTGGTTTAGATGTAGTAGAAATACCAACCAATAAACCAGTACAAAGAATAGATAATAATGATATGGTATACAAAAATGTAATGGGTAAATACCAAGCAATAGTAAAAGACGTAAAAGAATGTTATGAAAAAGGTCAACCTGTTCTAGTTGGTACTGTATCTATAGAAAAATCTGAGTTAATTAGTAGACTTCTTAAAGCAGAAAGAATACCACACGAAGTACTTAATGCTAAACATCACGAAAGAGAAGCAGAAATAGTAGCACAAGCTGGTAAATTTAAGGCTGTAACAATTGCTACAAATATGGCTGGTCGTGGTACAGACATACTTTTAGGCGGAAACCCAGAGTTTATGGCTAGACGTGCTCTTGAAAAAAGAGGCGAAGAATTAGAAAAAGTAGAATTTGCTATGAGCCCTCTTCCAACAGAAGATGCAGAAATATTAAAACTTAGAGAAGAATATAAAGCATTAGAACAAGAATATAAGGCAAAACTAAAAGATGAAAAAGATAAGGTTATAGCTGCTGGTGGTCTTAAGATTATTGGTAGTGAAAGACATGAATCAAGACGTATCGATGATCAGTTAAGAGGACGTGCTGGACGTCAAGGAGACGTTGGTGAATCTACATTCTATATCTCTTTAGAAGATGATCTTATGAGATTATTCGGAACAGATAAAGTACAATATTTAGCTAATATGCTAGGTATACCAGATGATATGCCAATAGAACAAAAAATGTTAACAGGCGCAATTGAAACTGCTCAAAAGAGAGTTGAAGGACGTAACTATAGCATAAGAAAGAATGTCTTAGAATATGACGATGTTATGAACAAACAACGTAATATAATCTACAATCAAAGAAGACAAATTTTAGATAGTGAAAGTATTGAAGAGATTATTAAAAATCTAGCTACAAACAAAGTTTATGAAATTGTAGACACATATACTTCAAACCTATCTAAGAAAGAAGATATAGATAAAGAAAGTCTTAATAATACAATTCAAAGTGTATTTGGTTTTGAACTTGAAGAAAGTGAAATAGACAAAGAAACTCTAGAATCAACATTATTAAACAAAGTATTTGATGCATATAACGAAAAGAGAAATATATTCAAAGAGCAAGGAATTGAAAATGAATACAATGTTATAGAAAAGCTTATGATGCTAAGAAATGTAGACGAGAAATGGCAAGAGCATATGGATAATATGACTCAACTTAAAGAGGGAATCCATTTAAGAGGATATGGTCAAACAAATCCAGTTGAAGCATATAAACAAGAAAGCTATGATATATTCTCTGAAATGACACATAGCATTAAAGAAGATACTATTAAAGTTATATTTAGAACAAGCTATAATACAAGTAATACTAAAAGCACAATGAATAGACTTGGCCAAAGTGTAAATAGAATAGATGATGCATCTAAAGCAAGCATAAATGTTATGAATACAGGAAATCCTGAAGTGGTTCAAAAAAGAGAGCCTGTAAGAGTAGAAAAAACAGTTGGTAGAAACGAACCATGTCCATGTGGAAGTGGTAAGAAATACAAACAATGTTGTGGCAAATAACAAAAGTATAATTATAAAAGATTATCTCAAGTGTTTTGAGATAATCTTTTCTTTTTATTAAAAATATCTTATAATATTATCAAATGATTAATAAAAAGGAGAATAACAAATATGATAAAAATAGTTGTACTTAATGATAATAGATGTAGTAATGAAAAATTTGATTTTGAGCATGGAATATCACTATACATAGAAGCTTATGGAAAAAAGTTATTATTTGATTGTGGCCAAACAGATATTTTTATTAAGAACGCTAAAAAATTAGACATAGATTTAGAAAAGTTAGATGCAATTGTTTTAAGTCACGGGGATTATGACCATGGAAATGGCTTGAAATATATTGATATGAAAAAAGATTTAATATGCCATCCTGACTTTAAGCTCATTAGAATTAGTAAAAGAACCGGTAACGATAATGGCTTAAATCAAACTAGAGAAGAACTTATTTCTAAATTTAACTTAATAGAATCAGTAAAACCGTATAGTATTTGTGAAGAAATATTATTTCTAGGTCAAATAGATAGAAAAAACAATTTTGAACAAGGAGAAAAACTACCAGCGTTTGATGAAAAGGGAGACACATACAAGCATTTAGACGATTCAGGACTAGCTATAAAAACAGAAAAAGGTCTAATAGTAATTTCTGGATGTTCTCATAGTGGTATTTGTAATACTGTAGAATATGCTAAAAAAATAACAGGAGATAATAGAGTAGTAGCTGTTATGGGTGGTTTCCATTTAAGAGAAGTTGATGAATGTACAATAAAAACTATTGAATATATGAAACAAAATAATGTTAATATGATATATTTAGCCCATTGTACATCAGATATTGTCTGTAAAGAATTTCTAGATCAAATGCCAAATAAATCGGTAATAATTGAAACTGGTAAAGAATATAAGTTTTAATTAGTAATAGGACAAAGGAGCAATTATGTGAAATTTTGCTCCTTTTGTCGTTATTATGTGAGTGCATATAAAAAACTTGCAAGAATTTTTTTTATGTGATACGATGTAGAAGATGAATATATTAATATTTATCATTTAAGTTTTAGGAGGTTTTATATATGGAAAGAAAACTTAGAGTTGCCCAAATAGGCACAGGAAAAATGTCTGTATACACAATGAGATATGTATACGAGAAAGGTGCTGAAATAGTAGCAGCATTAGATGTTAATCCAAATGTTATAGGAAAAGACATTGGGGAAATAATAGGATCAGATAATAAAGGTGTTACTATCGGTCACATGGACAATGCTAGAGAAATATTAACATCTGCTAAACCAGATGTAGCTATCGTTACAACAATGAGCTTAATCGCTGATCTAGATAACCCATTAACACTATGTGCTGAACTAGGAATAAATGCAATCACAACTTGTGAAGAAGCATTTTATCCAGCAAACTCAAATCCAGTATTAACAAATAAATTAGATGAAATTGCAAAAAGAACTAACTGTACAATTACAGGAAGTGGATACCAAGATATATATTGGGGACAATTAATTACTTCAGTAGCTGGTTCTACACAAAGCATTACTAAAATAAAAGGAAGCTCTAGCTACAACGTAGAAGATTACGGTATAGCCCTTGCTAAAGCACACGGTGCTGGTTTAACTTTAGATGAGTTCGATAAAGAAGTTGCAGCAGCAGATAGAATATCTGATGAAGCAAGACAAGAACTTATTAACAAAGGAGAATTCTTACCATCATACATGTGGAATGTTAATGGATGGCTTGCAGATAAATTAGGATTACACATTACTTCTCAATCACAAAAATGTGTTCCTCAAACATATCCTACAGATCTAGAATCTTCAACATTAGGTATGGTTGTAAAAGCTGGTGATGCAACTGGTATGAGCGCAGTTGTTACATCTGAAACAGCAGAAGGAATCACTATTGAAAGTGAATGTATAGGTAAAGTATACGGTCCAGATGAATTCGATAAAAACGAATGGACAGTAATTGGTGAACCAGAAACAACAATAGTTGTTGAAAAACCAGCAACAGTTGAACTTACATGCGCTAGCATAGTAAACAGATTACCAGACGTTGTAAATGCTAGACCTGGTTATGTACCAACAGCTGAAATTGGAGAATTAAACTTTAAAGTAAGACCTCTAAATGAATATGTTAAATAACAAAAGATATAAATAAAATATTAAGAGCAAGATATATAAATCTTGCTCTTTTTGTGGTACAATAGAGGCAAATGAATAACGGGTTGAAGGGTAAGATGAAGTTTATGAATAAAGGGAAATTATATAAAACAACAGAGGAGAAGTTACAAGAGTTTTTAGATTTTCTTTACGTTGTTAACAAAGAAAATAAACTAGATACATTAGAATCTAAATTGGATGCAATTAAAAAGATTATAGAAAGTAAAGAAACGAATGAATATATTCTAGATTGCAAGAAAATTATAGATAAAAATATTGGTATAGAAAAGCTTTTAGAATTTATAGAAGAAATACAACGTGCAGTAAAAGATAATAATGAAGATGAACTTAATAAGCTAAATGATACACTAAGTGAGTATATAAATGGGATAAAAGACAACAATACTCAATTGTCTGTAAGAACGAAATGGAGAGCCATAGATAACTTACTAAAGAATGAAGAATTAAATCCTAATGATGCTTTAAGAAGTGAATTGTTAGATGAGCCAACATCAGATACTTACAAAGCGATAACTGCTTATGACATATTAAATCCAACTATAATATATACAGATGAATATGATCCATATTATACATTTGAGGGAAGCTATGATATTTTAGAAACTATTAGCGGAAATCAAATATATACTTCAACACCAATATTGGAATTTATACTAAGTATGCGTGATGGGTTGTTAAAAACAGATAACGTATTAGAAAACTTCAAATATTTATATATAAGAAGACATAGAGTATACTTTGATGAATTAGATTATTACAAAATGGCAAAAAATATGTTCAATATGTCTAATGAAGAAGCTAAAAATATGTTTACTGAATATGCAGATGATTTCCTAAAGAATAAAAGATATAAAGAGATATATAAGGAATTAGAAATATCCGAAGAAGAGATAGCGGAAATATTCCATCAAGACCTATCAGATGAGCTTAAGCATAACAAAGAATTCATATTATCTATACTTGAAGACTCTGTGGTAATATACAATTATAACTTAGAAATAGAAGAACGAAATGATAGAGATATAGTTTTAAGTTATATAAATAATGTTAATACTGAGAAGTGGGCTTTAACATTACCTGAATATTTAGATAAGAAGCTTTTTGAAGATAAAGAGTTAGTTATAAAATGTATAAATAAGAATTGCATAGAAGCATATCATAGAGCTTCGTTAGAGCTGTTATCAGATAAAGACATATTAAAACTTATATTTAAAGTAAGACCACAAGAAATATCAAGAATAACTTGGAAAGAAAATAAAGAATATTTAGAATCGCTTCAGATAAAAGATGCTGAAGAAGCGGAAAAAATTATTGGAAATGTAGAATATGAAACCGCTATTAGACCTACATCGTTATTACATTTTAGTGATGAGTTAAGAGATAATAAAGAGTTTATGCTTAAATATTTATATCTTTATCCTAATGATTACAAATACTTAAGTGAAAGATTACAAATAGATATAGATATGGTAATAGTAGCAATGAATAATGGAATGTTAGAAGAATGGGATTTAAGTTATTACATATCTTGTTTTTCAGGTGAAGAACTTGCTGATGAAAGGATAATAAGGAAACTAATAGATACGCCACAACTTGTGAACAATAATAATTTTTTATCTTTAGTATTAGATTTGCCTGATGACTTGTTCAAAAAATATATGCTTAATACAAAAATTGTAGAAAGCATATTAGCTATCAATAAGAGTGGATGGTGCTGGCCCCAAATTGAAGATATTGTTTCTAAAGTTTATGAAGTTTTTAAAGGAGTGCCAGATGATGAATTCTTAATAATTGCGTTAATAAAAATGTCACCAGAAGATTTTTTAATTACAGCAGAAGACCTAAAAAAACAAGGAGACTTTGAAGGAAGCATTTATGAGGAAATAGAAAACGATGAAAAGTGTAAGAAATTGTTAAAGTCAGTGCTATCAAATAAAGAGGATATAGAATATATAATTATAGAAAATCCTTGGGTGTTTAGATATATAGATGAAAAACTAAAATATGATGTTGCGTTTATAGTAAAGTGTGTTAAAATAAACAGAAATGTATATCAAAATATTCCAGAGGAATTATTAAACAATGAAGAAATAGAAAATGCTAATAAAGTGAACCCAGAAGACGAATGGTTCGATTTTGAATCAGATGACGATTTGCCATTTTAGACAGATATAAACAGGAGGTGTATTATGAGTTGGGATGAAACATCACGAGATTATAGAATATATGGTAATATAACAGAAGAAAAGAAAAATGAACTATTAGATTATTTAGAAGAATTAAATGAAACTTTAGGCGAAGCATTAGACATTGATACAACATATATACCTGAAAATGTTATTGTAGAAATAGTAGAAGAAGGATTATATAAATATGGTTGTTTCAGAGGAGTAATAAACGATGAACAAAAATTCATCGAGAATATTCTAAACATAGATAAAGGTAATATTGAAGTTGAGATGACGACTAATGGTTGGTGTGAAACAGATTCAGAAATATACTATTATAAAGACGGAGAAATAAGGCGAACAACAAGACAAACAAGAGAGTTTGAAAAAGTAAAAAATAATAAAGAAGAACTTATTAAAAAAATAAAAAAAGATATAAGTTATTTTGAAAGCTTGTCTAAAGAGGAAAGAGAAAACATAGAGTACCAAAAAGCATCTATGTATGCAGAATATCCAAGTATTACTTGGGAATTTGGAACAGATGGTTATGATAAAATGTATTCTGAAGAATTTGTAAAAAGCGAAGATGCCCTAAGACTTGCATTTAAGTTGGGAACAAGAGACAAGCTTCTTAAGAAAAGAATATTACCAAATTTTATAAATAATACAGAATTACTTAAATCGCTTTTACCATTAAAACCAAGATACATTAGATATATGCCTGATGAGTTGAAAAAAGACAAAGAACTTATATTAAAATTAATAGAAAAAGATAAAACAACACGTGGTTCTAAAATGGATGTTGAAGACATAGATTCCAGTTTATATGAAGATAAAGAGGTAATGCTTAAATTTTTAGATATAGCTGCGTATTCGCTTGAATATGCAAGTGAAGAATTAAAGAAAGATTATGACTATTGTAGTAAGGCTGCTAAAAAAGATTTGATTAATATGTATGCAAACATAAAGAATGAAAAGGTCCTAAATGAAAATATAGTCAAAGTAATTTCTAGTGTAGGAGTATTATTAAACGATACCAAATTACCTAATGTTAAAATAACTGATGAGCTAAGAAATAATCTAAATTTGCACAAAGAATTATTTAAGAATTTTATAACTAGAGACGAGGAAAGCTTGCCTAAAGATGAAAAACTAAATAAGAAAAGACAAGAAATAGATGATATAAATAGTATAGAAGAATTGTTTTTATTTTGCTATAGAAAAAAAGAATTCAGCATACCTGACCTATATTATGCTATGTTGCCAAATTCATTAATAAAAGATGAAAACTTTATTAAAAATGTACAAGAACTAAATAAAACAAGACGTCCAAAGATGCCATATGGTGGGGAATTTAGAGACAAGTTAAAAGTTATATTAAATGACGAACTTTTACAGGATAAAAATACCATAA
>JAZTYX010000029.1:0-41630 GCA_045637095.1 Clostridia bacterium | reverse complement strand
CCTGTATAGAATAGTATTCTTTCAGTAGTAGTTGTTTTACCAGCATCGATGTGAGCCATGATACCGATATTTCTTGTCCTCTCAAGAGGATATTCTCTACCTGCCATAAACTTCCTCCTATCCTTGGTTTACCATCTGTAGTGAGCAAATGCTTTGTTTGCTTCTGCCATACGATGAGTATCTTCTTTTTTCTTAAATGCTCCACCTTGTGAGTTTAATGCATCTAACATTTCAGCTGCTAGTTTTTCGTCCATTCCGTGTTCATTTCTCTTTCTAGCGTATTCTACTAACCATCTAATTCCTAGACTTTGTCTTCTATCTGCTCTAATTTCGATAGGCACTTGGTATGTAGCACCACCAACACGTCTTGCTTTAACTTCAAGAACTGGCATAACTGCTTCCATTGCGTCTTCGAATACTTCTAATGCATTTCTTCCAGTTTTTTCAGCAACTATATCAAATGCTCCGTATACGATTTTTTCAGCAACAGTTTTCTTACCATCCCACATAACTTTGTTTATTAGTTTTGCAACTACTTTAGAACCATATATTGGGTCTGGCATAACTTCTCTTTTAACTAAATGTCCTTTTCTTGGCACTTTCCTTCCCTCCTTCTTTTTACGGTACTCAAAATTGTTAATTTTGTCAGTGCTTATATTTTATAAATCAAGCACCAATTATGTTAGATTATTTTTTACCTTTTTTAGCTCCATATTTAGATTTAGCTTGTACTCTACCAGCTACACCAGCTGTATCTAGTACACCTCTAACTATGTGGTATCTAACACCTGGAAGATCTTTTACTCTTCCTCCTCTAATTAGAACAACGCTGTGTTCTTGTAGGTTATGTCCGATTCCTGGAATATATGCAGAAACTTCCATACCATTTGTAAGTTTAACTCTGGCTACTTTTCTTAACGCTGAGTTAGGCTTTTTAGGAGTTTGTGTTTTAACTACTGTACAAACACCTCTCTTTTGTGGAGAAGAAACTTGAGTTACTTTCTTCTTTCTAGAGTTTAATCCTCTTTGAAGAGCTGGTGATTTAGATTTAGTAGTTTTATCATGTCTTCCTTTTCTTACTAATTGCGCAAATGTTGGCACTTGACTTCACCTCCTTGTTAATATTTCATACGTGAATTACAAAATCCACAAATACGCTTAATCATTATATCATTTAGGGGCATTTTAGTCAACATTTTTATTACATTTTTGTTACAAATTTATAATAGTTTTTACACCCTTGTGTTAACATAAAGAAAAGAGCTCCTGATATTTATATCAGAAGCCCTATTTTTTAGATGTAACACATGAATTTATCACCTTTGTCTTGAATAATTGCACAGAATCTTTTTGCCACTTTGAGAGACGGAATATTATTCTTCTCAATTTCAAAACGCAATCTATATAGCGGTTCTACGCTCCGCACCTTGTGGCCAAACTCAGCAAGTGCTTCGTGCATATATCCATTATGACGGTATTCCGCCTTTAAGAAATACGAAACATCTATCGTCATCCTGGTTATTCTAACTGCAATTATAATCCCCAAAACATTATTATTTTTATCAGTTATGACATAATAAAAATCGTTTTTGAAATCTCCATTAGAAAAAAGCTCTACATCTCGCACTGCCTCGTCTGCACTATCTACTTTTAAGCTCTTTAATCTCTCAACAAGCTCTTTATCTTGAACCAATTCATAATACCATGTTACATCGTCCTTTTCAAACGGCCTTAAAACAAGCCGCTCCGTTTGTATAATCATACACACATCTCCTTTGTTTTTGGATAGATAGATTATATCATACATTTATTATTTTTCAATAGTTATGTTTACTATTCATCGTCTAAATTGACTTTTCGTGCTAAATATGTTATAATTAATATTAGGTTCGTATTGAGCCAAATCTATAATAATTTACGGAGGATACGCACATGCTAACTAGAAATTGTGCAATCACCAAGCTCTTGAAAGAGGGCGACTTCAATGTAAGGGTAACGGCATTCGACCACACAAAGTGTTCGGATAATCCAGAGTACCAAAAAGGCGCATGGATCGAAATGATTCGAGACTCCATCGGCGGCGGAATTGTAAATTCCAACGCTAAGGTAAAACTCATTATCGAGTACGTAGACAGACCTCATCCTTTCCGCGGAATCATCAATGGTTCTCGTATCGCAGAATGGATTAGAGTATCTTGTCCTACACCCACACCTATTCGCGTTTCCATTGCACCGGCGAGCGATACTTCCAAGCTTCGCACCTGGATTTTTGTATAACAAAATACAAAGTCTAGTTTTCACAAAAAACAGCGGCTAAATTAGCCGCTGTTTCTCATTTTACTAAGTTGTAATTCCTCTTAATCTCTTTGTTGGATCAAGTATTTTCTTTCTTAAACGAATATTTTCTGGTGTAATTTCTACAAGTTCATCATCTTCAATAAATTCTAATGATTGTTCTAGAGAAAGTACTTTGTGAGGTGTTAATTTTAATGCATCATCACTACCAGAAGCTCTTGTATTTGTCAAGTGTTTTTCTTTACATACGTTAACAATCATATCTTCGCTTCTTGAATTTTCTCCAACTATCATACCAATGTAGACTTCAGTACCAGCTCCAATAAATAGAGTTGCTCTTTCTTGTGCATTGTATAATCCATAAGTTGTAGATTTGCCTTGTTCATAAGCTATAATTGTTCCGTGAGTTCTTGTTATAACCTCTCCACGATCTGGTTCAAATCCAGCAAATATACTGTTTAATACTCCAAGACCTTTTGTATCTGTTAGTATTTCACTTCTGTAACCAATAAGTCCTCTTGATGGTATCTTGAACTCTAATCTCGTATATCCAACTTGAGTTGGGCAAGGTCCCATATTAGTCATTTCACCTTTTCTGTTACCCATTTTTTCCATAACAACACCAACGTATTCATCTGGTACGTCTATTGTTGCTTGTTCCATAGGTTCACATTTTACACCATCTATTATTTTGCTAATAGCTGTTGGTTTAGAAACCAATAATTCAAATCCTTCTCTTCTCATATTTTCAATAAGTATTGAAAGGTGTAATTCTCCACGACCATATACTTTGAATGAATCTGGAGTATCTGTTTCTTCTACTCTTAAAGATACATTTGTTTCAACTTCTTTGAACAATCTATCTCTAATATGTCTAGAAGTAATATATTTACCTTCTTTACCTGCAAAAGGTCCATTATTTACACTAAATGTCATACAAACTGTTGGTTCATCTATGTCTACAAAAGGAACTGCTTCTGGGTTGTTTACATCAGCTATTGTTTCACCAATGTTTATTCCTGTAACACCTGTTACTGAAACTATTTCTCCACATTCTGCAGATTCTACTTCTGTTCTCTTAAGTCCCATATATGTATATACTTTACCTATTTTAACATTTTGTACGCTTCCATCTTTTTTACATAGTGCAACTTGTTCACCAGCATGGATTACACCGCGTTCAATTCTACCTACACCTATTCTTCCTGTATAGTCATCATAGTCTATGTTAGATACTAATAATTGTAATGGTTCATCTTTGCTACCACTTGGTTCTGGAACGTATTTTATTATTGTTTCAAATATAGGTACCATGTTGTCGTTTGTATCTTCAACATTATATTTTGCAAATCCACTCTTACCAGAAGCATAAACCACTGGGAAATTTAATTGATCGTCGTTTGCATTAAGATCCATAAATAGTTCTAATACTTCATCTAAAACTTCTGTTGGTCTTGCACCAGGTCTATCTATTTTGTTTATTACAACGATAGGCATAATGTTTAAAGATAATGCTTTACTTAAAACAAATCTTGTTTGTGGCATTGGTCCATCGAATGCATCAACAACTAAAAGAACTCCATCAACCATTTTAAGTACACGTTCAACTTCTCCACCGAAATCTGCGTGTCCTGGAGTGTCTACTATGTTAATTTTTACTCCGTTATGCATAACTGATGTGTTTTTAGATAAGATTGTTATTCCTCTTTCTTTTTCTATATCTCCAGAGTCCATTACTCTTTCAGATACTACTTCGTTATCTCTAAATATTCCACTTTGATGTAATAAGCTATCTACTAACGTTGTTTTACCATGGTCAACGTGAGCTATAATAGCTACATTTCTTATATTTTTCATAAATTTCCTTCTTTCATTAAAACTCTAATTTAATATTTTAACGCAACTTTAAGATTATGTCAAGTAGCGATATTTATTTTATCTATATATAACAAAAAACAAAAGTAAATTTTACTCTACTTTTGTTATGCATCATTATATTTTTTCTACTTAAGTGTAGACACTAGCACCGCTAAAGAATTATATAACAAATGGAATAATATGTTCACAGCTAAATTATTTGTTCTTGCATATGAATACGCAAATACCATACCTATGACCGCATACGGCATTGCTGTTGCAATCGTTATAACTAGCGTAGCCTCGCCTATTGCATGCATTAATCCAAATAATCCTCCAGAGACTATGATAAATAATAATTTATTTTTTATTACCTTCTTAAATGTTCCTCTGTATGCCGCTTCTTCTACAAATGGTGCCCATATTACAGCAAGCGGTATCGTTATATATAGCGGTAAACTTTCGATTGTTTCTTGATTTATAGATTGACTCTTCTTTGTAATCATCACCGAGATACTTGATGCTATAGCAAGAGCAATTAGCATCCATACCAATAATTTCAACATATATCTTATAGTCAATCTAAAGTTTTGTGCTATTTTCTTTACGCCCTCTTTAATCTCATCAAAGAATGTCCATATTGCTAAAATCATTAACACTAAATGCAATCCTATCATATATATTATTAAAGCAGTTACAGATAAAGGCTCTAACCACTCAGCTTTTATAAAGTTTTGGCCGAAATATATAATTAGGAACATTATCATCAATATCCATTGTTTCTTATTTGTCGTCTTATTTTCTGTAGCAAGCTTATTTACAGCTTCCTTAAAATTTATTTTTTCTCTCTTTTCTTGTTTCACAAATATTAATAACAGTATATTTATTATTGCCGTTATTCTTAAATACATTGTTGGAACTAAAATAAAAAGAAATATATTTCCAACTAGTAAATACTTTTTTGTATATTTTACTTTATCCCATAATAGTGCGGCAAAAAGTGTTATTAGAATAAATATAGAAAAACCCAAATCTCCCGTATTCGCATTACCCAATTTAGACTTAATTTCATTTAACACAGTTATTAAATACGTTAATTGTCCAGCCATTACAATAAATAAGCCGCTTTTTATCTTAGTATCCTTATTCATTTAACCACTATCCTTCTTTAGTTATCTCTTTTGCTATATCTACATCAGATTCATATTCTTCAAGTTTTCCTTTTACTTGTTGGTATCTATCTTCACCTTTTGCAAGTAAGCACAATACCCCATTAGCTTTCATATTATTAAATGCATACTCTATCGCTTGTTTTCTATCTTCTATTATTTCATATGGCACTGTTATATATGTAGCTAGTTCATTGCATATATCTCTTACTACTTCAAACTGAGGATCATCCGCTGTTAAATATATTTTATCTGCATATCTACTTGCTACTTCAGACATAGCTTGTCTTCTACCATAGGCTTTGCCACCCGGAGCTCCAAACAATGCAACTATTTCTGAGTTAGGATAATCTTTCTTTACAGCCTCAAAAAACTTTTCAAAACTTAATTTATTATGTGCATAGTCTACGATTACTGTTTTATTATTCCCATTAAACACATTCATTCTTCCAGACACAGTAGTCATTTCAATTCCTTTTAGAATGTTATCTTCTTTAACTTTTAATTCTCTTGCTGTAAGAATTGCAGCAGTTGCATTTTGAACATTAAAATCTCCCATCATTCTAGTTTTGAATGTGGCTTTATCCCCATTATCCACAATATCAAATACAAGATATTCGTTTTCTTTATGTACATTTGTATAATACACATCCACTCTATCTTTTAATTCTCCAGGTCCAAAAGTTACTAACTTTTCTGCATCCTTTGCTGCATCTAAAACAGCTTCTAAATAATCCGTCTCATAGTTTACTATTACAGTTTTACATTTCTTTAAGAATTCTAATTTTGAATTTAGATAATCATTAAAGTTTGGATGTTCTGCTGGACTTATATGATCTTCAGATATATTTAAGAACATTCCTATATCATACTCAGTATTTAGTATTCTTTCTGTTTTAGTTGCTTGAGATGAGACTTCCATAACAAGATATTCCAAATCTGACTCTACAGATTCTGCTATATATCTTTGTAACTCTATAGCTTCTGGTGTAGATAAATGAGATTCTTCACACCTTTTGCCAGTATATGTTTCTATTGTAGATAAAAGCGCTGTTCTCTCTCCCTTTTCAAGATTTAGTATATTATGTATATATGTTGCTGTTGTTGTTTTACCTTTTGTACCAGTTAAACCAACCATTTTTATTTTGCTATACGCTTTACCAAAGAATTCTTCTGCACAAACTACCATTGCGTGTCTAATATTAGGCACAACAACAAGTCCTGCGTTTTGTATATCATATTCCTTTTCTGCTACAACAAGAATCGCACCTCTGGCTATAGCATCCTCTATATATTCCACCTTAAAGTTAGCGCCTTTTACAAAAAACACCGAATTTTCCGTAGCAGCTTTTGAATTGTATGTTATATCCTTAACTTCTATATCTTTCATATTTTCATATACCACTGTTTTTGTAACGCCACCGTTATTTTCTAATAATCCTATTAACTCCTTTACTGTCATAGCAACCTCCGTTAACGGTATTATACCATTCTAGTTTATTATTGTAAATAATTATGTGTATATGACCAATGCTTTTATTATTCTTGGCCTGTTTTCACTGGCTTCTTCAATTACATACCCAACCAAGCATACTTCTCCCATTATTCTTGCCATATTTATAACACTAGTTTGCATGTTATTTTTCTTTAGCCAAACACAATTGTTTTTCATTTTGACAAATATATCTTCTTCCTCTTTATTATATTCTTCATAAAGTTCTATTTTAGATTTAATATAACATATCGGATGCTTATCTTTAGCTCCACAGTATTTTATTATTCCTCTTAATATTTTTCTGTAAAACAACATGTTATTCATCTCTTTTATATCCTGTATATTTGCATATTCTCTAATTATACTAGACTCATCTGCATCAATATACGAAGCTCCAAATTTCCCTCTTTTGTCTTTCTTTTTTTCTTTGTAGCCATCATGTTTTTCCTTGCCTTGATTTAACTCATTGCTTTTTCCATAATCCGCGTTTATAGAATAATCCCTCGTACGTCTTTTAGTATTAGCACCTATGTACGATACTAGTCCAACGTCCGGGGGATCTATATTTAATTGGGCATATATATTTTTTAATGCATATTTATCTTGATAAATCATATAATATGGGCGGTCATCAGACCACCCATCTAAACTCTTGCTCATATTATATTTTATTAATTTAATTTTTTATTATACTTTAATATATTCTTTTTCTGTTTTTATTTTCAAATATATATATATCTTCTAGCTTATGATAAGATACTGTAGTTTGCTTTGAATCTTCCCAACCATTAAAGTTCATATAATATAATTCTTCTAACAAGGTCTGTGTTGAATACAATCCTTCCATTCTAAACTCAACAACAGGAGCAGATAATTGCTTATTAATTATTTTAATCAATTTACTTCTTAAACTCTCTGTATATTTTACTTGATAGTCATTATAAGTATAGAAGTTGTATTTAGTACCTTCACACTTAATTATTTCAAACTCACCATCTATTGTATGTGTTAGCATTAATTCTTCGTCTGATAAATTGAAATATCTGTGCATTACCTTTTTTTCACCATTTACTTCTGTAGTATCTGAAGTGGCATCTACATGATAATATTCATCATCTAATTTAACAATATTCCAAGCATGTGCTATTTCTCCTATTTTACCTGTAACCATTAACGAATAGATTCCTGCTTTTTCTAGAAGAAGCATATATGCTTTAGATATTCCATCACAAACCGCATTACCTCTTACCAATGCTTCGTAAGAAGTATGTTTTTCTACAGGTATTTTTTCTATATCCGAAAAGTTATAGTATGAAACTCTAGTTAACAGAGCATCATGAAGCGCTACTTGTTTTTCAAAATCTGTCATTTTGTCATGAAGTGTTTCATGCACAATTTGTTCTATTATATTATTTAATTCTAAATCTTTTTTCTCTTTTTCTTTTTTATCTGCCACAGTATAATCCAATTTTAGAATTGTATATTCCACAGGCCCTAGTTTTACGCTCTTTACATTATAATCTTGTGGTAAATAATAATATTCTGGCCTATCATTATATATCGCAGATAATACAACTGTAACATCTGATTTTACAGTTACATTCTTAACAAACCCAAAATGTATATCTCTTGTTAGCTTTTGTATCTCTTGGTCTATTTTAACATACTTTATTTTTTGTTCATCTGTTAGCTGGTTATAATAATATAATGAAGTATATTCTTCTGATGTTAACAGCGATTCATCTACACTGAATGTATCCATCACATTCTTTATAAAAAAACCAACCGCAATTACTATTATTATTAAAAACCAAATGTTTACAAAAGATTTTTTCATAAGTTACCTCTTTATTCCCCATATATATTTACTGGTTTCTTTGTTCCTACTGCTATAATTGTTGGTGTTGCACCATAACTATCTGAAGATAGTAATGTCTTAGATATAACTTTACCTTTTAAACTTACTGTTTTATATGCTACTGATTTATATCCATTCGCACCTTTTTGTATTGTTTTTGTCTTTCCTTCTAAAACACTACTGTCATTTTGTTTTTGAACCTTTGGTGAAATATATTCTGTTACCCATGATGTTAATTTTACATCATATTCCACATCTTCTTTAGTACCATATATTGTTACTACCAATCTTTTATTTGTTGTAGTAGTTGCAGAAATTTTTATAGGATAGTTTCTAGTGTTTTTGAACTTAAAATCCGTATATGGATAATATATAGTTGCATCTAAACTTACTGGTACATATCCTACAGGAAGTGCGTGTTGACTTCTTGCTACTATTCCCATATTTGCATATAACGCTGCTACATAAAGTGATGATGATAATTGACAAACGCCACCACCTATTTCCTTTACAACTTTTCCGTTTTTGAAAACAGCTGCAGATTTAAATCCTCTAGACGCTAATCCGCAATCTCCCATTGTTTTATTAAATGAGAATGTTTCACCCGGCATTACTATAGTGCCATTTAACATTTTAGCAGACAATTTTACATTGCTTGCTCTATTAGCATCTGAATTTGAGAAATCTGATGTATAACTACCTAAGCTATCTTTATATAAAGTTTTAGTTAAAGCTTGGATTGTAACTTTAGGTTGTGTAGTTGTTAATTTATATTCTATAACTTTACCTTCAGCTAAATTTTCTTCCTTCGCCAATACTTTTCTTAAATCTTCTTTATCAAAAGTAGTACCGAATTCATGTTTATAATAAACTGCTGGTTTTACTGTTTCATCTGCATATGCATCTTTTGCATCCTTATGTACATCTGCAAACAGCACATCTACATCTATATCTTCACGTTCAGCATCTTCAAGCTTCACTTCATAAACAGTTGCCACTTCATCTAAAATAGTATCTATAAGTTCAGACTTAAATTCTGTAGCAACAAAATCCTTTCCTTTAGCACCTTTAGTTATTATTAAAGTATTTGTTTCCTTGTCTACTGTATACGTATCATCTTTAACTCTTTCATCTACTTCAAGAATTGCTTCTGTTGCAACATTTGCTAGTTTGTTTTCAGTATAGGTATATTTAAGATCTATATTTTGTTTTTCAAAATATGCTTTTACAATATCTAAATTGTTTATAACAATATTTTTGTTTTTATCTCTACCATAAGCCATTACTTCAACAACCATTGCATTTTTGTCTAAAGCTAAATCTATAGAATCCGCTGTTACTAATATTAACTCTTTTTCACCATTTTTTATTGAAATTTGTTTACTTGTAACTTTTGTCCAGTAATCATCTATATATTGCTCCACTTCTTCTCTAGTCTTACCAGACATGTCTACACCATTAAGATAAATATTAGAGTAAACTTTATCATTTAATTTGTTCGCTAACGCAAAAGCAACTAGACAAATAACAATTACAGCCGCTATTATTCCTGCAATTGCTAATCCTTTACTTAGTCCTGCGAATTTAGATTTACTTTCATCTACAATTTTTGGAGCTTTCTCTTTCTTACTCTTTTTCTCTTTTTTTGGTGTTTCAGTTTCTGAAATTTCTTCAACTACAGTTTCGGTAGTTGCTTCTTCAACTACTTCTATAGCCTCTTTATTTTCTTCGCTTATTGCTTGTTCTATTACTTCATTTTTTACTTCGTTTAGTTCTTGTCCTGGCGAATCATTACCCTTATTTTTCTTCCCCAAAATCCATTCCTCCTAATTTTGACATATTTACTCACTTATCTTATCACAAAGTGTTTTTTTTGGCAATATTTTTAATATTATTTTACATCTGCTAACGCTATTATTTACACATTTTGTAGTTTTGTGTCAAACAATCACTAGTTTTATACCGTTTTGTCTACTTTTACACATTTTGTTGCATCATGTATTCCTCTACTGTAAAATCGTGTCAAACAGTGTAATTTGAGGTGATTTTATGAACGAAAATGTTAATAATACTTGTATTTGCAAATTAGCATGCGACAAATGTATTATAAAAAAGACAATTGAAAACAATATTTTTACTATCTTTGGAAACATATCTAAAAATAACAGTATTGTTTTACGTTATCACGGTGAACTTATTGACAGTATATGTTATGAGAAGTACGAAAACAACTTATACATTAAATATTTCTTTGACGACAATAAAGCAGCAATTATAAATCAAAATTTAGCAAAATGTACAAAATGCATAGGTGAGAATTATTGTGCTTTAATTGATTTGGGAAATCACGAAAAAATAACATTCTCATTTTGCACAAAAGAGAATTTAGAAAAAGAGAATTTAATGAGTTTTAATCTGAATATTTCTGAAGATTTGCTTTCAGCAGTAATGGATAAGTACGATGATGAACTAAATAAAAATCTTCCTGTAATTGAAAGCAACAAAGAAATTAAAATAAAAAACATAATCCAAACTATTAAAGATTACTTTATACTACTTAAAAGAAAAATAACAAGCGTTTAATACGCTTGTTATTCTAATTACTATAATACTACTTTCCCTTCGCTTGTTGCTTTTCAGCTCTAAGAAGTTGTTCGTATATTTTTCTTTCTTTATCTGTAATAGTTGTAGGTGGTGTAAGTGAAGCTTCCAGAACAAGTTTACCTCTTGTTCCGTCACTTGTTGTATAGCCTTTCCCATCAACAATAATCTTGTCTCCTTCTTTTGTGTTAGCTGGTATTGTAACTTCAATACTCTCACCAAACATTTTTATTCTTATTTTGTCTCCAACAATTGCTTGTGCATAAGATACAGTTAATTTTGAATGTAAATCTAATTTATCTAATTTTACATCTGGTTGTTCTTTTAATTTTACAGTTATTATTAAATCTCCATTCTTGCCGCCGTTTTTACCAGGTTTGCCAAGTGCTGCAAGTCTTATTTTCTCACCATCTTTAATACCTTTAGGAACTTGTACTGTGTATGTATTTACCTTTCCACCAGCTGCTTTTAACGATACTTTCTTTTCAGCTCCAAACAAACCTTCTTCTAAAGCAATTTCTAATATTGCCTCTATGTTATCACCCTTCTTAGCGATTTTTTTAGAAGCGATATTTACCTTAAATTCACTTGCTTTTGTTTTTATTGTTTGTGTTGCATCTTTACCAAATCCAAGTATAGTAGAAACAAACTCATTTGCTGCATTTTCATTCTTAACGCCATACTTCTTAGTTTTATCCTTCTCTACTTTTGGTGGTGCGCCATAGTTGTATCTTACAACTTGTCTATCATATTTTTTCTTTTTATCTTTATCCATAAGAATATCATAACCAACTGTTAGATCCTTAAATATTTCTTCCATTTCAGGTTTTCCAACATTGGCATCAGGATGATATTTCTTAGCTAATTTTCTGTAATTTTGCTTGATTTCTTCTTTACTAGAACGTTTATGTACGCCAAGTAAAGCATAATAATCCTTTGGTTTCATAGCTACCTCTCTTCTATATTTATTGCTACGTTTATTGCAAGCTTATTATATCATAATTTGTCCTTTTTTCAACCCTTTTTAGTTGCAATTTAGACATTTTTCATATATAATAACGAGTAGCAATAGGAGGGTATTATGGAAGAAAATAATTTGCTAAATGGAGGACATATTGTCCCTGTAAAAATAGAAGACGAAATGAAACGTTCTTACATAGATTACGCAATGAGCGTTATCGTTGCTCGTGCACTTCCAGATGTTCGTGATGGTTTAAAACCAGTTCATAGAAGAATCTTATATGTAATGAGTGAACTTGCTTTATGGCCAGAAAAACCATATAGAAAATGTGCTGGTATAGTTGGTGACGTTTTAGGTAACTACCACCCACATGGTGATGCTGCCGTTTATGACGCACTTGTTAGACTTGCACAAGATTTCTCTTTGCGTTATCCACTAGTTAATGGACATGGTAACTTTGGATCTATAGATAACGATCCACCAGCCGCAATGAGATATACAGAAGCAAAACTACACAAGATTGCTGTAGAAATGCTAAATGATATAGATAAAGAAACTGTAGACTATGCACCAAACTATGACGACAGACTTATGGAACCAACAGTTCTACCAGCAAAAATACCAAATTTACTTGTTAATGGTTCATACGGTATCGCCGTTGGTATGGCATCTAACATTCCACCTCACAACTTAACAGAAGTTGTAAATGGAACTTGTGCTATGATAGACAATCCAGATATAACTGACGAGGAACTTATGGAACATATCAAAGGGCCAGACTTCCCAACAGGTGGTATTATAGTTGGTCACGATGGTATGAAATCTGCCTACAAAACAGGTCGTGGAAAAGTTTGCTTAAGAGCAAAAGCAGAAATTGAAGAAGATGCTAAAGGTAGATTCCACATTGTTATAACAGAAGTGCCTTACAAAGTTAACAAAGCAGCTCTATGTTCTAACATAGCTAAACTTGTTAATGACAAAGTGTTAGAAGGTATTTCAGATATACACGATTTCTCAGACCGTGAAGGTGTTAAAGTTGTTATAGACCTTAAAAAGGATGCAAATCCAAATGTTGTTCTTAATATGTTATTCAAACATACAGAACTTCAAACAACTCAAAGTATGATAATGCTTGCTCTTGTTAATAACGAACCTAAAGTATTAACATTAAAAGAAATTCTTTATCATTACATCGAACACAGAAAAGAAATAATAATTAGAAGAACTAAATTCGATTTGGCTAAAGCTGAAGCTAGACTTCACATCTTAGAAGGCTTAAGAATTGCTATGGATCACATCGACGAGATAATCCAAATAATCAAAGCTGCTAAAGATGATAACGAAGCTAGAACTACATTAATGGAAAGATTCGGTTTATCTGAAATCCAAGCTCAAGCTATACTAGATATGAGATTAAAAGCTTTAACTGGATTATCTAGAGATAAAATCGAAGCAGAATACCAAGCATTACTTGAAACTATTAAACACTTAAAAGATATTCTTGCAAGCGAAGCATTAGTACTTCAAATAATTAAAGAAGATCTTATAGAAATGAAAAATACATACGGTGATGAAAGAAAAACAATGATTGTTCACGGTGAAGGCGAAATAGAAATAGAAAGCTTAATCAAGCAAGAAGACAATGTTGTTACAATAACTCACTTTGGATATGTAAAGAGAATTTCAGTTGACGCATACAAGAGTCAACGTCGTGGTGGTAAAGGTGTTACTGCTATGGGTACAAGAGAAGATGACTTTGTTGAGCATCTATTCGTATCTTCTACTCATGACTACATCTTATTCTTCACTACATTAGGTAAAGTATTCAAACTTAAAGCTTACGATTTACCTGAAGCTTCAAGAGTAGCTAAAGGAACTGCCATAGTAAATCTACTTCAACTTGACCAAGGTGAAAAGATTGCTGCAGTTATCCCAGTTAAGAACTTCGATGAGAAGTTAAATGTATTAATGGCTACTAAGAACGGTCTTGTTAAGAAAACAGCATTATCTGAATATTCTAACATACGTAAGACTGGCATCATCGGTATCACATTAAAAGATGAAGATGAAATCATAGACGTAAGAATAACAGATGGAACAAGCGATGTAATCCTTGTAACAAGAACTGGTTTATCTATTAGATTCAACGAAGAAGAAGCTCGTCCAGTAGGAAGAACTTCAATGGGTGTTAAAGGTATAACTCTTGGTAAAGATGACTATGTTATAGGTATGGAACCAATTACATCTGAAAAAGATAATTACATTCTAGCTATAACAGAAAACGGATTTGGTAAGAGAACAGAAGTTGAAGAATACAGACCACAATCTAGAGCTGGTAAAGGAATTCTTACATATAAAACAACAGAAAAAACAGGACACATTATAGGTGTTAAAGTTGTAACAGACAATGATGATGTAATGTTAATCACTGCTTCTGGTGTAATAATAAGAATTAAAGTAAATGACATATCTATACTTGGAAGAAATACTCAAGGTATAACACTAATGAGAACTTCTGAAGGCGGTAGAGTTGTTAACCTAGCAAAACTTGTATCTGAAGATGTTGAAGAAACTCCAGCTGAGGATAATCAACTGTCCATGGATATGAATTAATTTGATATTGTTATATAAAGCAAAACGAGAGAACAAATTGTTCTCTCGTTTCTTATTTGAATTTTACCTTGTTACTTCACATCGCGGTAAAGCTGCTCAACGTAAGCATCAATCTCACACGCCTTTTTCTCAATATCCTTAAGAAGAAGGAACTGATTCATAAATCTAGCTTTGTTGTGTGTCTTATACTTAATTTTGAAGTACGTGTCGTTGTTAATATAGTCCGTAAGGAATCTAAGAGCAAGTTCATATGTAAGAATCCTTATTGAAAGCCCAATGCAACGAACTTCATCATAAGTAAGCGAGCACGCCATCTCTTCAAGATAGCCCTTAATGTATGCCTTTGCAAGGTCAATATTAAGGAAAATCTTTTCAGGATCCGTTTCATCTTCGAAAGCATTTGCACAGGCAGAACGAATTCCATCACCGATGTCATAGAGTACAGAACCCGGCATGACGGTATCAAGGTCAATAACAGCTACACCTTTATTGGTGGTAGTGCTCATTAAGATATTATTCAACTTGGTATCGTTATGGGTTACTCTTACCGGTATTGTTCTACCGAGTTTATTGTAGATTGCCGAATACTCCTTAATCTTAGAAATAAGGTAGATGATTTCTTCAGAGCATTCAAACGCTCTGTTTGTGATACCATTCTCGATTGCAACCAGCAACGCATCAAAACGCTTAGGCGTATTGTGGAAATCCGGTATGGTATCCGCAAGCATACTTACAGGGAAGTCGCTAAGAAGCATATGGAATGCTCCAAAACATTTTCCTGCATTGTATGCAACTTCTTCAGGCTTTTCTAAGTCCTTGAAGTTATTGTAGGAAATACAGTCGTCAATGTACTCGTACACGCGATAGTATTCCTTCTCTCCCGCTTCATTGATATGCGTGTACATAGGTTCATCGTTTACAGTAGCCACATAGCTCAAGGTTTTGTAACCGCATCCAGGCATTCCTGCCAGTTTCTTCTTGATGTGTTTACTGACCAAACCTATATTCCGCATTACAAGATACGGTTCCTTAAAAACGTTGCTGTTGATTTTCTGAAGCAAGTACTTTGCACTTCCTTCTGCCGTAGCGTAGGTAAGCAAGTATGTAGAGTTAATGTTACCCTGTGCGTTCTCTTCAGCTGACACAAGTTCTCCATCTATTCTGAAGTTACTCACCACTTCTCTAATCTTGTTATCCATTTGTTTAATCCTCCATATTTTTGCCGCTAGTTAGCAGCTGTATTTTTATTTTCGACTCTTACATTATACCATTTTTCAACATTTTAGTCAAATTTATGTCTACTTACAAAGAATACCAAGCGCTACACGGCGCTTGGTATCTATATTCCATAAAATTCTTTAGCATTATTATATACTACTTCTGCTAATTCCTCTTTATCCATTTCTTTTATTTCTGCCAGTTTTTCTATAACTTCATGTATATTAGACGAATCATTTCTTGTGCCTCTTTTGCTTTGTGGAGCTAAATAAGGTGCATCTGTTTCTGTCATTATACTTTCTAGCGGCATTTGTTTTAATACGTTTATTGCTGTTTCTGTGCGTTTATATGTTATATTTCCGCCAACAGATATCTTGTATCCATTTTTTATAATGAATCTAGCAGTTTGTTCGTTAAGATCAAAACAGTGGAACATTATTTTAGATGGTTTCTTTTCTGTTTGTTCTAATATTGCTACTGTATCTATACTAGCATCTCTAGAATGTATTTGCACGGGAAGTCCTACTTCATATGCAAATTCTAGTTGTTCTTTGAATAACTTCTTTTGCTCTTCTTTGAAGTCTTTCGTATAGTGATAATCTAATCCTATTTCTCCAATTGCTACAATCTTTCCACTATCTTTGTTATCCTCATAAAGTTTTCTTAAGTCCTCTATGTTATCCCCATTATTCACATACTCAGGGTGAATTCCTATGGTAGCATAAACATTTTGATGTTTTTTAGCATTTTCTATAGCTCCAATTGATGATTCAATTCCTGCACCCGCATTAATTACAAATTCTACACCAGCTTCTTTAAGCTTTGTAAATACTTGCTCTTTATCTTCATTATACGCTTCATCTTCATAGTGTGCATGTACGTCTATTATTCTCATTATCTCATTATTGGCAGAGTAACTATTACCTCTGTTCCTACTCCTTCTTCACTCTTCATTTCTATAGTTCCTTCATGAGCTTCTACAATTTCTTTAACAATAGAAAGTCCAAGTCCTGTTCCTCCCATTTGTCTAGAACGAGCTTTATCTACTCTATAGAAACGTTCAAATATTCTCTTTAAGTCTTTTTCTGGAATACCAATTCCGTTATCTACAAACTTAAGATATGCTTTACCACCAGCAGCTCCAACATATACAGTAATCTCTCCACCATCTGGTGTATATTTTATACTGTTAGATATGATGTTAGTCATAACTTGTTGTATAGCATCCTTACTTGCAAGAACTGGCCCTGGTATCATATTAACAACACATTTTAAGTTATGTTTCTTTTCTTTTGCAACATATTGTAGGTTTTCTACAACTTGTTTTGCAAGGTCATCTATATTTAGTTTAACTCTATCCCAAACATTCTTTTTATAGTCGAATCTAGAAAGTTGTAGTAAATCTGCAACTATTCTATCCATTCTGTTTGCTTCATCATTTATTACTTTTGCAAACTTGTTTATTTCTTCTGGTTCTAAATCTCTATCCATCATTGTTTCAGAATATCCTTTAATAGAACAAAGTGGTGTTTTTAACTCATGAGAAACGTTTGCAACAAACTCTTTTCTCATATTGTTTAACTTTTCGTTCTCGGTAATATTCTTAAGGATTGCAATAACTCCCATTGGAAGTAGCTTTTCGTTATGGTATGGTACTAATACTACGCTTAATACATTGTCGTTTACTTCAACCTTTTCTTCTAGGTTTTTATAGTTAGATAAGTATAGTACTTTATCGAAGTCTACTTTTAATTTAAGCTTTTTCATTATCTTATCGTAAGTATCATCTGTATCAGATATATCTGCGAAAGACTTTGCAGCACCGTTAATATGTATTACTTGCTTTTGCATTGAGAAAGCAATAACACCATCATCCATTCTATTTAATATAACTGATGTCTTACTTTCTTGACTATCTAATTCAAATCTATTCTTAAGCAAACTATTTAGTATTTCGCTATACGAATTAATTAGTTGTTGCATTTCTTCTAATTTAGTAACATTTGCAAGGTGTCTGCTATCCACATTCTTTCCATCCCTTAAGTTCTTCATAGAACGTTCTAACTTTTTCATTGGTGTAATTAAGCTTTTATAGAATGCTGTCATTAAAAGCATACTTAAAAGTAATACCATGAAAAATGTCATAACTATTGGAAGATTTATAGAAAAGCCAAACTTACCTGTAAGCGAATAGTTTACAAGTATATTTACTACTACAAATGTTGTTATAACTAAAACTAACACCATTACTTTAGCACTAGTTTTTATGCTTTTAAACATAGTTTATCCTCTTTCCTTTTATATAACACAGCACCAATTGTACAACAATCGGTGCTTCGTTTATTTATATTAAAGATATTTATATTATACGTAATATCCTTTTCCTCTTTTTGTTTTTAAGTATTTAGGATCTGCTGTATTGTCTTCAATCTTTTCTCTTATTCTTCTGATTGTAACGTCAACACTTCTTACATCTCCAAAATAATCATAGCCCCATACATTTTTAATTATTTGTTCTCTTGTTAGGACTTGACCTGCATTAGTAACTAATAGTTTTAACACTTCATATTCTTTCATTGTTAAGTCTATTATTTTGTCTTTTTTGTTAACTACATATTTTTCGTCATCTAATACTAAATCTTGTAGCTTAAGTTCGTTAGTTCCTTTATCTTCTTTTGCTTCTTCAGGAACTGTACGTTTTCTTAGATTAGCTTTAATACGGGCAGCAAGTTCTCTTACGCTGAATGGTTTAGTCATATAATCGTCTGCACCAAGTTCTAGCCCAAGTATTTTATCTACCACGTCGTCCTTTGCAGTAAGCATAATTATTGGACAATCTAATTTTTGTCTAATCTTTGTACATACTGTAAGGCCATCCATTTTAGGCAGCATAACATCTAAAAGTATTAAATCCGGTTTTGCGGTAAGAGCCATCTCAACAGCTTGCTCACCATCGTATGCTTCTATGGTTTTGTAGCCATCTTTTTCAAGATTAAATTTAAGAACCTCTACAATAGGTGGTTCGTCGTCTACTATCAATATCTTCTTTTCCATATCGACACCTCTTTATGCAATAATTTTATCATAAAGTTATAATTTTACAAGCATTTTTACTAATATTTTGACATTTTTTTATCATTTATATTACAATTGTGTTATTCTAAAACCACTATTTAACAAAAATCGCTTTACTACTAGCTTTTACGGGTGTATAATGTATGCAAAACAAACGTAAATACATGCAAATTTGCCATGTAAAGGAGATTAATATGACTATCCATAAAGAAACTGTAGATAACCGGAATCAAATAGTTGTAGAATCTAGAGGTAAGAAGTTCATAATGGGATGGTTTGCAGGTGATTTATACTGGATTATGCAAGACTACACCCCTGCATATTTTCTAATCACAGAAAAAGCCCCATACTTCTACGACTTCTTCACCAAGCTCTTCAAAGACTACCACTTCAAAAACTGCACTCTCACATGGAACAGTGAAGCAGGTATAGACAGAACAGGCAACAAGCTCAAAATTACCAAAGGCGAAAACTACTTCAAGATTAGGTTCTACCAAGGTGAAAACGACAACCTTTCCAAAGCAACCAACACCTGTCCCATCTGCTTCTGTTTAAGCGGAAGCAGACACCAAGAAGTAGCTAATGAATTTAGCAATTTCCTGCACAAATTATTAAACAGCGACTAATATTTAGTCGCTGTTTTATTTGTCATATTACAAAATTTCCATTCGCATCTAACTCGGCCGGAACACTTGATTTAATACAAACAACAGGTCTTACACCATTAATGGTATTATTATAATAATTTCTCACAAGGTTCCCCGCATAATAAATTCTAAACAAACTTCCGCCACTAGCGTAATTGCACGGTGAAGCTAACCACACACACGAATAGCTAGATTTTGTATCCCATACATATAACGAGTCTCCCATACCAATATTTAGATCATACATAGTATCATTTGACGCTCCCGTTAAGGCATACTTCATATAATATCCATATGTACTAGGTACCAATTCTATTTCTTTAGGATATGTAACTTCGTCATTTGTCGCTGTTCTTTTCGCATTATAACTAGCCACAAACATTTCTAGAGTTGGAGTCCCTATCACACCTTTAACATATGACGCATAATTAGCAGTAGTATTTTTAAACTCCATCCAATATGTTTCATCCAAGAAATAGGCCGCCCCAATTCCATTACTACAAGTAGTATAATTATTCCAATTTGCCATCCATAAACTTGGATTTTGTATTGTAGGCGTTCCCGTCGGCGCGTTAGACCAATAAATATTGGCTAACGTTCTCTGAGTGTTATCTTCAAGCGTTACTTTGCGAGACTCTATTGTTAAATCAGGTATCGCTCTTGGCATTTTATCATAAGCCAAACACTCGCTAGCAATTAAATAAACATATTCTTCACCATTGACTATTTGTTTATAAAAAACCTTCCAATCTGTTACTCCATTAGCTTCGTAATTTATTTTTTTACCATAATCAGCTGCACTATTTATTAACATTCCTAATGTTGTAATTAATGGCTCAAAAGAAATTTTTATATTATCCATTCCATCTTGCTTTATATACAAATCCAATCCGCTTTTTGTCTTTGCAATGGCATACCCTTCTGCATCCTTTGTAACTGCATTTTCTATTATACCTTTATTTTTAAGTTCTGTTATATATTCATCTACTGTTATTTCACCTAAATTGTCTGTAAGTATTCCGTTTTTTATTACTTGTAATCTTGTATATTCTTCTTGTTGATTTTGTTTTGACACTGTATTTTTAGAACGCCCTATTATCCCGCTATCCTCTAAAGAAATTATTACAGTCGCCGCAAGTATTGCCATAACAAGAATTGTTATACTCAATACTATTAAAGATATACCCTTTTTCATTTGTTTCTCTCCTTTTTCTTCTATGTATCTATATTATTACATATTTCATATTTTTACAATACTTATATAAAGAAGTCGTATTTCTACGACTTCTTCCATTAATTTTAATTGTTTTCACTTGTATATTTAATTACAAATTCTTTGAATTTATCTCCTCTTTCTTCGAAGTTTTTGAATACTCCGTAACTTGCTGCTGCAGGAGACATTATACATGTTTTTCCTTTTGCTGTTACTTGGGCTGCAAGTATAACTGCCTTTTCTAGATCATCTGCATATATTACATTTGCAGTTGTATCTGTTTTTACTTTTTCAAAGATTTGTTTTCCACTATCGTACATAAGAATTACATTTGGAACTTTTCCATCGTGAATAAACTCTATTAATTCTTCATAGTTTATCCCTCTATCCATTCCACCAACAATGATTGTATCCACATTATCCACACTTGCTACTGCAGATATTGTTGCTGCTGGTATTGTAGATATTGAGTCATCTATGTATGTTACTCCACCATATACTCCAATTTCTTGTAATCTATGTGGTAGTGTTTTGAATGTAGCAATTCCTACTAATATATCTTCATCTGATGCTCCAGCTATTTTGGCTATTGTTGCTGCAACAGATGCATTATATACATTGTGTATTCCTTTTAGTTCCATATTCTTAGGCACTTCTAGGATGCTTGTATTTCCATCTACATTAATTTTTATTTCATTTGCTGAGTAATATGTGCTATTATTTGTAAAGTCTTCTGAGTTAACAGCTACAAGATTTTGTTTTAATTCTCTGTTTCCATTAATTACATCTGCCATAGCTTTGTTGTATATATAGTAATCCTCTTCTTTTTGGAATTTATATATATTTCTCTTTGCTTCTTTATATGCTTCATAAGATACATAGTGATCTAAATGTTCTTCAAACATATTAAGTAGTGTACAAATTCTAGGACTAGATTTAACAAATTCTAATTGATGAGAAGAAAGTTCATAAATATACCATTCGGTATCTTCATACGAATCTATCATCTCAAAAGCTGGCAGCCCAATATTTCCTACTAATAACACTTTATGGCTTTGTACAAGCATATTGTATATTAAAGAAGATGTTGTACTCTTTCCTTTTGTTCCTGTTATACCGATTGTTTTATGACCTGCATATTTTAAGAACAACTCTGTTTGAGATGTTATCTTATCCTTTATTTCTGTTAAATCTACATCTTTGAATGAAATACCTGGTGTCTTTATTATTACATCATAGTCTTTCATTGCATTTAGATATGTTTCTCCTGTATGGAACAATACACCAGATTTTAATATGTTCTCATCTGTTATATCGTTCTTATCTGCTATACCTATAGTACAATCTACATTGTTCATTCTAAGGAAATTATATGTGCTTTTTCCTTCTCTACCAAATCCAAGTATTAATACCTTTTTACCTGATAGTTCATTTATTATTCCGTTTTTCAAGGCCATTCTCCTTTACATCACATATTCTTTTAATTTCTTTACAAATTCTTCTGGAAGATTGTTTTCCTCATTCCAGCTATATATTGCATTCTTAATATTTTCTGCTAAATTTTCATTTGATGCATCATAATTTTTTAGAAGATATGGAACCGCTTTTCCTTGTTCATTATATCTTGCAATTATCATTGAAAGACTTAGGTTTATTTCTTCCTTAGTTCCTACGCATTCAAATGGTTTGTCATAGTCTGGATAAACTAACCCATTAAATATATCTTTTAATTCCTTGTTGTTTAACATATTAGAACCAAAGATTTTATCCATATCTTTTTTATCTAAAAATGCTGCTAGCATTATATATACATATAAACACTTAGGACAGTTCTCACACCAAATATCTTGTTTAGAACCAACATTACAGCTCTTAAATACTTTGAAGTATTTTGGTTCTTTTATAAAGCCCTTAACTATTTGCCATTCACTAAGTGGTCTTAATAGACTAAAGTATTCTGGTCCGTTAGAACATACAAATTTAGATATATATTCTCTAAAATCGTTTTCAAATTCTATGCTCTTAGAATATTGGTGGTTAATATTTGTTCCTTCAACATTAGCTTCATTAGCACTTGCTTCATTAGATAATACTATATATTTCTTACCTAAAAGTGTAGCTGAAATATATGATGAGAACGCAAGTATTGCTGAAAATGGTGTATGACCATTTAAGAAACCTTGTTTATTTAACTCTAACAATCTTGCATCCAAAATTCTCTTTGGAGTATATATATTGTCATCTGTGTATCCTGCTATTTTAGCCGATTCATAAGATGCTCCTCTAGGGTTAACTATATAACAAGTATTATCCATACCTTTAAGCACTTCTAGTGTTAAATTAGAGTCTTTTCCGCCACCAACTGGTATTAAGTTCCCTGTAAGTACTTCGTTCATTAAAATTGGTTCTACTTTGTTATCTTCTACTTCAATCTTTAAGAATGTATCCATGTTCATAGCTTCTACTAAACCATTTCTATAGAAAAACTCTCCTAAACCATTTATGTATAACTTTTTATACCACGCTATTTGCTCATTATTTAAAGCTCCTGCTTTAACAATTAGAGTTGGTGAACAAGTTGCTTTAAGATAAGACACAACTTCCACCATACCTAAGTTAAATATTGCTGCTTCTAGTATTTTTCTATCATTTGCAGATAATGTGTTCACTTTTGCTTTTGGAAATTTCCACGTAGGATTAAACATAGTTAAACCAGGCACATTAAAGTTATATGTAACTTTAATTGTGTCTTCTAGTTCTTCTATGTCATAAGACAAATATTCAAATGTTGGATACTTATTTCTAAGTTCATTAAATTTATCCATATTACATTTCCCTTCTATTTTCCATAGCTTTTATCAAAGTAATCTCATCTGTATATTCTAGATCTCCTCCGACTGGTATACCGTGAGCTATTCTTGAAACTTTAACTCCCGGTATTGTTTTTATGATTCTAGAAATATACATTGCTGTTGCTTCGCCCTCTATTGTTGGATTAGTAGCAAGTATTACTTCTTTTATTCTATCATCTGATAGTCTAGATACTAATTCTTTTATTTTTATATCGTTTGCAGATATATTGTTCATAGGAGATATTGCTCCGTGTAACACATGGTATAATCCCTTAAACTCATGTGTCTTTTCCATAGCAGCAACGTCTTTTACGTTTTCTACTACGCAGATTGTGCTTTCATCTCTTTTAGCATTGGCACATATTTCACAAAGTTCTGACTCTGCTAAATTAAAACATTTAGTACAAAATTTTACTTTTTGTTTTGCTTCTAAAAGAGCGTCCGCCATATTCTTTGCTGCAGACTCATCTGATTCTAATATATAGAATGCTAAACGCACTGCAGATTTATGACCTATTCCAGGTAACTTTTCAAATTCTCCTATTAATTTTTTTACTGATTCTGAATACATCTTTACTCCTACATTAAACCAGGTATATTAAATCCCTCTAGTCCTTCTTGCATCATATCGTCTGCTTTTCTTAAAGCTTCGTTTATTGCTGTTAATACTAAATCTTGTAGCATTTCTACATCATCTGGATCTACTACTTCTTTTTTTATTAGTATTTCTTTTATTTCTTTTCCGCCAGTTGCTTTAACTACAACTGCTCCGCCACCAGCAGACACTTCAAACTCAGTGTTTGCTGCTTCCTCTTGTTTCTTTTGTAAATCTGCTTGCATTTTTTGTGCTTGTTTCATTAATTGTTGCATGTTTCCCATTCCTCCGCCTGGGAATCCTCCAAATCTTGCCATAATATATTTCCTCCTAATCTATAACTTGAAATGGTACATCTGTACCTTGCATCATTTGCTCAAAAGAATTTGTTTCTTTTGCATTTTCTGTAATATATTCTATGCGAATATTTACTTCTCTTTCTATTTCATCTTCAACTAACACCTTTAGATAATCTTTAGAAGCATCTTTATTTAATACTCCATAAGCAAATCCATTCTTAGTTGAGAATGTAACTGTATCATCTTCTATAAACGCTTCTGTACCCGCTAGTGCAGAGAATACTTTTAGATTATCTTCATCAGATGCTCTTTGCATTATCTTAGATAATTCTTTAAGTTGTTTCTTGCCTGCTTTGACTTCAGCAAGTTTTACACTTTTTTCTTCTTTTTGTGGTTCTTTTTCCACTTTATCCACAGATGCTTCTTTTTCATTCTCTTTAGCAGCAACTTCTTTTACTTCTACTTTTTTGTTTGCCTTAGTAGTTGCTGGTGGATTTCTTAACACTTCTTCTAGTTTTATTTCTAACTCTTGTATCTTGTTTAGAAGCATTTCTTCATCCATAACTGGTACCTTAGTTGCTAATTCTAACATTTTAGCTTTGAATAATGAATTACCATTTGTTGATTGACGAAGATCTTCATCTAATTTAGACAAATGTTTAATTATTTGATTTATTCTAGCGATACTTACACCTTCTGATGCAGTTTTTATTGCTTCAGATGTAGTCTCTTCCCACTCGCTAGAAATTCCTACTAATATATTTAAGAATTCGTCAATAATAGCTGCATTTATATTTCTTAAATTCTTACCTTTTTCTAATATCTTATTTACATTTTTATTTGCAGATACAATATCATATGCTAAAAGGCTTATTACTAAAGATTCTATTATTTCTGAAGGAACTGTTCCAACAATTTCTTCAACCTTGTCTGCTGTTACATCTCCACTCGAAGCATTGACACATCTTTCAAGAATACTTAATGCATCTCTCATTCCACCATCTGCCAAAAAGGCAATTCGTTCTAATGCTGCTTGTTCATATCCAACATTTAGAGAATCTAGAACATACTTTAGTCTTTCTGTTATTTCTTCTCTTCCTATTTTTCTAAACTCGAAACGCACACATCTAGAAAGTATGGTTGGTAGTATCTTGTGCTCTTCTGTTGTAGCTAGTATAAAGACAACATTAGCAGGTGGTTCTTCTAATGTTTTAAGTAGCGCATTAAACGCACCACCAGACAACATATGCACCTCGTCTATTATATACACCTTGTATTTTAGACCGGTTGTAGAATATGCAACCTCTTGTCTTATTGTACGGATATTATCTACACCATTATTTGATGCAGCGTCCATTTCTATTACATCTGGCGTGTTGCCATCTAATATGCTCTTACATGCTTCGCACTCATTACACGGCTCTCCATCCTTAGGATTTAAGCAGTTAATAGCTCTAGCAAAGACTTTAGCTGCTGTTGTTTTACCAGTTCCTCTTGTTCCACTAAATATATACGCATGAGATACTTTGCCAGTTTTTAATTGATTCTTAAGTATCTTTGTCACATGCTCTTGTCCTACCATATCCTTAAAGGTTAATGGTCTATATCTTCTGTATAATGCAACGTATGCCATTTTTTCAACCCCTTATATTTTATATATCTAAATATACAAAAAATCGCCTATGGCACATAAGAAAATTTACTTATTGCTGCTTCCTTCCGGACCTGACAAGGTTCACAAACTTCTTATTGCCTAAGCGACTTTCGTTATTATACATCAATCGCTTTAATATTTCAAGCTAAAGAATTAATTTACTTTAAATTTAAATTGGTTAGTAGGTAATTTTATTACATCTACTCCATTTTCTTCTAATCTGTCGTTTGGTAATGTCATATTCACTTTCATTGTATTAACTTTACCGTTCTCTTCTGCAATATTTAATTTAAATGATAAATCAAATTTTATTGTGTTTAGAGATATTCCTGCTGTTTCAAATATCTTACCATCACAACGTATTTCTTTTATATGCTCTGGAACAACCCAGTTTTTTAACACATTCTCGTTTAGAGCAATTAAATCTATTTTAATTTGTCCATTTTCATCTATTACATACTCTATATCTAATGTTTGTGGAAGTCTATTTAGTGTTAATCTTGTTTCATTATCTTTTACATAAAAAACAATATCTTGCCCACCCTTAACTTTAAGGTCAGTTATATATATTCTTTTTACTGTAGCACTACTCATAGGTGTAATCAAAAACGTTAAACGATTGTTTTGAGACACATTAAGACTCCAACCATTTTCTGTGGTTGTTTTGTCTACTAATTGAACTTCACTTAATAACACTGCATCTGTAACTCTAAATTTTCCTTCGTTTATTTGATCTGTTTTAAATACTAATTTTAATGTTAAATTAAATGCAATAATGCATAAAATTACAGTTAAAAAATAGTAAAATATCTTTTGTTTATCCATATAGTCCTCCGACACCCCTATTATACTATGAGATGTATAAAAACTCAAGCTTTCTAATATATTTTAGTAGGTGGTAAAATGAATGAATTTTTATCTAATTTAAATAATTCTTCGCTTAACGATTTCTTTTCCAATTCTAATAATTGTGACTTAAACAAATTGCTTGTTATTTTGCTACTTTTAACAGGCAAACTTAGCATTGAATCTATAACCGTGTTTCCAAATGATTTTACCGTTACGCTTGGAACATTCAAAATAATATCGTAGTTACTTGTAATGCCTTTCTCTTTTTGATATACTCTAAATACCGAGGTGAAATAAATGAGCACTAAAAAGAATAATGTCCTAATAATTGATGATGATATAGGACTTATGCAAGCGATGGAAATTGTTTTAGAAAACTATGGAATTGGTCTTTCTAAATATACAGAACCAATAGCTGCTATACAAGAATTGAAAACAAACAAACACGATGTTCTTGTTGTTAACTATCTAATGCCAATGATACGCGGCGATGAAATAGTTAAACTAGTTCGTGAATTTGATAAAGAAATATATATAATATTAATGTCCGCTCACAAGGATTTAGCTCCTTCCATAGACATTATGCGTTCATTAGACATACAAGCATTCTTCGAAAAAGGTGCAAGATTTGATGACTTAATTCTTTTAATAGAAAGTGGTTACAAATATGTTGAACAAATGAACGAGATAAAACAAATGTCTGTTACTATTAACAACTTTGGTGTTGAAATAGCTACTGTACTTAAAAACGCAGTTGACGCCAAAGATAACTACACTAAAGAACATAGTGACAGAGTTGCAATATACGCAGATAAATTTGCAGAATATCTAAACTTGGGTGATGAAGATAAGAAAACGCTATCTCTAGCTGCAAACTTCCACGACATCGGTAAAATCGGAATTGCAGATGCTGTACTTCTTAAAAACGGCAAATTAACAGATGAAGAATACGAAATAATTAAACTTCATCCTGTAATCGGAGAAACAATACTTTCATCTTCTGAAACATTCAAAAACGCATTGCCACTAGTTAGACACCACCACGAAAGAATAGACGGTAGAGGCTATCCAGATAAATTAAAGGGTGATGAAATACCATTCCTTGTTAAGTTAATTTCAATATGTGATACATTTGATGCGCTAACTTCAAGAAGAGTTTACCGTGATGGATATACACTAGAAGATGCATTAGCAGAAATTAAACGTTCTGCTGGTACTCAATTAGATACAGACTTATCAGATAAATTCATTGAATTTGTTAAACAAGAAACAAATTTTATAGTAAATACAATACCAAACAACAAGTAAAAGAAAGCACAACATATAGTTGTGCTCTTTTTTATGCCTTTTACCACACGCTATGTTATAACAGTTGCAAGTGTTGTTTGTTGACATAAACTTTTATATATGTTATAATATAAGAGTGTTAAATAAAAGAGTAACACAATAGCAATTGCATGTGTTATTTTAGGGTATTGTTGTGCCCGTACGCATGCTAAAAATTTTAGGAGGTTTTATTATGGCAAACCAAGCAACTCTCAACTTTCATGGAGCACCGGCAAAACGGGTAATCGTACTCAAGCAAGAGAAAGGTCTCAGCACGCTCTCTCATTCTGACAGTGAGTTCATAAGAACTTGTTTCAACCGCGTCAGAAACTACAAAGAATTTATGTCGGATTCAACCGTCGAAATTCTGGAAAAGACAAGCGGTAACCTTCCGCGGATTTGTAATCTGAAAGAAGGCGATGCAATTCTTCTTATGGGCAGCGGAAGATTCTTAGACAAGCAAAGCTACAACTTTGCTATCAAGTGCATTGAGCACGACATTCCTGTTTACTTCATTAGAAGTAACTCTCTTGACGCGGATCCTCGCGTAAATCATAGCATTTGGAGATACTGTTCTCTCACCGTAAAAACGGCCACCGGAAAGAAACATTACGGAGCACCGGCCAAATACTTTATGGAAATCCCCAGAAAGGAAGACTTTATCCGTTCTGGATTCTCGGACGAATTCTATGCTTTGTTGCCCGGCATGGTACCCATGTAATCTATTGCCTAATCGCCTAAAATCTAAGGCACCAAAAGAAAGCAGCACACTAACAAGTGTGCTGCCTTCCTTTTAAATATCTAGAGTTTAATATATTACATTTGCTTTTCTTATTTTTAATTTATTTATATTTATTATTTACATATTCTCTTTGCTCTTTATGTTTTCTGTCATAGCTAGAGTAACAAAATATATTGGAGTCACTATAACAACCCATAAATTAAAGAAATCTTGAACTGCATATGCGAAAGTTGCTATAGCTATTAAATAATAATATGTATTGCCATGAACCATTTTATCTTCTAGTTTCCCAATTAATGCAGTCTTTAACAGCTTAAATAGTACAGATAACACTATACAAACGTATGCAATTAATCCTAAAATTCCCGTATTTACTAATATTGTTAAATATACATTGGCAGCCGTATCATTTATTGTTAACTTGCCTAGTGCTGCTACATCTTGTGTATACTTGCTCATAAATCTAATAGCAAAAGTATCACTTCCAGTTCCTATTACAGGAGCTTCTTGTACAAGTTTAATAGCCCTTTTCCATAAGAACACTCTATATGTTCCATATTCATCTTTGAAATTTCCGTGTAGTATATCATGTATTTCATGTAATATGCCTATATTAAAATCTTTAATATATAGCACTACCACCACTCCTATTACCGCAAGAATCATAAGTCCATATATAATAATTATACGTCTTCTTTGATGCAATAAATAATAGTCTTTCTTCCTTAATATCCAAGCTAATATTAATAGTACCGCTATGCATATTAGCATTCCTATTGCTAGCTCATTAAATTGAAAATCAAAAACAAGCTCTTTGCTAGCGTAGATATATTTTAGATTAATAACCAAATCTACAAAAAATCCTACAACGATTCCTGCAACAACAACTAACATTCTACTAAATCTTTCACCCGAAAGTAATATGTATGGTGCAAGTAATGCAGCTACTGCCATAAAAGCTACAAGTCCACTTTGTACATCTATAATTTGGAATATAAATATTCCCATTGTTACTGCCGTTAGATTAAGTAGACTTTGCCATTTGTTTTCAGATATAAACAAATATGTCACAAGAGATACCGTTAAAACAATTGTATAATATGCAGATATGAAATCTACATTACCTATCGTTCCCATGAAGCTTACATTATGTGTTCCTATTCCATCTTGATACATATTAAATGGATTAAATCCAAAATATTGTAGAACACATATCAAACTAAATATTAGTGCAGATATTGCAAAATAATTAATTTGCCTTTTCTCAAATTTAAGGAATGTACTTACAAACAAGAAGCTGACTGTGTATAACAGAATGTTTATTAAACCTTCTCCTCTCCCCGAACCTATCAATAAATCATGTGTTTTGAAGTATGGAGATATAAAAGTAGAAACGGCATTTATCACTAAGAACGCTATCATAAAGAACTTAGTTTTAGTAAACTTCTTTCCTTTTAATAAATTAATTTTTTTCACTAAAAAGAAATATATTAAAACTGAAAGTATAGCAAAAATATATGTGCTTACTATTGTAAGATGGCTATACCATTTAAGTTCTAGTATTCTAAAAAAGCCCGTGCTATCTACAAGCAAAGGAAATAGTATTAACATTACAGCTACAAATACTTCTGTTATTATATGAAGTATCTTATTTCCTATTTTGATTATCTCTTCATTATTCATTTTCACTTATTTTCCCTTCTAAAAACTCAGTTATCCCCTCTATTGTTCTTAAGTTATCTAACGGTATCTCTGTAGGTGATACATCTATACAAAATTCATCTTCTAAAGCAGATATAAACTCTATTAATGCCATAGAATCTATAACTTCTTCTAATAAATCTATACCTTCTTCGTATACTCTTTCGTCATCACATACACTATATAAAATATCTTTTATCTTATCTTTCACTTAATTTTTCCTCCATAAGTTTTTTATCTAACTTTCCGTTAGCATTAAGCACAAAACTATCTACTATCTTTATTTTAGGTATCATGTAGTTTGGTAACTTGCTCTTCAACTTCAATGTTATATCTTTAGTTGATATATTGCTACCTTGTTTTAATTTCACGCAAGAAATTATTTTTGTAACAACCTTTTCCTCATTTTTCTTTGTAAAAGTAATTGCCTTTTCCACATCTTCCACATTCAATATGTTGTTTGTTATGTCCTCGAGTTCTATTCTGTGTCCAAGATATTTAACTTGATTGTCTTTTCTTGTTTCAAAATACAGAACCCCTTCTTTTATATAGCCCAAATCTCCTGTTTTGTATGCGTGTTTACCGTTATAGCAAAAAAAGTTATCGTTTGCAATATTTAAATAGCCTTTTCCAACACTATCACCAGTAATTATAATTTCTCCTGTGCCATCAGTTACTTGCATATTTTCATCCAATATATATACTTTCACATCTGGTTTAATCTTACCAACTGGTAGTATTCTTTCCTTTAAGGTAGTTACATCCATACTAGATACAGCTACCGTGCATTCTGTTGGTCCATAAGAGTTTATTATTTTCACTCCTTTAAACCTTTCCTTTAGTCTATCTACTGTTTTTCTAGTTAATGTTTCGCCACAAAAATACATTGTGTCTAAGTTAGGCAAAAGTTCATTGTTAAAAATCTTATCTGTAAGCAGCAAATCTGCATATGAAGGAGTCATTACAGTCATATCTATATTAAAGGATTTAATCTCATTATATAGTTCTAACGCATTTTCCATGAAATTTGTTTCCGTTATGCATAATGTTGAAGCTGTACACAAAGAAAAATATATATCCGCAACCGATAGATCAAAAGAAAAGAGCGCTTGATTTAATACTCTTACTTCTTCTTTCGGTATTACCGTTGTAAACCAATTAACAAACGAATTCAAATTTGCATATGTTATTTCTACACCTTTAGGATTTCCTGTACTTCCAGATGTATAAATTATATAGTACACATCTTCCGGTTTCATTTTAATATTTAGCTCTACACCGTCTATATCTACTTTTTCCTTAATAATGTCTTCTAATATATTCTTTGTTAATACCATGTTAGGTTTTGTGTCATTTATTATATATTCTAATCTTTCTTTTGGAAGCGATTCATCTATTGGAACATATGTTATTCCAGCAAAAGAACACGCTAAAAATGCAGCGAGCATTTCTATCTCTTTGTGTCCTACACAAACGATTCTTCCCGTTACATTTTTATCTAATATATATACATATATACTTTTTACCATTTTATCTAAATCTTCATATGTATAACTGTCAGATTTAGATAAATAACAAAGCTTGTCCTTTTTATTTTCTAGATTAAATTTTATTTTTTCTAATAACATTCTACTTCCTTATTTCATCTTCAGGGATAAGTGAATAATCATACATTACCCTCGAATGATTTTTTAATATTAATTCTTTTTTTATCTCTTCTTTTGTTTTCTTATCTATACAAATTCTATATATTTCACTTTTTCTAAAATATTTGTCATCTTCTAAAGCATAATGATGATCCTCTTCAATCAACTTATACTTAACATCCAGTTCCTTATCTGCTCGTATTTCACCATAAAGCATAGTGTCGTCTAACCATATTTTTAGCTGTATTGGATAATCTAATGTGTTTTTAAATCTATAATCTACACTCTTATATGATATTGATGTCCCAGTTCCAAACGGAACTCTACGTTTATAGTCCGGAAACAATGCATCCGAATGATGATGAAGTTCCGTTACCTCAAGCGGTGTGTGTAATACTAAATAATGTATTAAATTTGCTAATTGGCATAACCCGCCGCCATAATCTTCACCAAATGATGTACTGTTCTTAATAACTAACCCTTTAAGATATCCCTTCTTTTTAGTCGGTTTACCAACAAGTTTCCAAAAAGAAAATGTTTCTCCTGGCATTATTACTAGGCCATTTATTTTCTCCGATGCTAGTTTTAAGTTTGTAATCTTGTTCACTTGGAGCTGCATGTCCACTCCTTCTAATTTTCTAAGAAGAAGTTTCATGTCACCCTTTAATATATATTTATAATCTTCTCTAGCTTTTCTTTTTGCTAGTTTATTGCGTTTAATTATATCCTTAATATCTTTTCTTATTCCCTCTTTAACGACAGATATTTTGTATGCCCAAGGACCTAATTCGCAGAATAATTTTCTTGCCATTTACCTACCTCACAATATGCGTTATTGTTAATGCTGTAACATACAATATTACATGATGTAGTGGATAAAAGACATAGAAAGCTGTGCTAATCCATTTATTCTTTTTACCCCTTTCACCATTATATAGCGATATAATAAACAAAGATAAAACAGATGGTAGGTTAAATTGTAGATTTTTGTAATCTGCAAATAGTGCTAGCACAAGTGTAATTAACATTGCTACTTGAGACACTTCTATACTCTTTCCACTCTTCTTTATTTTTTCTGCTATATAAAAACCTAATATCGTTACAGGTACTCTTAATCCCAATTCTAAATCTACTAAATGGTATACTAAAACAATTGAAGTTACACCAAGTATCTTTAGTATATAATTTAATCCTTTGTTTTTTAATATATCCTTTTTATCTATTACCAATAGCATTATTAAAGATAAAACAAAAGAATACAATATGTTTAGATATGTATTTATTACTATGTAAAAGTTTGGAACATACACATGATTTATTATTCCTAAACCAAACAGCAATCCTTGGAAGATTGTTGCGGTTATAAACAACTTAAATACATACATTTTAATATCTTTTGTATGGAAGAAGCCTTGCACTATTAAAAACGCAAATACCGGCATTGCCATTCTTCCAAAAAACCTCAATACATCAAAAGTTTCTTTAGATATGTAACTTACAAAATAATATCCTATATGGTCTAGTATCATAAGTATTATCGCTATAATTTTTAGTTTGTTTGATGTTAATCCCTTCATATTACCTCTTAAAGTTAACAGTATACCCTATAATTCTTAGGGTATACTGTCTTTTGTTCACATTATTTATTTGTCTTATTTCTTTTCTTCTATAACATTTATAACTTCTTCAGTTGCTGTTTGAGGTTCAATTGGTTTATTCTCAGGTGTAGGTTCTACTGGAACTTCAACCTTTATTTCTTGCTTACCTCTATTTGCAATTAACATTGCTGCTACTACAAATATAACAACTATACTTCCAGCTATAACAATAAGATATGTCATATTAGAATCTACAAATTCTACTACTTCTTTCTTTTCTTCTGTCTTAGCCCCTTCAGTTATTACTACATCTTTGTTTACTAAAACAAATCTTCCTTCTCCAGAAATCTTTAAGTTATAGTAGCCATCTTCTTTGCCTATGTTTGTTTGAACAAGCTTTAAGCTACCATCTTTTGCGTTATAGCTGTATATTTTTGCATCTGTTGTTATCTCTTTCTTAACCGCATCTGTCTCTTTAACTCGTACAATTGTGCCTTCAGGAAATTTGTTGCCATCTAAAAATTTTAGAACAATTCCTTTTGACGAAACAACTTTAGAAACATCTTCATCATTTGATACAGCATTAACATTCATATATACATCAACATCTGTTACTGTTTCTATCTTGCTTCCATAGAACACAAATTGATTTCCACCTGCGTTTACAATAAGTGTGTTTTTACTTGACGCAGAGATTGCAGATAAAAGTTCTTTAGAAATCTTTGTATTGTTAGTTGCATCAACTAGCACATCCTTTGTAGATGTTCTAATATATTTGATGTGGTCTGCTGTTATTTCTTCATTCTTTAATTCTATTTTTTCTTTTCCATCTAATTCAACTTTAACTGGATCAGTAATAACTGGTTCATCATCTTCTGGTTGTACATTTCCAGATGTAGCATTTGGTGCCGTTGCGTAATCGTCATCTCTATCTACATTTCCTGAAGTTGCATTAGGAGCCGTTGCATAATCTTCTTCTCTATCTACATTTCCAGATGTAGCATTAGGCGCTGTTGCATAATCTTCTTCACAATCGTCATCTACATTACCGCTTGTAGCGTTTGGTGCTGTTGCATAACCTTCATCTACATTACCAGAAGTAGCATTTCCGCTTGTAGCGCCATCTCTATCTGGAACATATATTGCTAATGAATCTTGTTCTAAATTTATTTTATATCCTTCTATCTTAGCTAATTTGTCTACGCTTGTTACTTTACCCAAAGTAAAACCAAGTCCAAATATTAGCATAATTGCTAATGTGATTCTCCACGAAATTATATTCTTGTTTTCTTTCATAATATACCCCTTAAAATATATATTTATGTTATCACAAAAGTATAATATATTGCAATAAAAAGACATAAAAAATAGCAGGTATTACCTGCTATTTTTATTATTCATATATGTTATCTATGATTGTGCTAGATACTATGTCATCATCTATGTGAGATACTTCCGTATCTTTAGAAGATAATCTAATATCTGTGTAATCTACTAGACCTGTTCCTGCTGGAATTAATCTACCGATGATTACGTTTTCTTTTAATCCTAGTAACTTATCTGTCTTACCTTTAACTGCTGCATCTGTTAATACTCTAGCTGTTTCTTGGAATGATGCTGAAGATAAGAATGAATCTGTAAGAAGGGCAACCTTAGTAATACCAAGTAATTCTCTCTTACCAGTAGCTTCTTTCTTTCCTTGTTCTCTAGCTTCTTTGTTAGCAGACTTAAAGTCGTTTATATCTACCATAGAAGCAGCAACTAGGTTAGTTTCTCCGCTATCTAATACTCTAACTTTTCTTAACATTTGTTTTGCAACAATTTCAATGTGTTTATCGTTGATGTTAACACCTTGAGTTCTATATGCTTTTTGAATTTCTTGGATGATGTAGTTTTGAACTGCAACTTCTCCATTAATTCTAATTACATCGTGAGGATCTAATGAACCTTCAGTAAGTCTAGCACCAGCTTCTATTACATCGCCATCTTTTACAAGAGGTCTTGCACTATAGATTGGGTATCTCATGCTTGTGCCTTCTTCGTTTGTTACAACTACGTCTTTATTTAAATCGTCTACTGCTTCAATTCTTACAGTACCAGCGATTTCTGTAACGATTGCAACACCCTTTGGTTTTCTCGCTTCGAATAATTCTTCAACACGAGGAAGACCTTGTGTGATATCTGCGCCACCAGCAACACCACCTGTATGGATAGTTCTCATTGTTAACTGAGTACCTGGTTCACCGATTGATTGTGCTGCAATTATACCAACTGCTTCACCAACATTAATTGGTTCACCTGTTGCAAGGTTTTTACCATAACACTTAGCACATACGCCTCTTCCCATATCACAAGTAAGAGCTGAACGTATCTTAACTTTAGTGTATCCTAAATTCATTATTTCTTTTCCGATTGCTGTAGATATGTATGAATCTCTTGCGAATACTACATTTCCTTCAGCATCTTTAATATCTTCTGCTAAATATCTACCTTCTAATCTTTCAAGTAGTTTTTCTATTGGTTCACCACTTTCCATGATAGCTTCAACATAAAGACCATCTTCTGTTCCACAATCTTCAGAAGTTATTATAACTTCTTGGTTAACGTCAACTAATCTTCTTGTTAAGTAACCAGAGTCAGCTGTTCTTAGTGCTGTATCGGCAAGACCTTTACGAGCACCGTGTGAAGAAATGAAGTATTCTAGAACGTCTAGACCATCTCTAAAGCTTGATCTGATTGGTATTTCTACCGCTTTACCTGATGTATCTGCCATAAGTCCACGGATACCAGATAATTGTCTCATTTGTTTTGGGTTACCTCTGGCACCAGTGTGAGCCATGATACGTACTGGGTTTTTGATATTAGGGTTCTTCATGATAGCATCTTGGATGTCGTCAGTAGCTTTACCCCAAATCTTAACAACTTCGTTGTATCTTTGTTCATCAGATATAAGACCACGTTTGTAGTTTTTGTATACTTTATCTACGGCTTCATCAGCTTCTTTTAATATTTGATCTCTTTCAGGTGGAACTTCCATGTCTGCTACAGAAACTGTAATAGCACTTACTGTAGAATACTTGTAACCTAAAGATTTGATATTGTCTAGCATTACTGCTGTATCTGGAATACCAAATTTTTCGATACTCATATCTATTATTTGTCCTATTTCTTTCTTTCTAACAGGGAATTCTATTTCTTGTCTGAAAGCGTTTTCAGGATTTGTTCTATCTACATATCCTAGAGTTTGAGGAATAATACCATTGAATATTATTCTACCAACTGTTGTATCTATTATCTTAGATACTTTCTTACCATCTATTTCCTTAGTTACTCTAAGTTTAATAGGTGCATGAAGTCCAACAACTTTTTGGTCATATGCCATTAAAGCTTCGTCTTCATCTTTGAACACTTTACCAACACCTGGTTCATCATCATACTCAACTGTTAAGTAGTAGCTTCCAAGTATCATATCTTGTGATGGTACTGTAACTGCTTTACCATCTTGTGGTTTTAACAAGTTGTTTGATGCAAGCATTAAGAATTTAGCTTCTGATTGAGCTTCTGGTGATAATGGTACGTGTACGGCCATTTGGTCACCGTCGAAGTCTGCGTTAAACGCAGCACAAACTAACGGATGTAGTTTTATTGCTCTACCTTCAACTAGAACTGGTTCGAATGCTTGGATGCCAAGTCTGTGTAGAGTTGGAGCACGGTTAAGTAATACTGGTCTATCTTGGATAACATCTTCTAAAACATCCCAAACTTCAACTGCTGCTCTTTCTACCATTCTCTTAGCATTTTTAATATTAAATGCTAATTCTCTTTTTACTAATTCTTTCATTACAAATGGTTTGAATAATTCAAGTGCCATTTCACGTGGTAATCCACATTGATAAATCTTAAGTTCAGGACCAACAACGATAACTGAACGTCCAGAATAGTCAACTCTCTTACCTAGTAGGTTTTGTCTAAATCTACCTTGTTTTCCTTTTAACATATCTGATAAAGATTTAAGTGGTCTGTTTCCAGCACCTGTAACAGGGCTTCCACGTCTTCCATTGTGTGTTAAAGCGTCTACTGATTCTTGTAGCATTCTCTTTTCATTTCTTATGATAATGTCTGGTGCCTCAAGTTCAATAAGTCTCTTTAATCTGTTATTTCTATTTATAACTCTTCTATATAAATCATTTAGATCAGAAGTAGCAAATCTACCACCATCTAATTGAACCATTGGTCTTAAATCTGGTGGAATAACTGGTATTACTTCTAGTACCATCCATTCTGGTTTGTTTCCAGATTCAATAAATGCTTCTATAGTTTCTAAACGTTTGATTAATTTTAAACGTTTTTGAGAAGTAGCTGTTTCAAGAGCTTTTCTAATTTCTTTTTCTTCTTTTTCAAGATCTACTTTAGCTAAAAGTTCTCTAATAGCTTCTGCTCCCATTCCAACTACGAATGAATCTTCACCGTATTTTTCAATTGCTTCTCTATAATCTTTTTCAGATAATATTTGCTTGTATGAAAGTCCTGTATCCTTTGCATCCATAACTATGTATGCTGCAAAGTATACAACTCTTTCTAAAGCTTTAGGAGAAACGTCTATTATAAGACTCATTCTACTTGGAATTCCTTTGAAGAACCAGATGTGAGACACTGGTGTTGCAAGTTCTATGTGTCCTAATCTTTCACGTCTTACACTTTTCTTAGTTACTTCAACACCACATCTATCACATATAATTCCTTTATATCTTATTTTCTTATATTTACCACAATAACATTCCCAGTCTTTTGTTGGCCCGAATATTTTCTCACAGAATAATCCGTCACGTTCAGGTTTTAGGGATCTATAGTTTATTGTTTCTGGCTTTTTAACTTCACCCTTTGACCATTCTCTTATTTTGTCAGGAGAAGCTATTCCAATACTTAATCTATCGAATACTTCTGGATTTACATTATTATTTTCTGCCATTATGCTTTTTCTCCTTCCCTACTACTAAACTTCTTCGTCATCAGCGAAATCGTCATCTTCTGCAAGTTCATATGCTTCTTCGCCGTCTTCATCTTCTATACCCATTCCAGAATCATCATCTAAAACATAGCTTTCAGGATCTATGTCTGTAGTTTCGTAATCTGCAGGTAATATTGTTTTTTCTGTTAAGTCTACAGTTTCTCTAACTTCAACTTCATCATTGTGATTGTATAATTTCATATCTAAGCCTAAGCTTTGTAGTTCTTTAATTAACACTCTGAATGATTCAGGTATTCCTGGTTCTGGAACACTTTCACCTTTAACGATTGATTCATATGTTTTTAATCTTCCTGAAACGTCATCTGATTTAACAGTTAATATTTCTTGAAGAGCATATGCTGCACCGTAAGCTTCAAGAGCCCAAACTTCCATTTCACCAAATCTTTGTCCACCAAATTGTGCTTTACCACCAAGAGGTTGTTGTGTTACTAAAGAGTATGGTCCAATTGAACGAGCGTGAATCTTATCATCAACTAAGTGGTAAAGTTTTAACATGTACATGTAACCAACTGTAACTTCGTTATCAAATAATTCACCAGTTCTACCATCTCTTACTGGGAACTTACAAGTTCCGCTTAAACCAGCTTGTTCAAATAATTTTTCGATATCTTCTTCCTTAGCACCATCAAATACTGGTGTTGCAACTTTCCATCCAAGTTGTTTTGCTATGTAACCTAGGTGTACTTCAAGCACTTGACCTACGTTCATACGAGAAGGTATACCAAGTGGGTTTAATACGATTTGAAGTGGTGTACCATCTGGTAAGTATGGCATATCTTCTCTAGGTAATACTCTAGAAATGATACCTTTGTTACCGTGACGTCCACAAATCTTATCACCAACAGATATTTTCTTCTTTTGAGCGATGTATATTCTTACAACTTTATGTACTCCTGGAGCTAATTCATCAGAATTTTCTCTTGTATAGATTTTAACATCTATAATTGTACCAGCTTCTCCGTGTGGAACTCTAAGTGAAGTATCTCTTACTTCTCTAGATTTTTCACCGAATATTGCTCTTAATAATTTTTCTTCAGCAGTAAGTTCTGTTTCACCCTTAGGAGTTACTTTACCAACAAGGATATCTCCAGGTCTTACTTCTGCACCTATTCTTATAATACCATTTTCGTCTAGGTCTTTTAACGCATCATCACCAACGTTTGGTATTTCACGAGTGATTTCTTCAGGTCCTAGTTTAGTGTCTCTAGCTTCACAGTCATAATCTTCGATATGAATAGAAGTTAATACGTCATCTTTAACTAGATCTTCAGAAATTAAGATAGCGTCTTCGTAGTTATAACCTTCCCAAGTCATGAAACCGATTAGTATGTTTTTACCTAATGCCATTTCACCTTGTTCAGTTGAAGAACCGTCTACAAGCACATCACCTTTTTTAACTTTTGTACCAGAAACAACTATTGGTCTTTGGTTTAAGCATGTACCTTGGTTAGAACGTTTGAACTTAGTTAATAAGTGTTCTTCTTTACCCATCTTACCTTCAACAACAACTTTGTCTCCATCTACATATGTAACTACACCATCTTGGCCTGCTACTATACATGTTCCAGAGTCTTGTGCTGCTTTATATTCTATTCCTGTTCCTATAATTGGAGCTTCTGCTTTTATTAATGGAACCGCTTGACGTTGCATGTTAGATCCCATTAGCGAACGTTTAGCGTCATCGCTTTCAAGGAATGGTATCATTGCTGTAGCAACAGATACTAATTGTTTTGGAGAAACGTCCATGTAATCTACTTTATCTGGAGATACTTCTAGAATTTCTCTTACGCATCTAACTTTTATTTTTTTGTTTACAAATCTACCTTCAGCATCTAATGGTTCATTTGCTTGGGCAATTATGTAATTATCTTCTGTATCTGCTGTCATATATTCTATGTCATCAGTTACTTTTCCTGTTTCTTTATCTACTCTTCTATATGGAGCTTCAATAAATCCGTATCTATTGATTCTTCCATATGTAGGAAGTGAAGATATAAGACCTATGTTTGGTCCTTCTGGTGATTCGATTGGACATAATCTACCATAGTGAGAGTAGTGAACGTCACGAACTTCGAATCCAGCTCTATCACGTGTAAGACCACCAGGTCCTAACGCAGATATTCTTCTCTTATGTGTTAACTCAGCTAGTGGGTTAATTTGATCCATGAATTGAGATAATTGGCTGCTTCCAAAGAACTCTTTGATTGCACCTACAACTGGTTTGATGTTTATTAACATTTGTGGAGTTGTAACATCCATATCTTGTGTAGCCATTCTTTCACGAACAACTCTTTCAAGTCTTGTTAAACCAATTCTAAATTGGTTTTGTAATAATTC
>JAZTYX010000028.1:0-17878 GCA_045637095.1 Clostridia bacterium | reverse complement strand
TATAGAATAAGATAGGTCTTTTCAAATGAGCAAAATCAAAAAATACGCTTGAATAATCTGTTAGAATAATATCACTTAATAAGTAACATTCATTCACATCATCATGATTTGACATATTATAAATAAATCCTTTATATTTTTCAAAATCAAAAGAATTTGCTACAAAATAATGTGTTCTAAAAATTATTACATAATCTTTTTCTAATTTTTCTTTTAACTGATCAAAATTTATATTTAACGAATATGTATATCCAACTCCTGATTCATGTTGATTATCTCTGAATGTAGGTGCATATAATATAACCTTTTTATCCTTAGGAATATTAAATTTATCTTTTAGTGCATCTACTTCTTCTTTTGTGTAATTAAACAATCTATCATTTCTAGGATAACCTTTTTCTATTAAAATATCTTCTTTACCTAGTTTTTTTAAGTTGAACGCAGATGTAAATTTCTCTGTACAAAATTCGCTTGGCGAAATAAAATAATCGAACCTTGACGCATCTCTGTCATTTCTTTTTCTTATTTCTTTTACAGAGTTCAACGCTGAATTAGTCGTTTCAATATCGCATCTTAATTTTTTTAATGGAGTTCCATGCCAACATTGTACATACATTTGTCCCGCTTTTTTTGTTATATATTCTGGTAACAAGAAATTTACTATCCAATATTTTGCTATAGAGCAATACTTATAATACTCTTTAGACTTAGATTTAACAACTATTGTTCTTTGGTCTTTTTTTATCTCATGTGCGTCTACATCAGAAAACGCCCAAACAAATCTATAATCCTTAAACTGGTCTAATCTTAACATTTCTTCATATATTGCTTTTGGCGAACACGCATAGCTTTTCCCAGCAAACACTTCAAATAATACAGTTTTATCATCTAATTTATATTTCTTTTTACAAATTGCATATTTGAATTTATGTATATGTAAAGATGTACCTCTTACAATTTTTCTAAATAAAACATTTTTTTTCATTAAATCAACTATTATTTTTTTTATTTTCAACACTATCACACCTTTAACTTATATGTATTTTTAATTAATCTAAATTTCTCATATATTCTTCATATTTTGGTATTATATCTTCCGGAGTACCTTGTTCCATAATAACACCATCATTAAGCCAAATTATTTCATTACACAATTCTCTTAACGCATTCATACTATGAGACACTATAACAACCGTTCTATCCTCTTTAGAAATAAGTTCTTTCATCTTGTTATAGCTCTTTTCCTTAAACTTAATATCCCCTACACTAAACACTTCATCTATTAAAACAATATCTGTTTCTAGCATCGCTGTAATAGAGAAAGCTAATTTAGAATACATACCGCTTGAATAAGCTCTAACTGGTTTATGTATTGCTTTACCAAGTTCTGAGAATTCTATAATGCTCTCTACTTTTTCTTTTATCTCTTCTTCACTAAATCCTAGAAGCATACCAGATAAGAATATATTTTCATATCCTGTTAATTTAGGTTGAAAACCAACTCCTATTGAAAGAAGTGAAATTGTATTATTATATAAATTTATTTTACCTTTATCTGCAGCAAATATTCCGGCTATAGCTTTTAACAATGTAGATTTACCACTACCGTTTTTACCAACTATACCAACTATTTTACCTTGCTCTATATCAAAGCTTACGCCTTTAACAGCTTCAAAATATTCTACTTTAGGTTGTTTCTTTAAGAAAGCTTTTCTTATAGATGTCTTTTTTATATTTCTATAGCATATATGTAAGTTCTTTACAGATATCGCATTTTTCTTTTTATCACTCATGCCTATCACCCATTCATTACCTTTACATAGTCATTTTCATTTTTGTATATTAGTCTTACACCCCAAGCTGAAATAGCTAGTCCAATTACTAACCAAATTACAAACCATTCAACACTCATATGAGTGCCTCTTAGTAAAACATTTCTAGATTGTTCAATTAAAAACGCTGCTGGATTTATTTTTGCTAAAAGTGGACCATATGGCGCTGGTATTCTAGTAGATACTGAATAGAATATTCCTGAGAAGTAAAATGTAAACTTAAGTAATATGTTTACAATGTTTACTAAATCCTCAAAGAATACGCCATAATTTGCAAGTATCACACATACACCAAATGTTAATATAAATAACAATATTAATACCGGTATAAGCTCAAGCATTGTAAAAGCTAGCGGTACTCTATATATTAGCATTATTCCTGCAACTATTAATAAAGATATTAACAACTTAAAGAAGTTTACTAACATCTTAACTAAAACCAATATAAATTTTGGCAAATATACTTTAGTAACAATATTCTTGTTTGAAGATATCGTCTTTACAGATGCTGTCATACACTTGTTAATAAATGTCCATATTGTATTTCCTATAAATACAAATGCCAATATATTTTCTTCCTTAGCATTGAAAATATATGTACATAAAAATGCATATATTAACATATAGCAAAACGGTTCTAAGAACCACCAAATCCATCCTAAGTATGAACCTGCAACTTCAGATTTTAGTTCTGCTTTTGCAGCATACACTGTATATTTATAATATTTTTTAATGTCGTTTATAAATCGTTTCATTTTACCTCCGAAAGTGTCCTTAATTTGGGCGCAATAATCCCTATAATTATACACTATTTAATTATACTATATTTTAGCCATTATTGCAAGGAAAATGGCATAAAAAAAGCACCTCCAAAGGCACAAAAAAGGGCTAGCATTAGCTAACCCTTTTTCTTCTATTTTAAGACTCAATGTTCTTAACAAGAACTCGTGCAAGATGCACTCCAGAAATGGATGCTTGCATAAGCCCTCGCGTAAGGCCACCGCCGTCTCCAATAGAATACAAACCTTTTACGCTGGTTTCAAAATTACTATCAATGATAATCTCATTGGAATAGAATTTGATTTCCGGCGAATAAAGGAGATTGTCTGAGCTTGCAAAACCCGGAACAACATTGTCCACCATACGAATGAACTCCAAAATGTTAGTCATAGTTCTGTAGCCCAGTGCTTGTGTTACATCGCCCGCCACCGCAGTCTTAAGTGTAGGCTCAACACTGTTCTTCTTAAGCCAATACTCATGTGTTCTGTGACCACTTAAGATGTCGCCAAGTCTTTGTACCAGTACCTGTCCATTTGCCAGCAGATTGGAGTTTTTGGCAATGTTTCTTCCGTAAAGAAGTGGCTGGTCAAAGGGATAACTGAAGTGATGAGAACAGAGAATTGCAAGGTTGGTGTTGTTGCTCTTCTTCTCTTTGTACGAGTGTCCGTTAACAAGAGTAAGACCACCATCATATACCTCAGCAGATACAAATCCGCTAGGATTCTGACAGAAAGTTCTTACCTTATCTTCATAAGGCTTAGGTCTTGCAACAAACTTTGCTTCATACATTGCTTTGTTAACCTCAGCCATAATATGGTCGGGAAGCTCATAACGAATACCGATGTCTACAACGCCGGATCTATTTTTAATACCATGCTTTGCACACATCTCAGAAAGCCACTTAGCACCTTTACGGCCAACAGCGATAACCACCTTATCTCCATAGTAGGTTTCCTTAAAGGTATCCAGATTCGAACTGTGTGTCATAACACCAGTTACTGCACCATCCTTTACCATAAGATCTTCTACCACAGTCTCCATAAGGATTTCTACACCGAGTCTTTCAAGTTCATCTTGCATAGACTTATACAGCTCGTGAGACTTTTCTGTTCCCAAGTGTCTGATAGGAATAGAAATAAGATCAACGCCATACTTTCTTGCACGTTCCTTGTACGCGTTAATTGTATCTTCATCAGATACACCTTCAAGTCTCGTATCTGCACCAAAGTCCAGATAAATGCTGTCTGTATAGTCTATAAGTTCCTTAGTGTACTCTACACCAAGATACTCTTGTACCGAACCGCCAACACGGATTTCCTCATCCTCATGGTCGTAAAGACTAAGTTTTCCGTCCGAGAAAGCTCCCGCACCCGAAAAACCATTTGTTATATGGCAAAACGGTTTGCACTTTACGCACTTACCACCGCTTGCCACAGGACATACTCTTTTCTCTACCCGTCTACCTTGATCAATCAAGAGAACCTTTGAATCAGGTTTTCTTTTCATGAGTTCGTAGCAAAGGAAGATTCCAGAAGGCCCTGCGCCTACAACGATTAAATCATACCTTTTCATCTATATGTCTCCTTTTGTCTTGTATTAATAAATATATATAAATAGGTTTCCCTAGTAATTCCTATCTAGCAAGTCTGCTAGATAACTCCAAATCTGCCGATAGAATTATACACTACGGTTTTTGTTATGTCAAGTTAAATACTTTAGCTTGTACTCTTCACATTTTTCTTCAAGCAATTTATAGTTGCAACTTAGTTGCTTATAAAATCTCGCTTTAGCTGTATTACTATCACTTGTCACTATATTATAAATACTTTTTGCTTTTTCTTTTATTCTTTCTTTGTTTTTAGTTATATTAATTTGTGTATATTGATCTTGTATAAGACGTTTATAGCCATACTTTTTATCTTCTAACTCAAATTTCTCTAAACATTCTATTGGTACCGGTATCATACTTGAAAATTTAATAATTCCCAAGTTATCATTACTATCATTCGTTATCTTAAAAAACGCAAAATTTTCTTTATAATTCAAATGCTGTGGTTTTGGTGAAAATAGCGGTGCAAAATAATACGTCTTACCTATCTCTAGTACAACTCCTACATACGGCCTATTTTCATCTTTATTATATGCTACATGTAAGTCATATTTGTTTAAGTATTTTATATATCCCTCCTTTACTATATAAAATTCTAATTTTTCAAATTTCCTTTTCTTTATCTCTTTCATATATTACCTCCCAGATGCCAAAAAAGATAGGGAAATGCCTATATAAATATAAGCATCCCCCTATTTAATTTTTCAGGAAACTCGTTTATAGAATTTAATCTAACGGCTCGTTTCTAACCGAATTGTTCTGGGAGCTCGTTTATGAGATTAACTCAACGGCTCGCTCCTAACCGAATGATTTCAGGGAACTCGTTTATGAGATTAACTCAACGGCTCGTTCCTAACCGAATTTTCAATGTACTTTAATTATACATTAGTGTAATTTTAAAGTCAATATACAAACATTGATTTTTCAAGCTTTTCATCGACACATTTCGACATAATTCTACATACTAATTATTATTATGTATATAGTAAAGTATATGTGTTTCTACATCATAAAGATACACATCAAAAGATACATTTACACCTTGACTCTCAATACGCACATAATCGCCTGGTGTTATTTGAGTTTTATCAAAATCATATTCATTTGCTCTTTCTGGCAACATCCATCCTTCAAATTCATCAAAGTATTTTAAGACTTCAGGTATATCTTCCTCTTTAACTTCAGAATATTTTTTATCTTTAGCGAATTTTTCATCATACTCTTCTTTATAATAATATTTACAGTAATCCGTATAATCCATAAATGCATTTTCTTCAAAATATTCTTCTTTGTTATAATATCCTTTCTTAGGATCATTATTTCCAATATAACCTTGATCTATATACTCAATAAGTAGAAAAAACAAGCATAGTATTACTATAATACCTATTACCGCACCTATCATTGCTAATATTATACTTAATATTTTTTTCAAAGCTTTCATCACATCACCTATATACTATCTCTATACTCACATTTTTTACAAAGTTCTTCTACGCATTTATTATCTTTAAAACCTTGAATTATATCTTGTGCTCTCTTACTATTTAATATATTTTCTAAAGAATCATTAAATATATTACCCAAAGGAATATCTCCATTATTATCTACACAACACGGCACTACAGTTCCATCTACAAGTATTGCTATTTGAGCTTTAAGTCCATAGCATGTACCCTTTTCGTTCTCTTTTTCTTTCTTTAAGTCTGGCCATTCAAAAGGTGTTTTTATACTTAAGAAAACATTTTCTCTTAACTTTTTATCTCTTTCATATGGTTCATTCACAAGATTTACATCATACACACTTTCTAGATATTCCAATATTTCTTTATTAGAACTCTTTGTTTGATTCCATAGTTTATATCTAATTATTGTACCGTTATCTGCCAACTCATTAGAAATACTAACTACATTTTCTATATAACTACTTAGCTTTTCTAATTCTTCTTCACTAGTATTTTCATCTTTTTCAAAGCTGTGTAAAGATAAATTTAATTGACGTATATTAGCATTTTTAATTATATCTTTCTTATCTTTTAACATTGTGCCATTTGTAGATATGTTTATCTTAAGATCATATTTATTACAAATATTAAGTATATCTTCTAGCTCCTTATGTATTAGCGGTTCGCCCTTTACATGTAAATATACATAGTCTGTATACTTTACTATTTCACGAGCAATATGTTCAAATTTATCTTTAGACATAAAAGCCTTTGCCCTGCTTGTTTCAGGGCAAAAGCTGCAATGCATATTACAAATATTTGTTATTTCTACATATATCTTTCTAAATCTTTTCATCATAATATTTACATCCTATATGTTATTCTTCATTGCTTGTGCTATTTTAAGTTTAGCATCTCTTTCTTTTATGCTTTCGCGTTTATCATATAGTTTTTTACCTTTACATAGAGCTAATTCTACTTTAACATATCCATGTTCAAATCCCATTTTATATGGAACAAGTGTAAAACCACCTTGTGTTACTTTTCCTAAAAGTCTTGAAATTTCCTCTTTATGCATAAGAAGTTTTCTATTTCTCATTTCATCTACATTATTTCTATTTCCTTGTTCATAATGTGCGATATATACATTCTTAAGCCAAACTTCTCCTTTTTCTACAAGAGCAAACCCATCTTTTAAATTTACTTTTGCTTGTCTTACAGATTTAACTTCAGTACCTTTTAGTTCAATTCCACATGTATATGTTTCTAGCACTTCATATTTAAAGTTTAATTCTCTATTTGTTGCTAATACTTTCATTTTTACTCCTTAATCTTCTTTATGCTTTATTCTAGTTAAATATATTCTCCTTAGTTCTTCATTGCTTGTTCCAACTTTTATATTATCCCAAGGAAATAAAAGTTTATCGTTTTGTTCTTCAAGATATTTTTTAAGCTCTATCCCATTTTTAGTAAGTCCTACTTGCCAATTTTCTTTATCAAAAGCAGCAGACATCATATCAAATCTCGCACCTTGTTTCCAAGCTTCATATATAACAGCTCCCACTTCTTTGCCGCCACGCGCAAGTAAAGTAGATATTTCAGTTTGCTTGCCATCCTCATTATTAATTACAACATCTTGGTTTTTGTTCTTTTCTAAAATATATTTAGTTTTTATTTCTATATTTTCAGAATTGTTTACAGCACACCACTGAGATGGAGTATGTGGTTTTATACTAAAGTTTGTAAGCTTAATTTCCACAATATATTTATCCGGAGATTTTGCATACACTTCTTTATACACATCACACACTTTGTTAGCCGTATCTAACATTACTTTGAAGTCCTCATAATTTTCACCTGGTATACCTAGAATATATTCTAAACGTACTTTATCAAAATCCGATTTAAATATTTCTCTAGCCACATCTAATACATCTGATTCCTTCATGCCAAAACCTATTTTTTCTCTTAACGATTCAGTTGGCGCACCAACCATTATTGTTGGATAATTTCCCTTTATATCTAAATGTTTTAACACCCATAAATTATCTTTATCTAACCTTGTATCCGTAAAAGATACTGTTTTCATTTTAGGTTTTTCTATATCTTTTAGTCTATATATAACTTCAGGATAGCCAGTATAATCTAAATGACAGTTCGAATCTAACATTATATCCAAATTACCAGTTGTATCCATTAATTTTTGTGCTTTTATTACTGCTTTGTCTACACTAACATTTTGCATATTACCATATACAAATCTATTAGAACAATTTATACAATTTCTTGTACAACCTTTTGTTAATGTTATTTTAGATTTGTTATCCATTACAGGAATAGATGGACAAACATAGTTTTTAATACATTGTTCCTCATTAACATCCTCATAAACCATATTAACAATTTGTTCATCATCTGTTATATCTGGAATATATACGCCAGGAATAAATTTCATAGATTCTAGTATATCTTTTTTAGTTACATTAATCCCTTCTTTACCGCGTTTATACACATCCATAATTTCATTTATTACTTTATTAGGTTCACCTATTATATATAAATCTGCAAAATCTTCCATCGGTTTGGGGTTTAATACTGCATTTCCTGTTAATACTACAAGTGGAAAACCTTCTTTTCTTCTTTCTCTTAAGCAAGGCACTCCGCCCATATTTAACATATTAAGTATATTTGTATACATTAATTCGTTTGAAACAATAAATATTATTACATCCATCTCTCTTAATGCTGTTTTAGACTCTAATGTTGTAAGTTTCTCATCTTTATTTCTTATAAGAGATTCGTAATCTATAACCGGTGCAAAAACTCTTTCAGCCCAAGTATCCCTTCTTAAGTTTAATGTATAATACAACTTATTCAGATCATTATCCGAAAAACCAAGTTCATACATAGTAGGGACTGCAAGTGCAACCCTACTTGTAACTTGATATTTATTTTTTATTACACTTCTTGCTTCTCCGCCTGTATATCTAGCTGGTGTATCTACATATTTTAATTCGTTTAATCCTACCACTTTTTCCTCCGTTATTCCCAAGCTAAAGTTTCTTTTTTTCTAACAGATTCAAATGAACTGTTTAATACTTTAATTATTAAGTTCATTTTAGACTTAATATTTTCTCCTTCGTTGAAAAATGTTTCCATTTTATTTGCAGTCATCATTTCTGCAAATGTTTCAGCTCTATCTTCCTTCTCGGAATATTTAGCATAAGCCGTTACAAAATGTGCTCCACTTTTACCGCTATACACATACTTTGTTGTCAATGAATTTACATTATTTGAATACTTAAATCCGTGCGGATTATATTTGTTCCACATAGCATATCTTTCAGCAGTTTCAAGCTTTATATAATAGTCTAGTATATGGTAAAACTCATGATGGAATGCTCTTTCTATTTCTATACTATTACTTATATATATATTAAAATGTCCAATTGAGTTTCTATTTGCTAATGCTTCAATGTTATTTGTAAACTTGTCCACCAAATGAATACTTACCATATATCCTTTAGATTCTATTTCTCTTATAATATCATCTGGGTATTTAGCAAGAGCTCTTGTTATTGCTCTTAGCATAGAAAATATTTCAGATTTATCTGTTATAACTGTTGCATTTACACTTGCTGCATTTACACCTTCGCCATAATATATATCTACTCCATATTGTTCTTCTACAGTATTAGAAATTGCAAGATTCATTCTGTTAATATCTAAATTTGTATTTTGTTCAATTATATCTATACTTTCTAAATCTACTTTTGTGTTTTTCGCACTAAGTACAAAGAATAATCTCACGCCACCTACTATTGTTACTATTGTAAAGAATATACATAATGAAACGATGGCAGCATATTCTTTAGGCATTTTTTTCTCTTTCTTTTCCATAGCCACCTCGTTATTCATCTAAATCTTCTATTTTAAATCCACCTTCAACATATTCAGGTGTTATTAAATCGAAATTATCTTTAGATATGTATAAACTTGTATTATTTAATGTTATAACCACTTCATGCACATCATATTCTAATGATAATAAACGTTCAAGAACAGTTGCAATTTCTTTATATACTGATTCTGTATCTTCTGTGTTTAATACCATCTCTATCATTAATGCATCTGGTTTAACTCCTACTTTTGTATATTCATATTTATAACTAACATTTTTACCAGTTATGTACGTTAAATTAGCAACCGCTTCTCCTATATCCGCATTCGTTTGCCACTTAAAATCTTCATTAATTTTATCTAATCTATCTTGTTGGTTTAAATCCTTAAATGTACCAATAACACTTGGTAATAGTTGCACTTCTTCTCCATCCATTTCTACAACAAATGCATATCTACCAATATAATTTCTGTTATATATTGCATTCTTGAATTTATATTCAACTCCATATGTTTTTTCTATATATTTATCTACATTAGATTTAGCTTTAAGATATGTAAATAAATCTCCTTCTAAAAAGCTCAACGTTACACATGAAACTATAAAAAATACTGTAAGAATTGTTAGTAATATAGCTTTTACTCTCTTTCTTAAATACTTAACGAGTCTATACTCAAGTATAAACTGGAATATCCCTTTAGAAGTAAGCATACCTAGCACTATTTGTAACGCTGCATTCGCTGTTACAAGTAGTGTTTCTACTCCCATTCCATGTGTCATAAGGCTTGCCATAAACACTGTAAATGTTCCTATTATTCCTGTCAACGTCTTATCTACTTCCCTTAGGCTTATAAAACAGCTAAACAAGAAAAGCCACGGAATAAAATTAAAATAAAATGGACCTGTTACTGTTAAATCCGCGACAAGAAACAGCACAAGAACATATATTAATGATCTTGTGAATATAGTTTTTCTTTCAATTTTAGTTAAATATATATCGCCCATTTTACCCCTTCTTTCTTTTGTTAATTATATCTTAATAAGTATATATAAGTCAATTATTTAGCGCTTTTTTCTAATCTATACCATCATTTTGAAATATACTCATTAAAGCTAATATAATATAATCTTTTACATCTTTTTTCCTTATATCATATTTGGCATATATATCCTTAGAATGTAACAACTCTTCACCTATATACAAATGAACATTGCCAATAAAATCTCCAACATTTAATGGTGCTTTTACACAAGTTATTATATCCTGTTTAACATGCAGCTTTTCTAATTCACCAGCCTTAAGTGGAATATAAATCTCTATGCTAGAATTATCTGTATACGAGTCACATATTCCTTTTATAACATTCACACTCACATAATATTTTGCTAAGCTTTCGACATCTACCATTGAATAATTTTCTATTGCATATTTAAGAAGAGCTTTTCCTTCTTTAAAGCGTATATCCGTTGTATTCGCTCCAAGAATTACAGCAACAACTTCTAAATTGTCTTTTTTAGCTGTAGCCACCAAACACCTATTAGCAATAGCTGTATATCCAGTTTTTCCGCCATTACAATATTCATATGTAGCTAACAATCTATTTGTATTCGCTAGAAATTTCGATGTATTTCCAAAATTTACAGTTATACTCTCTGTATTCATAATTTTAGATAATATGTCTATATTCTTTGCATAGCAAGTAATTTTTGCTATATCATAGGCTGTAGAATAATTGTCTTCTGTATCTAAACCATGTGGATTTGTACAATGTGTATCTTTTGCCCCAATTTCATAAGCTTTTTTATTCATCATATTTACAAACTCATCCACATTTCCACCAACATATTCCGCAAGAGCAACCGCGCAATCGTTTCCGCTTTTAAGCAATAAACCATATAACAAACTTTTAACTGTAACTTCCTTACCAGAAACAAGTCCCACCGTAGAACCTCCCGTTAACGCAGCTTTTTTAGATATAACAACTTTAGAATCTAAATCTACATTTTCTACTACTACAATAGCTGTTAATATCTTTGTTGTACTGGCAATTTTTAATCTCTCCTTACTATTCTTTTCCCATAAAATTCTTCCTGTACTTTGTTCTAAAACAATACCAGCTTTAGATGTTATCTTTAACTCTTCTTTTTCCACTGCAATTACTATAGTATTGCTAAATCCTATAATAAATATAAACAAAACCGCACTAATATACTTTATTCTTTTTAACACTATTCTCACCTATTAAATTATATTTTAGCCTCAGTATTTTATGATTTGCTATAAGATATATTCTATGGTATACTTTTATACGAGGTAAACGCAATGAACAATCTAGAAAGCAAATATTGTAGAATAGCAAATTCTAACAGAATATATATTATTGAAAAAATATCTAAAAACAAAGTTACATTAAGATACGAAAACTCTGTAATAACTACAGACATATCTAATATAGAATTTGTAAACGAAAACGAGGTTGCAAAAAAGAAATCCACTCACACTATTACACTCGAAACATCTGAGGTACCTGGTGAAATAACATTAAGGCATATGCATAAAGAACCTGCAATAGCAGATTTAGACAAATATATCGACCAAGCAATTCTTGCAAAATTGGGACGTGTTAGAATTATTCATGGGCGTAACGGCGGAGTTTTAAGAGAAGCAGTTCACGAATACTTATCTTCTCACCCATACATTAAAGAATTTTGCATTGCCGATTACACCGAAGGCGGCCTTGGTGTTACAGTTGCAATTCTTGGAAAAAATAATAAAATACAAAAATAATAAAGGTCTTGGCTAAAGCCAAGACCTTTATTTACTCACTAAGGAATTTAATAAACCATTGTCTCATATTTAATATGAAATCCGTTTTATAGATTTCAAGCCCCATCATTTCCCAATCCGCTTTTTGTCTTTCGAAATTCGGAATAGATGTTGTAGAGTTGATAACAACCGGTACCTTTACATCAAAGTCTTCAAGATCATATATGAGTCGTACTCCTTCTAAAAGATTGGTTACCATCTCTCCATCAAACGTAGGAAGTCCGAGGTCCATGATAATTACATCTACCTCGTTTGCTCTTTTGTGCAAATAGCGTTTAGCAGAGGTCACACTATTTACTATTTCGTATTCGAACTTAATTTTGTTCGTTTCAAGTAACCTAAGTAACATCTCAACCTTTAGTTCCGGTTGATCCTCTACTATCAAAATTTTCTTCATTTCCATACTCCTTCAAATAATTATTTTTGGCATATTATTCTGACTCCGTTATTATATCATAATTATGTTAAGTTTTCTACACTTTTACCTTTATTTGTTTGTATTCTTTTGGCATTTATGGTATAATACCGCAAGAAAATATATTTGCCTAAAAAAATTTAATAAGGAGTCACACATGAAACGTTTTATATCTCTTATACTTTTAGCATCTATTGTACTTATTCTTTCTTCATGTAATAACGATTATGTTCCTAAAGAACAACCTGTTTCTTATGCTAAAGATATTCAAGTTGTAATTACAGATTTGGATAAACGGCAATGGTTTGCAGGCACCGCACAACGTGAAGTAAAAGTAACTGTATACTCTGAAGAATATAACCTTACCGGAAAAGATACTATAAGATATACCGGAATGTTTGGAAGTATGCCGCTTTGGGAAGCTAAAGAAGGCGAAACAGTAAAAGCTCGCATGATTGTTTTCTATATGAAAAGTACTGGTGAAATTACTAACAGATACATCGATAAAGTATACTCATAAAAAGCACTCTAACAAGAGTGCTTTTTATGTTATCTGTTATTCATTCAAAGTCTTTTATAATTTGATATTTCCTCGATTTTATGGTATAATATTCATATGTACAATCATTTGTTTCAATTAATAATTTAAGAGGAATAACGAAGGAGGTTTCTCTTCGGATTGGTCATTTGATTTAGCACAAAAAATATTTTTATAGCACTAAGGAGAAAACATCATGAAATTTTTTAGCAAACTGTTTGGAAGAAAGAATCGCACTACTACCCCCGTTCGCACCTACACCCCTGAAGAACCTGAGTTCCTCAAAGAGTATTGGGTATACATTGGCACAAGAAGTTGTACTACTGTATTCGCAAGAACTGCTGAAGAGGCTAAGGCACAAGTTTTAAGCGACATCAGAAATGATGTTCCTTACTACGATTCCACTTACTACACTAGTAAGAACCCTGGTCCTAAGGAACAGTACAGAACTTATCCTCGCGGCGAAGTATACGCAGTTTTCAAACGCACAAGTAATTTAAGAAATCCTGCATATCGCGGATAACTTAAATCTCTCCCCTAGCAAAAGGAGCCGGTGAAATCACCGGCTCTTTACTTGTATATTTTAATTATTATAAGCTAATATTTTTATTATTTTTTATTTACAGTAACACCCTTATCTGTTACTATTATTTCAAATTCGTCTACTGTTATTCCATTTTTAGTTAGCTCATCTTTTACTTTATTTTCTAAAGCTTTTCCAGTCAATCCATCCAAATAAGCATCCGCCCATGTTAAAGATGCAAGACTTTGTGCTTGTGCAAGATTTGACTTTTCCACTGCTTGATTTGCTTTATCTATAATAGGATCGCTACTTCCGCTAACTTCTCTCTTTTGAATAGCTGCAGAACCATTGGCACTAATTGTTAACTCATATCCTTCTGGTACTTCATATTTAGATGAGTTTTCATCTATTTCTGGTACTATCGCTTTATAATACGCTTCTACATTTGCATATTTTTTACCTTCAACTGTAATGTTCTTCAGCGTAGTAAAATCAGCAACTGACATATATTCCATTTTTAAATCAACATATGCTAATGTTAATTTGTCATTTATTGTAGCAACATTAGTATTTAGTACAGCTTGATTTGCTTTATCTATAATAGCTCGGTTATAATCGTTATATAATTCTATTAATTCGCCCATTTTACCTTCTTCTAATTTTGCTGCAAGGCCCATTAGGTCAAACATAGATAATTGGTTGAAATCCTTAACTTTAGAAGCATCAACTTCATCTATAGTTTCAATTTCTTTAGTAGATATTTCAACATTGACTGCACACTTACCTATTTCCACTATATCAAAAGAAGCTTTAATGCTATCTGTAGTTTCTCCATCAACAACTTCTAATTTAACTGTTGCAACATCTTTACCATCTGCTTTTACATTAAATACAGACGCTTCATCATTTAATGTATATACTATATCCATATCTTTATTATACATTTTAACTGTTAGAGATTTCATTTTTAATAAAAAGCTTAATTCCAATCTTACTTCTATATTAAATTCTTCAATTAAATCTGTATCTAACGCTTCTTTTATTGTATCTAAAGATTCCTTTATTTCTTCAGGATTTTCATAGCATTCTAAAAATTCTGCGTTTGCTTTCAATTCTCCAAGAACCACTTTTAGGTTTTCTATAAGCTTTGTACTAGTTGTTCTTAATACATGCACTCCTTCTTCTGTAGTACACATATCTTCAGTTATTATTTTAGAAAATTCTTCTTTTAGAATCATTTCAGCTTTTGCCATTGCTATTTTATTTACTTTTTCTTCTTCAGTTGGCTCTGTTGTAGTTTCTTGTTCTTCTAACTTAAATTCTAAGTAGTTATCCATTAAATCTTTTGCATATAAATATGCTTTAGATTCTTTAAGATCCATAAATATTGATGCATCTAATATCTTTTCATTTTCATATTTAGATTTCATATGCATAACTGCTTTGTTAGTTTCAGGATCTGCTTGCACATTAAATACTAATGTTGTGTCTTTTATTGTTTTAATTATAGGCACCTTATATAGCTCTGTGTCTATTAAATCCATGTCACAATCTAACTGCATATCTACACTTGTTTTAGTTCTTTTAGTTGTTTTTTGTGTATCAAAAACGTTATTTACTGTTCCTGTTACTATTTTTCTATATACATTTACAGTAGTTGTTGCTGTTGAATAAAAATATCCAGCTACTGCTATAGCTAATAGTAACACAAACGCTAACACTACCCATATAACTTTTGAGTTGCTTTTTTTGTTTTCCATATATTTTCCCCCTTATTTATACTATATATACTAGCAAAAAAATTAATGATTTGTCAATTGAAAACATGTAAATATGCAAACAAAAAAGAACACCCTTACGAGTGTTCATATTTGGCTGGGATGGCTGGATTCGAACCAACGAATGCCACAGTCAAAGTGTGGTGCCTTACCACTTGGCGACATCCCAATATATTGTTTTGTGGGGTGAATAATGGGAGTCGAACCCATGACCTCCAGGGCCACAACCTGGCGCTCTAACCAACTGAGCTATATCCACCGAACACAAATTATTTTATATTATTAAACGCTATTTGTCAAGCGTTTTTATTATTTTGATACTTTTTTCTAATATTTTAGCCTTAAATCTATTAGTGTGTATTATTTCACCATCAATACTTACTGGTATCTTTTTATATGATACAACACTAATTTCTTTACCTTCTAACATATGCACAACAGGAAGTCCTTCATGCTTACCTTTCATAAGTTTAGGTAAGAAGTTTAGTTTTTGAAGCATTGTTGTTGCATCAATTAAACATACTTCAAGTATTCCATTAGACATATCTGCATTAGGTAAAATCTTAATTCCACCACCATAATATTTGCTATTACCTATGGCAGCAAGAGTAAATTTTCCTTTAAATATTTTATCATCTACTCTTATCTTTAATCTGTACTGTTTAGCCCTAAATAATGTATATACAATTGCTAATTTATATTTCATACTACCAGATAAGAATGTCCATTTTCTAAACAAATTCATATTATCTGCAATAGCTGCATCAAGTCCTGTATTTAATACATTAATACAGATTTTATCTTTATTAAGTAGTATACTATCTACCATTTCAGGCTCATTTACAAGGCTTCTACGGATTATTTTTCTCATGCCAGTATATTCGTTTAACATTCTAGAAAAATCGTTTCCTGTACCTTTTGGAATCGCTACGATAGATATATTCGGTACATTTATACACGCAGTAGCAACTTCACCTAAAGTTCCATCTCCACCTACAACATATACCACAATTTCCTCTTTAGCATATTTCTTAATATATTCCTTTACAATTACAGTTGCATCTCCTACACATTTTGTTAGTTCAAATACAACTTCATCATTTGGTATTAATCCATCTTTTTTTATATTTTCAAATACCTTTTTAATACCTTTTAAATACCTCTCACCTTTTGCATTACCACAAACAGGATTTACTACAACTAGTCTTAACATATTACCACCTAGTGAGCATATTATATATGAATTTGTCGAAAAATGCAAATAAAGTAATAACTATATTAATGTTATTACTTTATCTTGTATTTATACTATTTTATTATTGTCCCACATTTACCTATTACTTTTTCTTTCTTAATATATTCTACGCCATAATCATCTAAGAGACTAATTGTTATTTTACCATTCTTACGCGCTTCTTCTACTGTTATCATATCTCCATTATTAAAGTAGGCTACAACATATTTTGTTTTCTTACTTTCATAATAATATTCATACTTTTCATCCTCGAAAAATTTGTATTCACCTTTTTGTATATTGGTAGCCGATTTAGGTTCTACAACTGTAAAGTCTACTATTTTAGGCAAATTGCTTTCTTCTTTTTTCTCTATTATATTGTCATCATCTACTTTAAGTGCAAAATATGGTTTATCTGTTTCCACCTCACTCATAAAAATTACGAATGTGTCTGTATAATAAAAATATCTATTCCCCGCACTTAAATATTCCGTTGCCATACTTAATGAGCTCTTTAAATTACACCCTTTTTCATTTAGATAAAAATTAACCTTTTGTACAACATCATACATAATTAATCCGTTTGTATCTTTTATTGCTTTTCCATAAAGTTCGTTATAACTAATTAATCCATTTACTCTTACATATGGAATTAATATTTCATCATCTTTTGTAAATTTCTTATTACCTTTGTATTGTTCTGCCTTTTGTTTAATTACTTTATACATTTCATCAAAAGACATGTCTGATTTAGTCTTATATAATATAATTTCATCGCCTTCTTTTGTCTGTAATTTAACTGCAAATTCTTTATTCTCATTATCTCCTTCTTCATAGAATAAAACTTCTACATTTTTATTTAGTTTTTCTTTACTTGCATTATTTATACCAAACCATTTTACATTTTCTACACCTTTACCAAACGGCTTATCTTCTTCATCCGTAAGATTATCAAAAGACTCTATAAATGTAAGTTTCTTATTTAGTTCAGCTTCT
>JAZTYX010000027.1:0-8726 GCA_045637095.1 Clostridia bacterium | reverse complement strand
ATAAAAGGTAGATAATATAGGAGGAACAAATGAAAAAAGGAATATCATTAATAGTTTTAGTAATAACAATAATAGTTATGATAATACTAGCAGCTAGTGTAGTAATAACACTAAGCAACACAGGATTAATAGAAAAAGCGGATCTTGCAGTACAAGCAACTAATAAAAAGCAACTTCAAACGAGTATAGATTTATTTCTCGGAGATGTCATGCTTGAAAACAATGGGAAAACACCTAATTCTTTTGAACTAGTTGAAGATTTATATACAAACAATATAATAACTGAACCTCAAAAAGCAGAGATGTTGGCAAATGGTGGAGAACTAAAAGTAGGTGAAGGCATTGTAAGAGTAGACACTTCTTCAATTATTAAATCTAGTTGGATAGAAACTGTTCAAACTAATGTTGATACTGATGAGTGGAAAATTAGAATTGATAGCAAATTAAATAAAATAGACGGTGTGGAATATATAGAATTCGGATCATTACTAGCAATTAAATCTAGGTTAGATGAGTATAAACCAGATGTAGAATTGATTGACAAATTTAATATTGAAAATAAGACTGCAGGCGCTCCTGTTAGTGTCAGTAGCGCAGCAAAATATACAGAATACGACACTGGATATGATTGGGTAATGGCTATTACAGGTATTACTGGAAGTAATAAAGATACGGTTGTTTGTGTAAGAGGATATGCGAAATATGTATATAATGGCGTAGAGGGCATTATATATTCTAATATAGTTGAAGCATCCGTAACAACTCATAGGTAATAAGTAGAAAACAAAATTATGGAGTATATAAAAGATAATAATATAGGGGGCAACAAATGAAAAAAGGAATATCATTAATAGTATTAGTAATAACAATAATAGTTATGATAATACTTGCAGCAAGTGTAGTGCTGACGCTAAGTAACACGGGAATAATAGATAGAGCAGATCATGCAGCGCAACTAACAAACAAAAATCAACTTCAAACAAGTATAGATTTAATGCTTGGAGATATGATGCTTGCAAACAACGGGCAAAAGCCGAATTCTTTTGAGCTTGTTGAAGGATTATATTCAAACAATATAATAACAGATTCACAAAAAACAGAAATGTTAACAAGTGGCGGAGAATTGAAGATTGGAGAAGAAACTTTAAGACTAGATACTACTTCAATTATTGATACATATTGGATTGAAACAGTTAAAGAAGATACTGCATGGAAACTTAGATTTCAAGGTATCTTAAATAAAGTAGATGGTTTAGAGTATACAGAGTTTGGAACTATGTTTTTACCTAAGTCTATATTAGATAGATATAATCCAGAGGAAAACGCACTAGATAAATTTACTATTGCAAATAGTGAGGCATTGACTACTGTTGTAATAAAATCTGAAAAATATACTGAGAAAGATAATAGATATGAGTGGGTTGCAGCGCTCAACCAAATACCAGACTCAATGAAAGAACGTGAAATTTGTGTAAGGTCATATGCTAAATATACATATAATGGCATTGAAGGTATAATATATTCGAATATACCAGAAGTAATTATTGCATCAACTATTAGTGAGTAAAATATTTGCATTGACAAAAGTAGTTAAAAAATAACGGTTGTAACCGTGATTTTTTATTTGACAAATCTCTATTTTTACAATAATATATTTATATAATTTAAGAGGTAAAAATATGAACAAAAAAAGAGGCGTAAGTATGATAGTATTAAGTATAACAATTCTTGTTATGGCAATACTAGCAGCTACAGCATTAGTATTTTTAGAAGATACAGATATAATAAATAGGGCAAAGAAGACTACTAAAGATAACAATTTAGAACAAGTCAAAGAAATTGTAAAAATTGCATGGAATAATGCTAATTCTAAAACTTTAGTAACATTAGAAGATTTAGAACTTGCAGTAAGTAATGCAATTGAAGAAAATAATATCGATAGCTCTGTATATAATATTATAGTTACCGAAGAGGATGTCTTTGTTTCTACAGACTTTGTAGCGCCAATAATAGCTAGTTCATCTATGGCATATACAAACACTACAGCAACAGTAAATTTAACTTTTAGTAAATTAGAAGAAACAGATTATCCAGTAGTGGTAGAATACTATATAAAGAAAGCAACAGCGCCAGTTGAAGCATATTCTTTTAAGAAAAAGGTTTTGTTAACAAATGGCACAAGCAATTCATATACATTTGATGGTCTTACTACTGCAACATCATATAATGCTAATGTAGTTATTATAGATGTAAATGGGAATAAAGCAGAAACAACACTTAACTTAAAAACGCAATAAAATATATAAGATAATACATTTGTGTATTATCTTTTTTCTTGTAATATTAGAGTGAGCGGTATATAATATAAAAAGTAAAAATCACATAATTTAACATTTATTTTTGTTAATTATGTGAAAAACATATTGTATAATATATGTAAAAACGGGAGGATAAAATGAAAATAGTTTTTGAAGGCGAAAAGAAAGAAGCAAAAGAAAAGGAAGAAAAACCAAAAGTAGAAATGAAGTATTTTGTAGAAAAGAGAGCTAGTAATGGTGGTAAACAAATAGGTGCATTGTTATTAGGATTAACTGGCGGTGTTATAGGTGGAATAATTGCAACATCACTTGTACTAGATTCAAAAGGGATAGATAAAATACAAACTAATGTAAAGGGTGATAACGGAACAACTAATTCTATAGTTACATCATATAATTTTGCAACTGTAGAAAATCCAGTTGTTGCAATCTCTAAACAAGTGGGACCATCTGTAGTTGGAATAAAGGTAACATACCAAGCGCAAACATTCTTTGGTGAAACTGAAGCTGAAGGAGAAGGTTCTGGTATTGTATATTCTAAAGAGGGATATATAATAACTAACTATCATGTTGTAGAAGAAGCTATAAAAAGCACTAAAGCAAAAGTAGAAGTGTTGCTTTCAACAGGAGATAGTTTAGAAGCAACTGTTGTAGGTGGAGATGCTGTTACAGATATAGCTGTAGTAAAAGTTGAAGCTGGAAAATTAACAGCTGCAGAATTTGGTGATAGTGATGGCGTAGAAGTGGGAGAACTTGCCGTAGCTATAGGAAATCCTTTAGGACAAGAATTTGCAGGTTCTGTAACAGTTGGATATATTTCAGCAGTAAATAGAACAATGACAGCTGAAGGTACAACATACAATCTAATTCAAACAGATGCAGCTATAAACTCTGGTAATAGCGGCGGACCGCTTGTAAGTTCTAGTGGTAAAGTAATTGGAATAAACACAGCTAAAATAGCAGCTACTGGTGTAGAAGGAATGGGATTCTCAATTCCAATTAATGAAGTTTTACCAATAGTTGAAGAATTAATAACTAATAAAAAAATAGCTAGACCATATATAGGTATTGGCGGTGTAGAAATAGATGAATATGATGCAAAAAGATATAACCTAGTACCAGGTGTGTATGTTCAAACTGTAGATATTAAATCAGCTGCAGAAAAAGCTGGTATACGTCAAGGCGATGTAATAGTTGAAGTTGATGGAACAAAAGTAGCATCAGTTACAGAAATAAACGTAATAAAAAATAAGAAAAAAGTAGGAGATAAATTAACTGTTAAGTTATATAGAGATGGAGAATATAAAACTGTAACGGTAACACTTGCTTTAGCAGAATAAAGATAGGTGAGGTAAATGTATAATATTTGTTTAGTTGAAGATGAAAAAAATCTAAACAATTTAGTGAAAACATATTTAGAAAAAGAAGGCTATACAGTAATTCAATGTTTTAATGGCAAACAAGCATTAGAGGTAAATGAAAAAGTACATCTTTGGATTTTAGATATAATGTTAGGTGATGAAATAAGTGGATACGATATAATAAAAAGGATAAGGGAAAAAGATTCCCTTGTTCCTGTAATATTTACATCTGCTCGTGATCAAGAGTTAGATAAAATAATAGGTCTTGAAATGGGTAGTGATGACTATATTACAAAACCATATTCACCTAAAGAATTAATGTTAAGAATTGCAAATATCATAAAAAGAGTATATAAGACAGATGCTTCTAAAGTGGTTTATGAGGAATATTTAATCAATAGGGATAAAAGGACGGTAAGTGAAGGAAAAGAGGAAATTAAGCTAACTGCGCTTGAATTTGACCTACTTATGATGTTCCTAGAAAACATGAACAAATCTTTTTCACGAGATGAAATATTAAATAACGTTTGGGGAACAGAATATTTTGGTAGCGATAGAGTCGTTGACGATTTAATTCGTAGACTTAGAGGTAAAATGCCTAAGTTAAATATTAATACAATTTATGGATATGGGTATAGGTTATCGTAGTATGAGTATGAAAATTAAAAAAATAGAAAATATGAGATTGTCAAAACAACTAGTGTTAGTAACACTAGTTGCACTTTTAATATGCCTTGTTACGATGGGAATAATACTTCCAAGTATACTTAAGCCATATTATGAAATGAATATTTATGAACATTTAGAACAACCTGCAAAATATATTGAACCGGGCACAAGTAAAATGGGAGAAGATATTGCTTTTATAATAATAATGAAAAGTGGAGCTTTGTATTCTTCAGATAACTTGACTCAAAAAGTACCAGGAATGACCGCTGAAGAAATAGTGAATAAAGCAGCGGGAACTAAAGGGAAGTTTGAAAATAACGGTACGGCATATTATTATTTATGGGGTGAAAGAAAGGTTTCAAAGAACTTAATAATAATGCCGGATAGTTATATAACAGAACAAGAAGATAAGTTGTTAGGAATAATACTTCCAACTCTTCTTATTACAATTGCAACAACTATTATACTTCTTGTATTGTGGTCTCAATATGTATTATCTAAAATAAAGAAACTTGAAAAAAAGACTAAAGCTATAATAACCAATGATGTAGTAGAAGGTCGTGAGTTTGTTGTAGATGATGAACTAAATGAATTAAACAGTACTATTGAACAAGTTAAACTTAAACTAAAACAAAAAGATGAATACAAGAATATGATGTTTCAAAATTTATCTCATGAATTAAAAACACCAATATCTGTAATACAAAGTTATGTGGAAGGTGTGAATGATGGCGTTATAGAAAAGGATGAGGCATTAAAAGTAATAGAAGAAGAAACAAATATATTGTCTAATCAAGTAAAAACAATTCTTCAAATAAACAAAATAGATTATATGAAAGATAGTGAAAAACACAAAAATAGTAAAACAGATATAGCTAAAGTCATAATAGAAAGTATAGAAAAACATAAGTTGATATGTTCGGAGATGGAATATATTTTAGATATAGATGATGAATTAAAAGATAATGAAAAACTATTTGTTGGAACAGAAGATTTGTGGGAGTCTGTAGTAGATAACATTTTGGGTAATTTTATACGTTATGCAAAAACGAATATAACTGTAAAAATAGCAAAAGGTGAAATAACATTCTTTAATGATGGTGAAAAAATAAAAGAAAAAGTATTAGATACTATCTTTTTGCCGTATGTTAAAGGAGAAAAAGGGCAATCGGGATTAGGACTTTCAATCGTTAAGAAAACGGTAAATATATTTGGTTATGATATAACAGCTGTAAATGTGGATAATGGAGTAATATTTACAATTAAATAAATATGATTAAAGCGACTAGATAAGCATCTAGTCGCTTTAATTGACAAGCTATTTATGAGCTGATATAATACACAGTACAAGGGGTAATAATATATGAAAAAAGTAATAATAATAGGTGCAGGACCAGCTGGACTTACAGCTGCATATGAACTGCTTAAAGACAATAAAGACGAATATGAAGTAATAATACTTGAAGAGAATTCACAAGTTGGAGGTATTTCTAAGACAGTAAGATATAACGGAAACAGAATGGATATAGGTGGACATAGATTTTTTTCTAAAGATGAAAATGTAATGAAGTTTTGGAGTGAACTTATGCCTATACAAGGCGAACCATCAATAGACGACAAGATATTAGGAAGAGAAAAAACTTTAGAAAAAGGCGGACCAAATCCAGAGAAAACAGACGAAGTTATGCTTGTTAGAAATAGAGTTTCTAGAATATACTATCTTAAAAAGTTTTTTGATTATCCAATATCTCTAAAGGTAAAAACTTTTACTAACATGGGATTATTTAGAACAATATCAGCAGGATTTAGCTATCTTAAATCTATGATAGTGAAGAAGGAAGAAACATCTTTAGAAAACTTCTATATAAACAGATTTGGGAAAAAGTTGTATAGTATGTTCTTTGAAAAATATACAGAAAAATTATGGGGAAGACATCCTTCTAAAATTTCTGCAGATTGGGGTGCACAAAGAGTAAAAGGACTTTCTATAAAAGAAGTATTAAAGGACATGTTTAATAAACTATTTAATAGAAAGAAAAAAGGAAACACAGAAACCTCTTTAATAGAAGAATTCTGGTATCCTAAATATGGTCCGGGACAACTTTGGGAAACGTTAGCTGCTAGAGTAATAGAAAAAGGCGGAAAGATTAGAATGGAATGTTCCGTTAAGAACATAAATACATCTAATGGTAAAATTGTTTCTGTAGATTTAGAGCACAATGGAAATATAGAAACATTAACTGGAGATATATTTATTTCATCAATGCCAGTAAAAGATTTAGTAAGTGGCATGAAAGGTGAGGTCGTTCCTGAAGACATGCTAAAAATTGCAACAGGATTACCATATAGAGATTTTATGACTTTAGGATTATTAGTTAAGAAAATAAATCTAAAGAATAAAACAAAAATAAAAACGCTTGGTAACATTGTTCCGGATTGTTGGATTTATGTACAAGAACCAGGTGTGAAAATTGGTAGAATACAAGTGTTTAATAACTGGTCCCCATATATGGTAGAAAAGCCTGAAGATACAGTGTGGATGGGATTAGAGTATTTCTGTAACGAAGGTGATGAATACTGGAATATGCCTGAAAAAGAGTTCGCAGATTTTGCTATAAATGAACTTGTTAAGATGAAGATAATAAATAAAGAGGATGTTATTGATTCTCATTTAGAAAGAGTGAAAAAAGCGTACCCTGCATATTTTGATACATATGAAAATATGGATGAACTTATTAAATACTTAAATACATATAACAATTTATATTGTATAGGAAGAAATGGACAACATAGATATAACAATATGGATCACTCAATGGTTACAGGTATGGAAGCTGCAAAAAATATTAAGTCTGGAGTAGAAGCTAGAGATAATATTTGGAATGTAAATACAGAAAAAGAATACCACGAAAAGAAAGAGGTAAAGAATGATAATAACAATTAATTTTTTATTTATTTTTCTTATGATGTTTATAGCATACATGGTAATAGATAAGACACCTGAAGAGGCTAAAAAGTATGAAGAAGTAAAACACAAATGGACAATATTTATATTCATACTATTAATAGGATCATGTGTAAGATTAATAGGATTGGATAAATTACCTGCGGGATTTAATCAAGATGAGGCATCAATAGCATATGATGCCTATTCTTTATTAGAAAATGGATATGATAGAAATGGATATGTATATCCGATATATCCGGTAGCATGGGGTGGTGGACATGGACCATTTTATATGTATTTTTCTATGATATTTATGAAGTTGTTAGGCCCTACAGTGTTTGCGTTTAGATTAGGTAATGCAATACTTTCTGTTATTGCTTTAGCCTGTGCATATTTTATGCTAAGTAAAATGTTTAAGAAAAAATATGCATTAATAGGTATGTTTGTGTTAGCAATATCTCCATGGAATATAATGTTATCTAGATGGGGGCTTGATGCAAATCCATTACCATCATTATTTTTAATAGCTACAACGTTATTAATTTATGCAATAGATAAGAAAAGTACATGGCTATATGCATTATCTGCAGGAATGTATTCAATTTCGCTTTATGCATATGCATCAGCATATATAATAGTACCGTTATTCTTGCTATTTAGCATTGTATATTTGTTAGTAAAGAAAAAAATAACAGTAAAACAAGTAATTATAAGTGGAATAGTGTTTGTGCTAATTGCAATTCCATTAGGAACATTTTGGATTATAAACTTCTTAGATTTAGAAGAGATAACAACTAAATATTTTTCTATTCCTAAATTATCTTCCTTAAGATCTGAATCAGCATTCAATTTTTCAAGAGGCGGAGTAGAGACGTGGTTTGAAAGCTTATTAGATTTTTTTAATTTGGCTATATTCTTAAAAGCAGATAAAAGACTTCCTAATGCAGCATGGGATTATGGTACATATTATTTGTTCTCAATGGTGTTGTCTACAATTGGACTAATATCTGCAATTGTTAAATGTAGAAAAAAAGAATTTAATTACGATTACATAGTGATGTGTATATTTGTAGCATCAACAATATTTACATTAATGATAGGAGTTAATATAAACAGAATACATATTATATACATACCAATATTAATATTTATTCTAAAAGGTTTAGAATGGTTGGGAGAAAGAAGCAATAAATTACTGGCTATAGTATTAATAATGTTTGCTATACAATTTGGTTTATTTATTTCATATTACACAACTAAATTTAACGAGAATGCAGAAATATATTATTTCGAAACATTTGGCGAAGCTACAGTTTATATGAAAGAAAACGGAAATGTTGATGCGACTACGTATGTAACAAATAAAGTAAATGCTAATTATATGTTGGTATTGTTCTATACGAAATATAATACACTTGACTATATGAATAC
>JAZTYX010000026.1:0-39400 GCA_045637095.1 Clostridia bacterium | reverse complement strand
CGATGCCGAAGATACTTTAAACGGGAAAATAGGGGGTCGCCAATTTTTATATATTCCTCAATAGCTCAGTCGGTAGAGCGCTCGGCTGTTAACCGATAGGTCGTTGGTTCGAGTCCAACTTGAGGAGCCAAATTAGCAGGTAGCAATACCTGCTTTTTGTTGTGTTTTGCGAGTTCTTGTGATATAATTTATATGGTTAAAATAATATGTTTTTTCAATAATTTGAAAGGAGCTTGCTATGAAAAAAATTATAGTAGTAGACTACAGCCTGAATTACGCAGAAACGCTTAAAGATTTCTTAGCGGCTTCAGAAAATGTAGACTGCAGGTCGTTTACGTATCCGTATGCGGTACTTAGACAAATCACCAATGATAGAAATGTAGATATTGTAATTGCGGAGTATCAAATGCCAGAAATGAATGGTTTTGAACTTGCAGACAAGATTCTTAAACTTAATCCCAATATTCGTATGGTTGTTATGAATAATAAAGGAGTTGAGTTTTTAAGAAAAAGGAGAAAGGAAAACAAGGTTTGTGGAAAGGTAGAGTTGATTGCAAAGAATGATGTGGATTTTTTTGCAAGTCTTACACAAGAATAAAAAGAGAGGGAAACCTCTCTTTTTTTTGTATAGAGATACTAGTATAAACATACTTTAAAATTGAAAATAGATATAGTATAATTGGAGAAGGAATATATATGTAAGGGGGAAAAGATATGGGAGAATATTTAGCATTTATACCATTAGTAATAGCGATAATAGGAATAGGATTAATATTGTATTTTACTATTTCATCAAGAGGTAGAAGTAATGTTATGAAAAACATGATGAAGAGTAATATGGAAATTCTTAAAGATATGACTGAAGGAGATATGGGAGAAAGACTTAAAGATTTAAGCAAGACAGCAATAAATGTTAAGAAAAGTATATTAGAAGAAAACGCTGATGCATTAAAAGAAGTAGCAGAAATGGAAGCTGAAATAGAAAAGGGAGCTATTAGAACAAAGGCTCAAACGGTAAAAGAAGGATTTGCAGCAAGCGGAACTATGTATTGCAAGCATTGTGGTGTTAGTATAGACAGCGATTCTAGATTTTGCAAAAAATGTGGAAAAGCACAATAATTACAGGAGGAAAGAAAATGGAGATTATTGTACAAGGAAAAGGTGAAAGTAAATATACACCAAATAGAGTTATATTTAACTTAAGATTTAATTATAACGAAAGAACATATAACAGTGCGCTAGAAGGCGGAGCTAATATGGTATTTGAATATGTAGAAAAGATACTTAAACCAAATGGTTTTTCGGATACGGACATGAAAACTAATAGATTTGTAGTGCGTCAAAAAACAAAATATAATGAAAAAAACAGAAATTATGATTTTGATGGCTATACATATAATCAAGAAGCAACTATTGAATTTGATTATGACAAATCTAAAGTAACAAAACTTATGGAAGAAACTTCAGAGTTAAAAAATCCACCATCTTATGATATAGATTTTACAGTAAGCGATATAAAAGCATGCAGACAAGATGTTTTAACAATGGCATATAAAGATGCAGAGGAACAAGCAAATATAATTGCGATAGCTGCAGGAAAGAAATTAGTAAAATGCGCTAAAATAGATTTCAAACCATTTACAACATCATATATTTCTGAAGGATTTATGGCAGATAAGGAAATGTGCATGTCTAAAGCGCGCGTTGGAAGTGCAAGCCCAGCAGCTACAATAAATGCAGTGTTTACACCAGAAGATGTAGTGGTAGACGAAACATTGTATTGCTTATGGTTAGCCGAGTAAAACCACGTTAAATTATTGAAAAGCAAGTGTTACTGTGATAAAATATGTAGCACGATAGAGGTGAAGAAATGTATAGAAACTTCATTAAACCTTTTTTAGATTTTGTTATAGCATTAGGATTACTATTACTAGTATGGCCATTAATTATTTTAACAATAATTATTACATACTTTGATACGGGTTTGCCTATATATAACAGACTAAGAAAACGTGAAGGTAAGAATAAGAAGACGTTTACTATGTATAAGATTAGAACAAAAGTATATCCTTGTGAAGCTAATGGATATAAAGAAAGTTATACAAAAGTAAGTAAGTTAATAGATAGATTAAGATTAAATGAATTACCACAATTAATAAATGTATTAAAGGGAGATATGTCGTTAGTTGGTCCTAGACCGTTTATACCGGGTGAAGAATTACCAGAAGGAGAAATAGATCCAAAGAGATACAAAATGAGACCGGGTTTAACGGGGCTTGCTCAAGTTAATGGCGGTAGAACAATATCTCATAAACAAAAACTAAGATATGACGTAGAGTATTATGATAACATGAGTTTTTGGTTGGATTTAAAGATTATAGCAAAAACACTATGGTTATTAATATCTAACGATGTAGATGAATAGACTTAATATGTATAGGAGAAACAAATGCAAGAATTTATAATAGAAATAATGAATGATTGGGGATATTTAGGTATAGGATTGTTAATATTAATAGAAAACCTGTTTCCGCCAATACCATCTGAGATAATATTATCTCTAGGTGGGTTTATGACTACACAATCAACTATGACAGTACCACTTGTAATATTATTTGCAACAATAGGTGCGGTAGTGGGGGCTTTTGCGTTGTATGCAATTGGCAGACTAGTAAACAAAGATGTAATAGCAGGATGGTTAGATGGAAAAGTAGGAAAGATGCTTGGTTTTAAACCTCAAGATGTAGAAAAAGCAAATGCTTGGTTTGAAAAGAGAGGTAATATAACAGTTCTTTTCTGCAGATGCATACCAATAGTTAGAAGTTTAATTTCAATACCAGCGGGTATGACAAAGATGAAAATATTCCCGTTTGTAGCATACACAGTAATTGGTACAACCGTATGGAATACAATTTTAGTTACTGCTGGACATTTTCTAGGAGAAGCATGGCATAAAGTTGCAGATGTGGTAGATGTGTTTGGTAATGTAGTTCTAGTTATATTAGTAATAGCTGTAGTTGCCTTTTTATCTTGGCACTTTTATAAAATGTTTAAGAATAAAAAGAAACAAAAAGAACTAGTGGATAAAGCAGAACTAAAAGTAAATTTAAACTTGAAAATAAAAGGTAAAATTAAAAAATAAAAAAGAAATACCTCAAGGTATTTCTTTTTTATACATATTAACACATGATTTTTTTCTTGCAGTTAGAATAGAGTTGTAGTAGAATAAAGAAAACAGGGGTGAATAATATGAACGAGCAAGATAATAATATATTAAACCAAGAACCTATACAAGAAAATATACAAAACACATTGGATACACCAAATATGAATTTAGTAGAGAATCCGGAGAATAATGAACATAGTAAATACAATTTAGGACCTATAGAAGAACCGCTGCAAAAGAAAAATAATATACCGCTAATAATAGCTTTAGTTTTAGCAATACTTGTTATTTGTGGAGCAGTAGTGGGAATGTTTGTAAAATCTTGGACTGAAGGAGAAATAAAAACACCGGAAGAGTTCAAGGGAGAAACAAACGAACAAGCGGGTAATAATAATGAGGAAGGAAATAAAGAACCAGTTACAGATCCATATGAAAACTTCAAGAATTTAACATGGTCATCAACTAAATCTGGAGAAGCAAAGATTAAAGATAATAAAGTGTATTATGGAGAAATTGAATTAGAGCTAAATATAGAAGGAACATACAAGGCTATAGAAGTGGTTAAATCTATTTCTACTTCTAAAGTATACTTATTAACAGAAGAAGGTGAAGTCTGGTCGTTTAATGTGTATTTTATGACACCAGGTGGAGAAGTAGATAATGTAACAAGACACCTAGAAGATATGAAAGCTCTAGAAATGATATATAGAGACACAAATTCAATAGAGTGTATATATTTTTTAACAGAAAACGGAGAACTTATAGATATAAATAAAATCCCACATGACAAATATGATTTTGTAGGAATAATATCAAATAGTAGTACATCAAAAATACCATACGATTCTAACAATTATTTGTATCACTGGAATGCAAAGAAAAATGAATACGAGCAAATAGTAAATAAAGCTAAGCAAAAGGTAGCAGCAACAAAAATAATAGAGATGGCCAACGAGGAAGGTATTTTAATACTTACTTCAAAAGGTTACTTATTCAAATATGATGGTACTTCAAGCATAGCAACTCAAGTGATGTCAGATGTTAAATCGATAGACTTTTATGAATTTAAAGATACATATTCTATAAACATGGTAATAACGCCTAAAAACGGCCCGAAGACGGTTAAATATGATGTAGTTTCTGCATACGATGTAGTAAGTGGAACAGCAATTGGTCTAGACGAAGTAAAAGTTTTAGATCCATATGCTAAATATAAAAATATAGTGTGGGCAGATTCTCATGAAGAAATAGGTGAAGGAGAGAATTATAGAGAAATATACTGTGAAGGAGAAGAAGGAGTTTTTATTGTAATAGGCAAATCGCCAAGGACGGTTAAAAATTTATCGCTTATATCAGGCCAAGGCAAAAAAACACATGTATATAGAACAATTAATGCGTTAATAGATGTGGAGGTAACGGAAGCGTATGTAGTAACACATGAAGGTAAAGCGTATGAAGTGAATATGGATAACGGGGTTACGACAGAGCTTACGGCATTATCTGAGTACAAGATAATAGATATGGCATGTATGGGAGCTGAATATAAAATGATGGTATTCTTAACAGATGCAGGTGAACTTCTAACATACAACGGAAATATTTATGAATATTAAAAATAATAGCACAGGAATATATTATATATATTCCTGTGCTTCTTTTTTACATGGTTATTAATTTAACCATTCTTCCTTTAGTGCGTATTATACCATCATCTTTTAGATATTTTAGTTCCCTCATCATAGCAGCTCTATCTATGCTAAGGTAGTCTGCTAAATCTGTGTACGTAAAAGGCACGTAAACGGTTTTTGAGGAGCTTTTCTTGGCTAGGGCATGAAAGTACTCAAGTAACTTTTCGCGGGTGCTCCTTTTGGTTAATATTTCGATTCTTTCATTTTGCACATAAATTCTTTTTGCAAGAATGTCTATCATGTTTTGGATAACGGTATTATGATAAGGACAATTCTTTTTACATCTATTAATTATATGTTCATAATCTACAAACATAATCTCACAATCTGTTTTTGCTTGAACAGAAATTTCGCCGTTAGAAATATTTGAGAAAATTGCTCCAAACGTATCTTCTGGGCCGTATTCTGCTAATAGTGTACGAGTTCCTTTGTAATCCACGCGCACAAGTTGAGCGTCGCCGGATATTACAACGCCAACGGTTCCGGCGTTTTTGGTGTTAGATAATATTGTCTGATCTTTCTTGAAAAAAATATTTCTAATTTCAAAACATTTGTAAATTTTTTGAAACTCTTGCTCTGTCAATTGTTTGAATAGGTCACAGTTTACCATAAAAAAATCACCTCTAAAATTATTTTAATAATATCACAAAAAAGTTGCATTTGCAACAGATTAAATATTTTTTAAGGGGTACAATAGCGGTATAGGAAATCGGGGGAGGTTAATATGAAAATAGTAAAAAGAGACGGCAAAATCGTTGAATATGATGCGGAGAAAATACGCATAGCAATTGGAAAAGCTAACGCTGAAGTGCCAGATTGTGAAACGGCTTCATGCGAGGAAATAGAGGGTATAATTAAACATATTGAAGGCTTAAAGAAAAAAAGAATGTTAGTTGAAGATGTTCAAGACATTATTGAAGAAAAATTAATGGAACTTGGAAAATTCGAACTAGCAAAAGCATATATAGTATATAGATATACAAGAGCTTTAGTTAGAAAATCTAACACAACAGATGAATCTATATTATCTTTAATTAGAAATAGCAATAAAGATGTTATGGAAGAAAACTCTAACAAAAATGCACATATTGCATCAACACAAAGAGACTTAATAGCAGGAGAAGTATCTAAGGACCTAACAAAGAGAATGTTACTTCCAGAAAAAATATCTAAAGCTCATGAAGATGGTGTTCTACACTTCCATGATGCAGACTACTTCTTACAACCAATATTTAACTGTTGCTTAATAAACATAAGCGATATGTTTGAAAATGGAACAGTAATGAACGGAAAATTAATCGAAAGTCCAAAGAGCTTCCAAGTTGCTTGTACTATTATGACTCAAATAATAGCTGCAGTTGCAAGTAGCCAATATGGTGGTCAATCTGTAGAAATTAGACATCTTGGTAAATACTTAAGAAAGAGCTATGAAAAATTCAAAACTAAATTAGAAGAAAAATATAAAGGAACATTATCTGAAGAGACTATAGAAAATATAGTTCAAGATAGACTTAAAGATGAACTTGCAGCAGGTGTTCAAACAATACAATATCAAATAAATACACTTATGACTACAAATGGACAATCTCCATTCGTAACAATATTCTTAAATCTTGATGAAAATGATCCGTACAAGAAAGAAACAGCTATGATCATTGAAGAAATATTAAGACAAAGATATTTAGGTATAAAGAATGAAAAAGGTGTATATGTAACACCAGCATTCCCTAAACTAATATATGTATTACATGAGCACAACAACCTAACGGGTGGGGAATTTGATTACTTAACAAAACTTGCGGTTAGATGTTCTTCAAAGAGACTTTACCCAGACTACATCTCAGCTAAGAAGATGAAAGAAAACTACGAAGGTAATGTGTTCAGCCCAATGGGATGCAGAAGCTTCTTATCTCCTTGGAAAGATGAAAAAGGAAATTACAAATTTGAAGGAAGATTTAACCAAGGTGTTGTATCACTTAACTTACCTCAAATCGGTATCATTGCTGGTGGCGATGAAGAAAAATTCTGGAATCTATTAGATGAAAGGTTAGATCTTTGCTATGAAGCATTAATGTGTAGACACCATGCATTACTTGGAACTACATCAGACATATCTCCAGTACACTGGCAATATGGTGCAATAGCAAGATTACAACCAGGTGAGAAAATAGATAAGTTCTTAAAAGATGGATATGCTACAATATCTTTAGGATATATAGGAATATACGAAGTAACAAAACTTATGAAAGGTGTATCTCATACAACTCCAGAAGGTAAAGACTTCGCTATAAGAGTTATAAAGAGATTAAGAGCTGCTTGTGAAACTTGGAAGAAAGAAACAGGTTTAGGTTTTGGTCTATATGGAACACCAGCAGAAAGCTTATGTTATAGATTTGCTAGAATAGATAAAGAAAAATTTGGAGATATCAAAGATGTAACAGATAAAGGTTACTATACAAACTCTTATCACGTAGATGTTAGAGAAAAAATTGATGCCTTTGAAAAACTTACATTTGAAAGTGAATTCCAACCAATATCTTCAGGTGGAGCAATATCTTATGTAGAAATACCAAATATCACTCATAACTTAGATGCATTAGAAGATATCGTAAGATTTATTTATGATAATATTCAATATGCAGAATTTAATACTAAATCAGACTACTGCCATTGCTGTGGGTTTGATGGTGAAATTATAATAAACGATAACAACGAATGGGAATGCCCAAGTTGTGGAAACAAAGATAAGAGAAAAATGAACGTTACAAGACGTACTTGTGGATATCTAGGAGAAAACTTCTGGAATGAAGGAAAAACAAAGGAGATAAAAGCAAGAGTACTACATTTATAGGAGAAAGATTATGAAATACGCTACAATAAAGAAAATGGATATAGCTAATGGACCAGGAGTTAGGGTTTCAATATTTGTTAGTGGTTGTAGACATCATTGTAAAGGCTGCTTTAATGAAGAAGCATGGGACTTTAATTACGGAACAGAGTTTACTGAAGATACAATAAATGAAATATTAGAGGCTCTTAAGCCAAACTATATAACAGGATTGTCGCTTTTAGGTGGAGAACCATTCGAAAAAGAAAACCAAGCTGCGTTAGTTGAGTTAACTAACAGAGTAAGAGAAGTATATCCAGATAAAACAATTTGGGCGTATTCTGGTTTCCTTTTCGATAAACAAATAAGAGATAAAATGTGTACAATGTGGGAAGAAACACCAGCATTATTAAAGAATGTGGATATCTTAGTTGATGGAAAATTTGAAGAAGAAAACAAGGATCCAAAACTATTCTTTAGAGGTTCTTCAAATCAAAGAATAATTGATGTACAAGAATCATTAGCAACTAATGAAGTGGTTCTAAAAGATGAGATATATCTTAAAGAACAAAATAGAAGCGTCTTTTCACAAAAAGTATAAAATAAGAGAGGTTATATGAAAGGATATAGATTAAATCCAAATAGAGAATATGTAGACAAAATAATAACAGGAACATTAAAAAAAGATGGACATTGTCCTTGCAGAGTGGAGAAGAACGAAACAACTCTTTGCCCTTGTGACAAGTTTATCGAAACTGGAGAATGTTGTTGTAAACTATTTATTCCAATTGAAGATTAAAAATAAACACCGTATGAGAAAAACTCATATGGTGTTTTTTATAATGTGCATTTGAAGAAAGATTAATAAAGAGATCTATATATACTAGTTACTTAAAATAAACAGCAAGTGCATTTTTGTTAATTCCCTGTATTGAATAATTGTTGGTGTTGACATCTAATTTTTGTGGCGTTCTACTATTAATAGAAGAATTAGCCAACGATGTAGAGAAGGTTTTAATCGATGCACTACGATTTGGCTAATTCTTTTCTTGCAAAACAATAAAACAAGTGGTAATATAACGGTAGAAGGTGAAGAATGTGGAAAGAAACGGAAGCAAACTAATATTATGTCCATGGTTAGAAGGGGATATATTAGAGAAAACTTATATAAGACAAATGCGAAGAAAAGAGTTAACGCATATTATTGGGAAAGCTTTTGCAAAACGAAAATATAAACACATACCACCGGTATTAATTTATTGGTGGCTGGATAAAGAATATATGAAGCCATTTATATCAATTAGAGATTTAGTGGTAAAATTGCTTGCAAAAGTAGTTTGCCCAATTATAGAAAAAATCGAAGCGAAATATGGAGAGAATTTAGAAGAATTAGATGAGATGTATGTAGTGGATATTATATATAGAAAATGGTATAAATTTGTTTCTCAAATTAGCTGTATACATTGCTAGATGTGGAATAAAAAGAGGTAAAATATGCAAGAAAAAATATTAAATGAGTTATTAACACAAGGTATGAGAGAAGATATGGCTCGTATGATAAGTAGGCTGTTAAAAAACAAAGTACACCAAGAAATGATGATGGAGTACCTGATTTCGGCAAGAGATAAAACGGTAACTGAACTGGATGTGATACAGCTTACACAAAAGTTATCTAAGTTAGAATCTTTGGAAGAAGATAAGGATTAAAATTAGAAGTTATATATTAAAAAGGATGTTTCAAGTTTAATGTTAATATATGGAGGAACTATCAGGTATAAAAAATACAAACCCTTAACGGCTCTAGGCCTGTAGAAAACTACGGGTTTGTATTTAATAAAGAACGAGGTACGGGATTATCAACCGCAGCTGGTTCTTATGTATAAAAGTATAACATAAATATTAGTTATAGTAAAGGAGGAAAGTATGCAAGAAGAAATACTAAACGAATTAATTAATCAAGGATTAAGAGAAGATATTGCAGGGCATCTAAGTAGAATATTGGAACAAAAGTTTCAACAAGAAGCAATGATGAAATATTTAATTTCAATAAGGGAAGAAACAGTATCCTCAGTAGAAGTAATACAAGTGGCACAAAGATTGTCTGAATTAGAATCTTCTGAAGAAGATACAGAATACAATTTTAGTGTTGAAGAAAGAATGTATATAAAAGACTTAAATTTACCTTTTGAGGTAAATAAAAATATGTCAGAAGAACAATTGTTTAAGGTAATTGAAGTTATACAAGAATTAATTAGAACAAAAGGCATTGGTGATGATGGCTTTGAAAATGAAATAGGGAGAGTAGGTGCAAATATACTTAATAGAATGGCAAAAGAAGATGAAGAATATAAAGAGCATGACGAAGTCATAATAAAAGAAACAGGTGAAAGAGGATTTATTGTTTGGATAGACGAGAAAAATGATAGCATGCTAGTAGAAATAGCAAATAAAAATGAAATGCCCAAATTCTATAAAAAATCTGAAATAAAACATATATAAAACATAAACACCAGCTGTAATTAAACAGCTGGTGTTGTTTTGTTTAAAGTCCGTTCTCAAATTCTACGACTCTTCCAGAATATCCAGAAGCAAAGATTGCCTCAACAAGTTTGATGAGTCTTCTTTGTTGGTCGTGAGTTACAATAATATCTGCTTCACCTCTAAGGTAAGCAAATACATTCTTGTAATACTCGCCCCAGTTTTCTTTCTGTACAGGGAGAGGATATTCCTTGATGGAGTCTTTATCTCTGGGAGCCATGGTTTTGGTAATACCTGCTCCGGCTACGATAGGTACAGCATCTTTGTTCTCCCAGTCAGAGACCATAACAATCTTGCCGTTGCAAGACCAGTTGTTAAGAACAGCAGTACCATTCTCGCCGAGCATATACCATCTGGGAAGAGAGATGAAGTTGCTGGTGGTAACCTCAACATAGAAGGAAAGACCATCGTCGAAGATAAGCGTAGTGCGGAAACCATCATCACAATTTTCGTTTGTGACGTTAGTAAGCTCGGTATATACTGTTTGGATTTTTCTTGTTCCGGTCATCATAAGAGCCTGGTCAAGAAGATGAATACCCCAGTCATATACCATGCCGCCACCGTGCTCTACCTGGTTTCTCCAGTCGCCGGGAATTCCACGCGAACCCTGAACTCTGGATTCGATTCTGTACACATTCGAGAGCGTATTGTCATCAAAGATTTTCTTCATCGTAAGGAAATCTTCATCCCAACGTCTGTTCTGGTGTACAGTAAAGAGCAAACCGGTCTTATTTGCTACTTCAATTATTTCTTCGAGGTCGTGCGAACACATAGTAACAGGTTTCTCACAGATTACGTGCTTGCCTGCTTCAAGTGCTCTGATTGCGATGTCTTTGTGGACGTCGTTAGGTGTTGCGATAATCACAAGCTGGACGTTCTCATCAGCAAGCAATTCGCCTTCATCAAGGTAAAAGTGATATCCTTTTTCCTTGGCTACTTGATTCCGTGCGGGATTAGTATCGTAAACTCCAATGAGTTCAGCGAATTCTCCCATCTCGTGGGTGATTTTGTTGGCGTGCCAGTTACCCATTCCGCCATAACCGATAATGGCACAACCGATTTTTTTGTGTACCATAAAAGAACCCTCCTAATCATAAGAATTTTTAATTAAGTTTGGTGAAAACATTATATCACAGTAAGCTATAAAATACAATTGGATAAAAATAAAACCAGAGAGCATCTGGTTTTATTACTTGTTTTATTAATAATTATTTGCTTGTACTTCCGAAACCGCCAACTCTTGTACCAGTTGCGTTATCGTTATCTACAGTAAGATATTTTTGGAATACAACTTGTCCAATTGCATCTCCTTTTTTTACTTCAATATCATGGTCGCTGCAGTTAAAGTATGCAAAGTAAAAATGTCCATCGTTATCTGGATTGCCATAGTAATCTGCATCAATTAATCCAACACTATTTGCTAGAATAAATCCTTTTTTCGGACCGCTACTTCTATTTAATAATAGATAACACTCGTCGTTTTGGCAATAAGCTTTAAGTCCTGTTGGTATTAATGTTGGTTTACAACCAGGTGTAAATTTTGGAATTACAATATCCTCAGCTGCTTCAACATCATATCCTGCTGAATGAGCAGTTTTTCTAACTGGAAGATTAATACCTTTATCTTCCCACCCTTTAGCTATTTCAAATCCTCTTAATCTTTCCATTGTATATCCTCCGACTAATTAATATGTCTTAGTGCTTCGATTCTCTTCTCTGTACTTGGATGTGTAGAGAACAAATCTGAAGTTTTATCCTTAAGCGGATTAGATATATACATGTGAGCTGTAGATTTGTTTGCTGCTTCAAGTACATCGGGATCTAAAGCTATCTTTTGTAATGCGCTAATTAATCCATCTGGATTTCTAGTCATTTCTATAGCAGAAGCATCTGCTAAGAATTCTCTTTTTCTAGATATTGCAAGCTTCATAAGTGTAGCAAATATTGGAGATAGTATTAAGAATAATATTCCAATTATAACAAACAGCGGATTTTTGTTGTCGCTATTACTGCTACGTCTAAAACTCCATCTAGTGAACCAATCTGAAAGTATAACCACAAATCCTACGAATATTGAAACTATTGTAGATAATAATATATCGTAGTTCTTTATATGAGATAATTCGTGAGCTAATACTCCTTCTAGTTCGTATTTATCTAATTTTTCTAAAAGTCCTGTTGTAACGCATATGACTGCATTTTCTGGATTTCTACCAGTTGCAAATGCGTTAGGACTTGCGTCGTTTATAACATAAAGCTTTGGCCTTGGTAAACCAGAAGCAATACACATATTGTCTAATAAATTACTTAATAATAAATCTTGTTCTCTTGTAGCTGGTCTAGCACCATTTAGTGATAGAACTATTTTATCACAGTTATTATAAGAAATTATGGCAGGCACTACTGCACCTACTACGGCTATTGGAATAGATAAAATACCTAAATCCAAAGCATAGCATACAAAGTATACGCCTACCATAATAATTACAATAAACAGTGATACTATAAAGAACGAAGACCTTTTATTATCTTGTACACTTTTAAGTATCATAATTCACCTCTAGAATTGTACTCTTACATTTTTCTTTTCTTCAGCTGCTGCTTCGAAGAATGATTGTTTTGTAAAGTTTCCTGCTCCAAATATAGATACAACTATATTGTTAGGGAATTTTAAGATTTCTGTATTAAACATTTGAACTGTATCGTTATAGAATTGTCTAGCGTAAGCTATTTTATCTTCAGTTCCTGTTAATTCAGTTTGCATTTGTTGGAAATTAACATTAGCTTTTAATTCTGGATAAGCTTCAGATAATGCAAAAATGCTTTTTAATGTTCCAGAAAGAACATTTTCGGCTTCAGCCATTTTAGAAACATCGCCATTTGCAGACATGTATTGAGTTCTAGCTGCAATAACTTTTTCTAAAGTATCAGATTCGTGCTTAGCATAACCTTTAACAGTTTCAACTAAGTTTGGTATTAAATCAAATCTTCTTACTAGTTGTGTGTCTATTTGTGCCCAAGCGTTTTCAACTCTTTGTTTTAATGATACAAGTTTATTATATACACCAACAAACCAAAGTGCTATAGCTACAACGACTACACCAAATATAATCCATCCCATATTGAATACCTCCTAATGGTTACATTCTATCATTAAAAAATTCAAAATGCAATATATTAATTCACACTTGTACATAATATATAAAACAAGGAATATATTAGAATATAGAGCGTTTGAGACAATTTTGCAAAGTAAAAGAATATGTGAAATAGTGTGGAATTGACAATATACATAAAAGATAGTATAATTATAGCGTACGACCATGTCGTAAGGAGGAGTCTTATTGAAAGAGGATAAACTTTACATGTTAAGAAAACTCACTGTAATGTTTACATGTATGGTGGTGTTTGTAACAGTAGGTTTAGTTGTAGTTAGCTTTCAAACAAAATCTGTAACTATAAATTATTATGGTGAAAGAATAACAGTTAATACAATGTCTAATACTGTTGAAGGAATGTTAATGCAAAATAATATACCTATAGATGAAAAAGCTATAGTATATCCAAATGTAGAAACAATCCTTAAAGATAACATGGAAATCAGAATATATTCCGAAGATGAAATAGCTGTGCTCGACATTTCGGAATATAGAGCGAGTGTAACAGTCGGTACGACTGAAAGAATAATAGAAGAAATCCAATACATAGATTACGAAGAAGTAGAAAAATCTAATGCGAATCTATATAGAGGAACTAAAAACACATTACAAAAAGGTGAATCTGGGCAAAAGATGGTTGTGTATACAGCGAAATACGATGCAAACAACAACCTAATTTCAACAAACATAATTAGTGAAACAATACAAAAGGAACCAGTAGATCAAGTAATAGAAGTTGGAACAAAAATAGTACCAACATCTAGATACAGTGCAGCAAGAATAACAGCAAAGGATTTAGAAGTTGATGCTGCATTTAAAAAATATGATATAAACTTATCATTAAATCTTCAAAAATTCGCATATAATATATGTAAAAAATACGATGTTCCGTATTTAGTATTTTTAGGATTAATGAAGGTTGAAAGTAATTACAGGGTAGAAGCAAAGAGCAAGACTGGACATGGAATGTGTCAAATAAACCCATCAAACTTAGCTTATTTAAAGAAAAAAATAGGAACAACAGATTTATTTGATCCATATCAAAACATACACGCAGGTGTATATTGGTTAAGTAGATACTATAAATCTTGGAAAGGTTCTGCAAGCGGTGAAGAATTAGACTTGCATGCACTTAACTCATATAACTGGGGAGAAGGCAGATATAGAAAATATTTAAAAGCCGAATCTGGAAGAGATGCTTATTCTTGGTATTATGGTACAAGAGTATTAAAATATGCTAAACTAATAGAGAAAAATGGTGGATTATAATAGAAAGATAATAAAAATAATTTAAGAGTGCTTTTAGCACTCTTAATTTTTAAGGAGAGATAAAAAGAATGAACAGTTTAGAAATAACAAACAGAATAATGAGAAGCAATAAATTGTTTGCAAAGAAATGTTTCGGACAAAACTTCCTTGTAGATGACAACATTCTAAGCGGAATTGTTGAAAACTCAGATGTTAAAGAAGATGATCTTGTAATAGAAATAGGACCAGGACTAGGAAATCTTACAGAATATATACTACAAACAGGGGCACAAGTTTTAGCATTTGAAATAGATACGGATATGATAGAAATACTAAATGGAAGATTTGCAGCACATAACAATTTAACTATTGTAAATATGGATATACTTAAAGTAAATCTGGAGGAATATATTAAAGATGTAAAAGGAAAAGTTAGAGTAATAGCAAACTTACCATATTACATTACAACGCCAATTATATTTAAGTTGTTAGAATACAAAGAAAACATCGCAAGTATAACTGTAATGGTGCAAAAAGAAGTAGCAGACAGAATAGCATCAAAGCCTGGTAGTAAAGAATTTGGTGTACTTACAATAAATACTAATTACCAAGCAGATGTTGAAAAAATATTCGTAGTCCCAAATACATCGTTTGTGCCAGCTCCCAATGTAACATCAGCAGTTATTAAAATAACTCCTAATAAAGAGAAAGAACATGCGCTTGGAATAAAAGATGGGAAAATATTTGAAGAACTAGTTAAGAAAGCTTTCTCTGAAAGAAGAAAGAAAATGGCTAATTCACTGGCAAACTGTGGATTATGTGGATTAACTAAAACAGAAATAGAAGAAATAATAAGCAAAGTCGGATTAAAAGAAACTGTTAGAGCTGAAGAAGTATCGGTAGAAACATTCGCAAAGATTGCTAACGAAATATATGAAATAAAAAATACAGACTAGATTTTAGTCTGTATTTTTAATGTATATATTACTTTTCGTATTCGTACCACATGTTGTTTTTCTTAAGATTATTAACAACTTGTACGTGTTCAGAATATGTTTCTGTAAAATAAATTTTTCCATTTTTATCTGCAACAAAGTATAAATCGTCACCTTTATTAGGTTCTATTGCAGCTATTATAGAAGTCTTAGATGCTGAGCAGATTGGACCAATTGGAAGTTTCCCGCCCATTTTAGGTCCTCTTGTATTGTATGGATTGTAAGTATTAAGTTCTGTTACTGTTAAGTCTCTATCAGCCATACTAACTTTAAATGCATAGTATGTTGTAACATCACTTCCTAAAGCCATACCAGATTTAAGACGGTTATAAAATACACTTGCTGTATTTTTTCTGTTTTCGTTATCTTTAGATGGTGGACATTCAAGCTCTATAACTGATGCCATTGTCATAATTTCATGTACAGTATATTTGCTGTTTGTAATAGTATCTTTGTAATCTTCAAGTATCTTTTCTGTTTGATCTAGCATTGTCTTAAATATTGTTTTTACACTTAAATCTTTTTTAGCAAAATGATATGTATTAGGAGCAAGATATCCTTCTAATGCATAGTATATATCTTTGTTTAATATATCGTTAGTTAAGAACCAATACTCATCGATTAAACTTTGAAGATATGTTTTATCTTTAAGTAAATCATAAACATCTTGTTCAGTGTTATCTGTAGTTTCAGCAATTCTCTTTGCTATCCACATCATATTTTTACCTTCAACAAAAGTTATCTTTACTTGTTCTTCAAAAACCTTACCCTCTTTAAGAGATTTTGTTATTGTTTCAAGATCCATATTTGGAGATAATACATATTCTCCTGCTTGGAATCCAGATATATTGTTTAGTTTTACATATATTTTGAAAGCTACATCGCTAGATATAACTCCAGCATCCATTAACGTTTTAGCAATCGTACTTGAGCCAGAGCCCATTTCAATTGTAACATTAATATCTTTAGCTTCATCGCTCATAGGTCCTATTGCGTTAGTATACCAAATTAGTGGTACAGCAGCTGCTATAACAACTAGTATAACTAAAGCTATTAGTATAGTTAATAATTTCTTCATATTGCACCTCGCAAATAGTATAACACAGATTGTCGAAATTTGTAAATAAATATAAGCGTTATTCTAACTTAAAAGTTTTTGCATATCTTCTGGCAGATTACAAGTTATTTCAATAGGCGCTTTAGTAACAGGATGTATAAAACTTACTTTGTATGCATGTAAAGCTTGTCTAGAAATTAAATCGGAAGATTTACCATAAAGTGTATCACCTAAAATACTATGTCCTAAGAAACTAGTGTGTACTCGTATTTGATGTGTTCTACCTGTTTTAAGAATGCACTTAATAAGTGAATATTCACTGTATTCTTTTATTGTTTCAAATACAGTTTCAGCATATTCGCTATCTATATCATCTGAAACACATCTTTCAATAATGCTTTCAGATTTTCTTTTAATATTCTTTACTAGTGTCAATGGAGATTCTTCTAATACTCCATTAACTAACGCTAGATATTCTTTCTTGAACATACCGTTCTTCATTTGGTGAGTAAGACTTTCTTGTATGTATTCGTTCTTTGCAAAAAGAACGATTCCAGAAGTATCTTTATCTAATCTGTTAATTGGACGAATTTTTCTTTTTAGCCCTATGCTTTCAAAGTAGTATTTTACTCCGTTAGAAAGCGTATCTTCATAGTGGTTAATAGATGGATGGACTGGCGTGTTTGGCCCTTTGTTAATAATTAAAAGTCCATCATCTTCATAAAGAACGTCTAAGCTAATTTTTGTTGGAACTATGTTTTCGGATTCTTCTGTAAAAGAAATATCTACAGATACAACATCGCCAGGGACTAGTTCTTTTTTTACATGAGTTGGCTCGCCGTGCATATATATTTGTTTTTCTCTTTTTAGTTTTAGTATTAATCTGTCAGATAAATGGAATTCGCTTTTAAGTACATTAAAAACGGTCATATATCCTGAAGATTCTGTGTTTGTATACTCTAATTTCATAATACATAAAGTATACAAGGGGTGGGGAGAATTGTCAAATAAAAGAGAAGAAAAAAGATTTGTAAAAGTAGGATTAAAACTTGCTAAAAGTATAAACTTATGTGATATAATTTATCTTGTATAAATGTATGTGAAGTTGGAAATATGTTTAAAGATGAAATGATAGAATATACTGAAGAAAATGTATATCCTTAACGCTTATTGTGAAATCTGAAGAAGGATATATAAGCAGAATAATAAATAAGATTAAGAGCGTGTTTAAGAAAGAATAAATAAGAGGTTAATATGAGTAAATATAGTTTAGGAAAAACAGGTTTGTATAAGTCGAGATTTAGAAGTGGAGTGGCGGCTATATTTTCTCCTAAAGTAAGGAGAGAAAGAGCTAGACGTAATGGGTTTAGACCAGATATAACAGATGAGGATGTAAGAGAAAGATACTATAGCAGAAACCTGACATTAGAAGATATTGTTACATGGAATCTAGCAGGAGATGTCACAGTAGGTGATTTGCACTATAGAGCAAAAGAAGTGGCAAGAAAAATTGGAATGCATAATTTAGTAAATATAAATATTGAGGCGTATAAGGAATTAGATTATACATTAATTCGTGCTATAGAAGATTCTGAATTAACACCTGAATCTACGGCGGAAGAAATAGAAAATGTAATTGTAAGTGAGATTGAAGATGTTTTAAGAAGTCCGTATTGTAATAGCGAGAGATATAATAAATATTGTGGCCTTGAATTAACAAGAACGAGATTGCCTGAATATATAGTGGAATTCCCTGAAGGAGAAGAAGAATTAGCGACAGCTTTTTATGAATCTAAATTAACATTAGAACAAATACAAGATAATCCTGAGATATTCGCTGGAAAAAGATGTTTTTCAAGATTAGACGGAAGATTTAGGGAGTTTGTAGCAGAATCAGGACTTACTGAAGAAAAATATAGATATATATTAGACAACATGCCAGAATTATTAGATTCTGGAATGGCTGAAATGGTAAGAGTATCTAAAATTATACAAATTGATGCAACTGTAGAAGAAAACAAAGAAAAATTAAGTGAGTATTTCATAGGTCATGGAGCTAGTAAAGAAAATATAAAAGTAGCGTTAAATTACGCTTCTTTAACAGAGTTGTTGGAATGGTCGTCTGAAGTTAACATGACTGTGAGTGAGAAGTATATTCCTAAGCTACTAGAAGAGGTAGATGAAAAGACATTACTAGATTTTATTCCTTTTGAATTAATGCAAGGAACTGAAGCTAGAAACATTTTTGGTGTGATTGAAAAATTTGGGTTAACTCCTATTATGGAGTTTGAAAGAGAAAATGGACCAATATTTTCAGCAAACGATTTTCAAAATTTAAAGTATATAAATACGGCATATTTACATTACGCGGGCAATAGATGGTTTGATAATCCCGCCAACTTATATATAAAACCGTTTGATGCGGGAGATAGACCATATACTAGAGAAGAGTTTAATGAAGTAATGCGCAGAATAATTATCTACGGAACAACAGATGGTAATGCAAAAGTAAAATTAGATTATCGTTCTTTAGAAGGGCCTTTTAGAGAAGAAAATCCAGATTTGTTTATATCACATGATGCTCCACAAGAATTACAGGACAAATTCTATACTACAAAAATAGAACTAAAAGATTTAGTAGAACATCCTGAGTATGCGGAATATTTAGGTGGAGTGCATCTAGATATGTGTTTGGAAAGACCTTTAATATATTTTGAAAATAGAACAAGAGAGTTTTATTCAGTATTAGAAGAGTTAGTTCCTCGTGAAGAAGTGCTAAGTTTTGCTGTAGATAATGCTAGAACAATACAATATTTAAATAAAAGAAGAGATGGTATTCATATGGCAGAGATACAAAGTTTGCCAGAACTGCTTAGCAAAATGGAATCTAAAGTAGAGAGTGAAATACTATCTAGAGGTATTAGATATAGTGAAGATGCACCAGACTTTTTCAAAGAAAAACATCCTGAAATGTTTTTATCAGAAGCTGCACCTGAAGAATTAAAACTATATTTCTATGATGATTATTATGGTACAACAGATGGATACGAAAACCATCATAGTTCTAATTACAGATTAACATTTGCCAGAATGAAAGAACATCCTGAATGGTCTGAGTATTTAAAAGGTAAAAATATACAAAGAGCGATGCCAGGTGAATATTCAAGAATATTTGAAGTGTTAGGTGCAGAAAATGCAATTAAATTATCTGGGAGAAGTGCAGAAAGTTTAGATAAAATGGTAGGGCTTCACAGAGAACAAACTTTAGGAAATTGGTATAATGCTACGGGATGTAAATTTATACCACACCATACAGTAATGCTTAATTTTCCAGAACAAGAAATGGACGCTTTTTTAACAAATGGTAAGAAATGGTCTCAACTAGCAAGAATAGATAGATTTAACTTTAACGATGATGGTAAAACAGCTATATTAAAATTAGCCTATGCAATGGGAACATTCCATGGTGATGATGCTGGATATAAAAGAGTAGTGGATATGTTAACACTTCCACCAGATAGTATTTCGACTGAAGATTATGAAAAAGTTATGGCTAAATTTGCAGACAATCCGGAAAAACTTGCATTAATCCAAGAAGCCTATGTACTAGGTGAAGATGGAAGATATACATATAAAGCGCCAACTGTAGAACGTGGTGAGGGTGTGGACCAAAAACAAGCAAAGAAGCTAGCAGATGGAAAAGTTACAGATATACGTTTAGCATTAGAAGCGGCGAATGTAAGTAATGTATTAACACCTGCCAAAGCGCATCAAATGTTTGACTCTTTTGATATGAAATACGATCCTAAATTTGTAGAATTCTTTATTAAACATCAAGATGAAATAATGTCTAATCCGGATTATACAAAAGATCTTGCATTAATACAAAGAAGATTTTCTGAAATAACAAGAGACAATGCAGGCAGAACATTAACTTTAGAACTTGCAGCAGAATACATACGTAATAATAATTATGATGGCGTTGAAATAGGAAATGAAGGGTTAGCAGAACAAGCTAGAATAGCAGGGTATAGTCAACAGGACTTCGATAGACTACAAGTCATGTACAACGAAGGTCAAATGAGAGACTATTCAAGTATACCTAGAGTTGCTGGGGAAAAAGATGGTTATACTTATGAAATGTTAAGATGCGACGATCCGTTAGCTTTATCTATTGGAACATTAACAGATTGTTGCCAAGAAATTGGTGGCGCAGGACAAACAAGTATGGAACATAGTGTACTATCTGAAGATGGTAGAGTGTTTGTTGTAAGAGATAGCGAAGGAAGAATAGTAGCACAAAGCTGGTTCTGGAGAAACCAATATACTGGTTGTTTCGATAACATAGAAATACCAAACAAGATATTTACTACATATGAAAGAGAACATCCGGAAGAAGGTCGTGAAGGATTAACAAGAGCGGTGTTAGGAGTATACAAGCAAGCTACTATGGATTTAATGCAGGAAGATGAAAGAGTATATAGAGAACTTCTAGACGCAGGAACTATTACCGAAGAGCAATATGAAGCTTTAAGGCTTGGAAAAGTAACTATAGGTCTTGGATATAACGATATAGCTAGTGCTATAAAAACAGATGAGGAAGTTCATAGAGATTCAAATCCACGTGGGGTTATAACAGGCGGAAGGGTACCACATCCATACACAGATGCAAGAGAACAATATGTACTTGCCGAAAGAGAAGGAATTGTAAATTCTAATTTAGAAAATCTACATGTACATGAAGATACAATTCCTGTATATGATAGTTCAAATCTACCAGTGACAACTGTTACAATGATGAAAAAGATGGAAACTGCAGCTGGAAAAGATGACTTGGAGTATGTAACTGTTGTAAAAGACGGTGTAAATACACCGCCAGAGGAGCTTATGTCAAGAATTGCAAGGGGATATTATATAGATCCTGAAACAACAAAGGTTGCTGCTACGGCAAGAATGGCGGTAGTATATAGTGCAGAAGATGTCGGTCCGGTAAAAATGGCTAGCATATTAACAGCACCAATAAGTGAAGAACTACCAGAAGAAGAGCAAAAGAAGGCAAGAGAGCATATAGATTATCAATTAAAGAAAACATTAAGACAAATAACCGCAAATGGTAAGAGAGTATTAGATATAGATAGCTTACCTGAAGCGGATAGATTGAAAGTAGAAGAACTACTTCAAATAATTAAGAAAGAAAATGAAGAAAGGGGGCCTAGAGAATAATGGACAACATAAGAGAAATGTTAAGTGATGCTGTTTATGCACATTCAACTATGGATATAACTTTAAACGGAAAAAAAGTTGTAGACACAATTTTTGATCTATTAGAGGAAAGTAAAGAAAGTTTAATAGAAGCAAACAAAATAGATATTGCAAATGAAAATGGTTTTGAACTTAATATTAATAAACTTTTAGGATTAAAAGATGTTTTTCAAAATTCGGAAGACGAATATAGAAAAGTTATCTCTATGAATAAAAACAAAGAAATAAATTATATGATAGGCTCCGAAACAGACAAATTAGGAACAATTTGTGTTGTATATGATGGAAACACATATGTGATGTTAGAAATGGTATTAAAAGCCATTCTAACACACAATGCAGTTGTATTTTCTAGCGAATCTAATTACATGCAAGGAACAAACGATATGTTACTTGTATTAATTAGAAGAGTGTTTGAGGCATATAGCATAGATAAGAAATTAGTTCAAAGAATATTTACAACTAGATATGAGGAATTATTATCTAACACGGCAAGTATTAAAAAGGTAGTGGCTTTGGGGGATAAAGAGTTTAGAAAGAAAATAAACTTATCTTCTGCAGTAGAGGTAATTTCTAGTGGCTACAATCATTATGATATATACATAGAGGATGAAACTAATATGGAATTAATAGTTAAAATATTAGATGCAAATCCTAATATAGATGTATATGTTAAAAGTGGAATAAATTTACCGTTCTATGAAAGTATAGAAGTGTTGGATTTAGATGAAGCTATAGGTATGGTAAATCTAAATACTGCAGGATTTAGTGCGGCAATATTTACAGATAATGCAGAAAACGGAAGTAAATTCTTAAGAGAAGTTGCTTGCAAAAATGTATCAGTAAATAGTAGTCCGCTAATAGATAATTCTACAGATATAGAAACAACAATGTTATTAAACGTTAAGAAAATGTTTTATCCAAATCCTTTAAAGGAAAGCAAAGAAGAAGTATTTGAGTTTCCAACGACTAGAGCAATTCTAGAACAAACTAAGGAAAAAGCAGACAAACAACAATTAGAACAAGCTAAAGAAGAAAACAAAAAACTAGTAGAAGAAAAAGAACAATTGTCTAAAGAAATGATAGACAGATTAAGCAAAAAAGAGCAAGAAATCGAAAGGTTAAAACAAAGTCTTTTAGAATCTAAAAATGTTGCAAATAAATATATGGAAGGATATAAAAAATCTTTCTTAGTAAGATTTTTTGCAAAAATGAGTAAGCAAGATATTGAAACGGATACAAAAATGTTATCTAATTAATAGTAATAATATAAGAGGGATATAAATGAACAAAACAGACTATAGAAGTCTAGACATAACAGAAGAAGAGATTGGAGCGGTAAGAAGGTATATATCTAATGCTCATATTAGTATGAATGCGCTTTTGGATATAGATCCAGATGTAATAAATGCTCAACAATCTAAAGGCTGGTTAATAGACTTTTCAAAAGAAGGAATAGAAAGCAATACAGAATATTTAACAAAACTTTACGCAGCAATGTATAAATATAGTTTGCAGTCACGAGATGGCAGGACTACTGTATATAGAGGAACATCGAGAGACGAAGTGGACAAACTAAGACGTGAAGGTATGAGCGGAAGATTCCTATCTACAACAACAGATAGAGATATAGCTATGCGTTTTACAGAGTACAGAAATGGTGCGTTATTTACCATGTCCCTAAATGATGTGCCATATATACATATGGATGAGTTTTTAGATGAAACTCAAGTGTCAGAATCAGAAATATTAGTATCACCATTTAGTAAGGTAGAAGGAATAGAAGAATATAGCTATCAAGATATGGATGGAGTTACTAGATATAGCGCAAATGTAAAGAAACAAGAATTTGCCAATATAACAGAAGAAGAAAGAAAACAACATCAAGAAACAATAGATAACTTTAACTTTGAAGAAAGTTTAGCAAGATATAAAGATTTAAGTTTCAAAGCTGAACTTATGAGCGAAAGAGTAGCTTCATTAAGAGGTGCGAGAACTAAAGATGAACGCGAAGAATTAGCGTATATGATAGATAGACAAAGTGAGCTTTTTGATGAATTAACAGAACTAAAAATGTCATTTAGTGAAGTTAAAAAATCTATGACAACTATTCTTCAAGATAAGTTTAGAACTGTAGAGCTAGAAATAGAAAGAGGCTTGGAACAAGATAAAATAGCTTTTGAAGACGAAGAAAGAAAAAGAAAAGTAGAACTAGAAAGAGGACGTAGAGAAGATTTGCTAAAAAGAGCAGATAGGACTCTTGCTAGAGTATCTAATGCTGAAGCATATTACAGTGAACCGGATGCAGAAGAACAAGAATTATACAAAGAAGCAGAACAACTTGGTATAGGAACAGATAAGTTAACTAAGGCGGATCCGTCTACTGTGACTAAATTTGAAACTCTAAAGAGAAATATAGAGGAAATAAAAAGAGAAATAGCCGCTATAGAATTGCCAGACAATTTGTCTAAAGAAGATATGGCGGTAAGTGGTGAGCTAAATCAAAAACTTAATGCTCTTTATGAAAAACTTGCCATGACAAATAAAGTAATGGATGAATGTGAAAGAACTATATATGCTACTAAAGAAAAGAATAAAGCTATGATTGGTAGAGATGTTGCAGTAAGACTTGGTGAAGATATAACTGCTAAAGCAAAAGCGGAACTTCTAACAGAAGAGCAAGCTTTAAGAGCAAAGAAAGATTCTTTGTGGGACAAGCTAACAGGTAAGTCTAAAATAAAGGCTGCACAAATAGAGAACTTAAGACTTAGAAGAGAATACATAGAAAGAGGAGGTCTAAGTACGCCTAAAACTATGGAAGAAATGAGCATATATGCTGCTAAGTATAAAGAGGTACTAGGTGAAGACAGACTACCAGAATCATTAAAGAAAATTATGCCCGCTCAAAGAGGAGATATAGTAGTAACATATGAAGAAAGAGAAGTATTAGAAGCAGCAAGACCGGGGACATCTTTAATACCACTAAATGGTTCTAAAAAGCAAATATTAGCCGCTTTAGAAGGACAAAACACAACGCTTAAAACTCGTATTCAGGGAGTGCGTGTAGAAGGCGGAATCGCTATAGATGGATTAGAAACGGAAGTAAAAAACAGCGTGGAAAGATGTTTAGATACAGCAATATTCTATACATCAGAATTAACGGAAGAACAAAAGAAACAAATAATAGTAGATCAAATAACATTGTAAAAAAGGCGGGAACTAAATGCTTAGTCCCGCTTATCCAATAAAATATACCACTTATCTTAAAGAGAGCAAATTTAATTGCAGGAGATAAAAACGAGTGTTAAAATGTAATTAAGGAGGAAGTTAAATGAGCATAAATGTACGTACAAATATTTCAAATGAGTATAAAGATATTGAAGTTTGTATAAATGCACCTGAAAGAAATGAGTTAGTAGAAAGACTAGAAAAAGAATTGTCATATGTAAATAACGAAACTCTTTCTCAAGTAATAGGTATACAAAATAATGACCTTTATATAATTAAAACTTCAAATATAATAGAATTTTTCTCAGAAGAGAAGAACAACTATTGTAGAACAAAAGATGGAACTTTTAGAATAAAAGAAAAGATGTATTATTTAGAAGAAGCATTACCAAGTAAAGAGTTCATAAGAATTTCCAATTCAGCAATAATAAATATAAATCATGTTAAATGTTTTAACACCAGCATAATAGGAAGAATACAAGTAAAATTCAAAGATGGCACAACAGAGGATGTGTCTAAAAGAAGAACTCCGGAGATAATGAGCTTCTTAAAAGGAAGGAATGAGTAGTATGAAAGAAAATAATAAATTTAGCATAAAGAAATTACTAAAAACAATAGCTATATGGATTGCTATATGCGCAGTATTTGGAATGACATATAATTTTGTTTCATCATTAGAAGGAGCAATAATGTTCCAAGTACTAACAGAACCTGCTGAGTATACAGAAAGTATGATGGCATATTTTGAAAATCTTAACACAGCTTTTGAACAAAGTGTTCAAGCAACAAAAGAATTTAGAGGAGAAAACTTCCCAGCTGAAGGTGCGAACTTCTATATGTATGCAGTTGCATGGCCATCATATCAAATGGTAAGAACATTTACATTGTCGCTAGTAGCAGGAATAATAATTGGAACTCTTGTATACATATTAATGGTACAAAAAGCTTCAAAAATGAAAGCGGTGCTAGAAGTAGGTATAGCATTTATCCTAATAGGAGCATTTGTAGGTCTTGGATATTTATCTAACAATTTAGTGTTAAAAATGGCGTTAGGTGGAAACGTAACTTTAGAAAATCCACTAATGTTTGCAGATTACACTATAACACAATGGGTAAATTTATATGTATTATTAGCAGTAATACTATATGTTTTTAACATAGTAAAACAAAAAATAACAGTAATGAGATTAAATAAAGAACTAAAAAAATAACTAAAAACAGCTTGAAAGGCTTGATATAACTAGAAAAGATGAGAGTTTGAATAAAATTCTCATCTTTTTAACAATTTGTTAAAAAGAGTATTGACTTTGTTAACATAATGTGCTAAAATATAAGTATGTCAAATCCCTTAGCATTAAAAATAATTTTTTAAAGGAGGTGCGATTCGTCTGACATAACGGATCGCAAAATTAGCACTATGGCAAAGGTAACATTCGCAGAGGCAAAGGCAATCACGGCAAAGGTTCTTGAAGTTTCGACTCAGAAGCCTATGGTTAAGGTCCCCTTGGACAACGTTGTATTCGATCGTCTTGGAGAGATTCCTCTCCTCGAGATGCTTATGAATCTCAACATTGTGACCAAGGAGCACATTAACGGTACCACCTATGATAAGGCGCAGTTCCAGATGGTGATGAGAATCATCAACGGTAAGCTTCTTATGAGAGGTCAGGATATGATCGAACGCCCCGACGCTTACGCTTGGAAAACAAGCAAAGTTGTCAAAGCTAAGAACAAGAAAGCTCTTGGTTTCCACTCTGTGGAAGGCGCACAGACCTACGCACAGGTATTGGCCACCATCGGTGACCAGCGCGAGCGGGATCTCTTCACAGATCTTCTCGTAAACTGGGCAAAGGACTTGCTTCTTATCCACACCGAAGCTGAGGATCGCATGGTAATCGTAGTTACAGAGGAACTTATCACCGAGTACAAGATCACCGCAGTCCCCAACAGTTACGACATCGAGTGGCCTGCTGAAGGCGCCGATGGTGTTGAACTTACACCTATCAAGGTAGGTGACGCTCTCGTTATTGAGAACTGCTCCTTCGGTCCCGCATTCTATGTGGTACAGAAAGATGAGTTTGAACTCACTCACGAAGCTAAGTAATCAACACACTGTCCAATCGTAAGTCCACGAAAGTGGCAAGGCACCCCTACCTATGGGGTGCCTTTTCCTGTATATATTAAATTAACTAGTAAAAGCGACAAAAGTATGGTAATATATTCGTGGTGGTAAATGTGAAAGAAAAATTTACAATAAAAAGGAAAAGAACAATATTAAACAAGGTATATTATAAACTGTTTGTAAATAATAAAACAGTAGGATATGCATGGGTTAGAAGAAAGTTTTCTCTTTTTAGAGGAATGTATATAAAGATAAATAAAGAATATAGGAATAAAGGATATGGAACTAAATTTATGAGGTTACTAGAATACGAAATGACAGAAATGGATGTACCAGAATACTTTGCAATAACAAGAAGAACCAACATGGCGGCAATAAAAATGATAGAACACAATGTAGATAAATATACAAATAGATTAGGGACACGCAGTTTTATAGCATACGATATAACATTAATAGAAGATACACAATAATAAAAATAACGGATGGTTAAGCTCATCCGTTATTTTTGTGAATTAGCGCTAGCCACAACTGCTATCATCACTACAATTACAACTATTGTTATAGATATCATTAAAAGCATATATTTTCTCCTTACATGTTATTTCCTTTTGCTATCTTCATATTTATTGTGCATATCTGCAAGCGCACCTAATGTCCACCAATCTACACCAGATTCTTCATTGTTTGCAATCTCGTGAGACTTTACTCCTAGAACTATACCTAATATAGTAGGTAAAACAAATATAGCAACTAGTATTATTCCCAACCACATAATATAAATCTCTCCTTTAATACAAAAGATTATATCATAGGTATAGATAAAATAAAATATGTGATATGTTGGTGAATTTATAAAAAGAACGGTAAATAATAAATTTACTATGGAAAAATGAATTGTTTTATGATATAACATCTGATAGATATCGTATAAATAATTAGGAGGAAAAAATGAATGTAATAGATTTGTTTTGTGGCTGCGGAGGTTTGTCTTATGGTTATCAAGAAGCAGGTTGCAACGTGATATTAGGAATAGATAATAACGATACAGCATTAAAAACGTTTGAAAAGAATCATCCTGGAAGTAAAGGGTTAAATATAGATTTATTAAGAGAAGATTTTGTAGATGAAATAAAGAAAAATATAGGCGATAAAACGATTGATATAGTAATAGGTGGGCCGCCATGTCAAGGCTTTTCGTTAACAGGCACTCGAAATCCAGATGATATAAGAAATAGACTGTATAAGGCAATGTTTATTACAGCGAAAGCTTTTAATCCAAAGGCAATAATGATAGAAAATGTACCTGGAATTCAAAAATTATATGATGGCAAATTTTATAAATTGATAGTAGATGAATTTAATAAATTAGGTAACTATAATTTTAGTTCTAAAATTTTGTATGCTCCAGATTATGGTGTCCCTCAAATAAGGAAGAGGATTTTTATCGTTGGAATAAGAAAAGATTTAGGGGAAGTGACGTTCCCTGAACCGAAATTAAAAGAAGAAGATTATGTTTCTACAAAAGAAGCAATAGGAGATTTGCCTTCTTTAATAGATGAACCCGAAGAAGAAGATTTTTATTATGAAATCCAACCGTTTTCGGAATATCAAAAGCTTATGAGAATGGACAGTGATATGATTCATAATCATTTGGTGACAAAACATACTCAAGAAGTTAAAGATGTAATTAGTTTGGTACCTGACGGAGGCAATTTTAAGGATCTTCCAGAGGGTGTTGGAAACAATAGAAAATTTAATGAAGCTTGGAGAAGATATGATAGCACCAAACCAAGTAGAACAATTGATACGGGACACAGAAATCATTTTCATTATAAATATAATAGAGTTCCAACGGTTAGGGAAAACGCCAGACTACAATCTTTCCCTGATAAATTTGTGTTTCTTGGTAGCAAGACAGAGCAATATAGACAAGTGGGAAATGCAGTGCCACCGCTTTTAAGTAGGGCTGTTGCTGAAGAAATTTTAAAAATAATAGATAAAAAATAATACAAGGAGAAATATGGTGAGAAAAATTAATGCAATAGATTTATTTGCAGGTTGCGGAGGTTTAATGGAAGGCTTTGAAAAAAGTAACTTCTATGATACTTTGGCGTGTGTAGAATGGGAAAAAGCACCTTGTGACAATTTGGTAAAAAGACTTAAAGAAAGATGGAATTATGATAATGCAGAAGAGATTGTTATGAGATTTGATATGCAAAGAACAAAGGAATTGTTTGAGGGTTGGACAAACGATGCTGAATATGCTAACGGAAAGGGTTTGGATAGATTAATAGGCACAAATGTTTTGGACATAATAATTGGTGGACCACCGTGTCAAGCATATTCAATAGCTGGCAGAGTACGAGATAAAAACGGTATGAAGGATGATTATAGGAACTACTTGTTTGAAAGCTATTTGAAAGTAGTAGAGAGATATAAGCCTAAATTTTTTGTTTTTGAAAACGTACCAGGGATTTTAAGTGCGTCACCAGATGGCAAACTTATAATTGAAAGAATATCAAAAAGCTTTAAGGAATGTGGTTATATAATATTGGATGAATTGAAACATGCGATAATAGATGTAACTGATTATGGAGTGCCGCAAAATAGAAAAAGAGTTATATTTTTAGGAGTAAATAAGAATTATTTTCGGAGAGGAAAGAGCAAAAATAATAGTAAGAGAGTTTTATGAGAAGTATTTGCCAAAATACAAAACAGATAAAATGACTGTAAAGGAGGCAATCGAAGATTTGCCGAAATTGTTACCAACAAAGGAATATAAAAAAGGAGGCAAAAAATATTCTCATTTGTTCGAAGAATATAAAATAGCTAATCACATTCCGAGATTTCATAGTGAACGAGATAAAAAAATATTTCAATTGTTAGGCAATGATATTGCACACGGAACTAACTATTATAATTCTACAGAGAAGCTAAAGGAACTTTATTATGAACAAACGGGGAAAACAAGCAATGTTCACAAGTATTATGTTTTAAGATGGGATGAACAAAGCAATACAATACCTGCACATTTATACAAAGATGGATTAAGGCACATCCATCCGGATCCTTTGCAAGCAAGAAGCATTACGGTAAGAGAAGCTGCACGACTACAAAGCTTTGATGATGATTATACGTTTGTTGGTACAATGATGGAACAATACAAAATGATTGGGAATGCAGTACCGCCAAAATTTTCTAATGCAATTGCAAATGCAATAAAGGACTTGTTTGATAATTACGTGAATTAGGAGGGAAAATGTTATTTTATCAAGATTTAGAAGAAATAATATTCAGTAGACATCAAATTATAGATGCTGATGAATTAATTGTAATATCTGGTTATGTAGGGCCAAATCCAGTTAAAAGGTTAGAAAATTTACCTTTAAAATCGACAGTTATATATGGCATGTATGGTGCCGATGGTATAGGTGAAAGATTAAATAATTCGCTAGTTAGTTTGAATGATAGCTTGCAAAATACAGATATAATATACTCGACAATACCGGTTCATTCTAAATGTTATATATGGAAAAAAGATACGAAAATAAAACATGTATTAATAGGTTCGGCTAATTTTTCAAGAAATGGTTTGAATACGCCTTTTAGAGAGGTGTTAGCAGAAACAACAGCTGATACTTACAACACATTGAATATATATTTAAACAATATATTAGAAAACTGTATAGATTGTCATAAAGCAAAAACTAAAACTACTTCGCTTTATGCCAGAGACACATTAGGACAACAAAATCAGGATGTTTTAGATCTTAATTATTGTGAAATGACATTGTTGGATCCAAGAACAGGTGATGTGCCTAATGCAAGTGGAATAAATTGGGGGCAAGGAGAAGTAGCACACACTAATAAAAATGACGCGTACATAGCCATTAGAACAAGTCATATAAAAAACTACCCATTGCTTTTTCCAGAAAAACAGGAATTCCCATCCAGAGAAGATCCGCGTGGAAGAAAAAGAAATAATGATTCCATAGAAATAATATGGGATGATGGAACGACTATGGAAGGGCTGCTTGAGGGAAGTGTAACGATAGATGGTAAAATTTATCCCAAGCAAATAAGTTCATTTCCGAATAAAAAGATATTAGGACAATATATAAGAAAAAGAATAGGTGTTGAAGATGAAAAGAAGATAGACAAGAGTGACCTGCAAAGATACGGAAGGGACAATATAATTGTATCGCTTCAAGGAGAAGGGATTTATTATTTTGATTTTTCTGTATAAAAATGTTCGTAAAATTAAAAATGAAAAAAACAAATTATATAAAAGAGCAAGGAGTTTATTGTCCCTTTGCTCTTTTATGATATAATATATGCAAATATATAAGAATGGTAAAATAAGGGGAAAATATATGGCAGGTAAATATTCTTTTAAGGATGCAAGAATAACAATAAAGAAGTTTAACAAAGTACTAAGCGAGCTACAAAAAGTAGAAGGTATTGCAGAAAAATATAAAACAGATATGCTGGCAAAGGCTGAAGAAATGCTAAATTTAGGTTTCTTTCAAAACAAACTAACAGCAGATGTAGATTCTGGCAAAGTAACAGATGTAGACTACAACGAATCATATGATTTAATACTATCAATCTACAGTTATTTTGAAAGCAAAAAGCTTTTGGAATATTGCATGGGACTTTATGCAGGAAATAATGAATATATAAAAGACAATATTAAAACGTTAAGTAAATGCAAAAATGCATTAAGTTGGATGTTTGCAAATAAGACAAGAAAAGGGTACGCAAAACAAGCCTATGATAGACTTAAATATCCAGAAAACGAGCAATTCTATTTAGATTCTTCTAACGCAGTTACAAGATTAAACAATTTAATGAACACTGCTAAATCTGAAGTGTTAGCGGATGTAATGGATAATGAAGAAGAATACCAAAAGATATTATTCCTAATAAAGCCGTTCATAACAGATGTTGGTAAAAAGATAAGTGGTATAGAACATTTAAAGAGTGAATATGGATATCTTGTAAGCGATCTAAAAAGAATGGAAGAAGACTTTTTAAGAGCCAAAGAAGAAGTTAAAAAAGCAGTAGATGAGCTTATGGAACAAGAGGTTAAAGATGTATTAAAAAGTCTACCTCTTGTAGAATTAAACAGAGATAAGAATGGAATAAAGATACAAGCGTTAAAAGACTTTGGATATACAAGTATAGCTAATGTATATGATTGTACACATAGGTATTTAGTACAAATGCCAGGTATAGGAGAAAAAGGTGCTTATCAAATAGAAGCAATCTGTGACAGAATATTAAAAGATACAAGACAAAATATGAAAATTAGATTAACTACAGATAAGAAAACCTTCTATACTACTCAAACTGTTTATGCTATATACAAGTATAAAGAAAAGAAGAAAATAATAGATGAAAAGATTAAACTAGATGAAGAATTAACAGTAAAAATAGAAGAAGACTTTAAGTTGTTTAATGAGTTGGGAAATGGAATAAAATATTATTTTAGTAGTAAAGAAGAAAAACAAGAAAGCATTGCAAAATATAACTGGTTAAAGACAAATATAAAAGAAGAAGGTTTCTGTACGAGAGCAAAAGAGTTGCTAGAACAATATAACAATACTGGAAGAAAGAATAAATTCGATACTTGGATAGACTTTGCAAAAGATACAGCAGCATATTATACTGTAATTGAAGAACTATGTCCAGGAGCTTTAGGAAATGACGACTATTACTATGGATTACCAGAAGAATTAGCAAAGGAAATACTAGAAGAACCATTGTATCTAGACGGTCTAAATTGCACCTTAAGACATTATCAAGAAGTTGGTACAAAATATATCCTACACCAAAAGAGAGTGCTTCTAGGGGACGAAATGGGCCTTGGAAAGACAATTCAAGCAATCGCAGCAATGGTATCTTTAAGAAATACAGGGGCAACACACTTTCTTGTAGTATGTCCAGCCAGTGTAGTTGTTAACTGGTGCAGAGAAATTAAGAAACATAGCAATCTAGAACCAATAAAGATACATGGAAGTAGTATAAAAACAGGAATAAGCGAATGGATTAAAAATGGTGGAGTTGCTGTAACAACATTTGAAACAACAGACAATATTGTACTAGAAGAAGGATACAAATATTCTATGCTTGTAGTAGATGAAGCACATTACATTAAAAATCCAGAAGCACAAAGAACAGTTAATACAATAAGATTAAGTAATCATGCAGAAAGAATGCTGTTTATGACAGGAACAGCATTAGAAAATAGAGTAGATGAGATGATAGGATTAATAGGAATACTAAATCATGAAGTTTACTCACAAGTTGTAAGAATAGGATACTTGTCTACTGCTGTTACGTTTAGAGAAAAAGTAGCACCGGTATATTATAGAAGAAAAAGAGAAGATGTATTAACAGAATTACCAGAGTTAACTGAGTACAAAGATTGGTGTACAATGACACCATACGAAGAAAAGGTATATGAAGATACTATACTAAATGGATCATATCCAGATGCAAGAAGATTATCTTGGCATATAGATGACCTAACACAATCATCTAAAGCAACAAGATTACTAGAGCTAGTAGAACAGGCAAAAGAAGAAGATAGAAAAGTAATAATATTCTCATTCTTCTTAGATACAATAGAAAAAATATCTAAAATGCTAGAAAAAGAATGCGTAGGAGTAATAACAGGAGCAATAGATTCAGCAAAAAGACAAGCAATAATAGACAACCTAGATAAAGCACCAGCAGGAAGCGTAATACTAGCACAAATAATAGCAGGTGGAACAGGATTAAACATACAATCAGCAAGTGTAGTAATTCTATGTGAACCACAACTCAAACCATCAACAGAAAACCAAGCAATATCTAGAGCATACAGAATGGGACAATCTAGAAATGTACTTGTACATAGACTACTTTGTGACAATACAATAGATGAAAGAATAACAGACTTACTAGAAGAAAAACAAAAGATATTTGATACATTTGCAGATAAATCTGAAGCAAATGAAAAGACTCTAGAAATAGAAGAAGCAGCACTTGGTAACATCATCAAGGATGAAGCTAAGAGAATTAAGGAGAAGCAAGGGAAGTAACTTACTATAGGAGGTTCATATGATAAATGTAGTAGCAGCGGTAATAAAAGATGAACAAAATAAAATATTAATAACACAAAGAAATCTTAAAAAGTCTCAAGGAGGACTATGGGAATTTCCAGGTGGTAAAATAGAACCCAATGAGACACGCGAACAAGCAATAGTACGTGAAATAAAAGAAGAACTAGATATGGATATAACAGTTAATGAATATCTAGCAGAAAAGATATTTATATATCCAGAAAAACAAATAAACTTAATAGCACTATCTTGTACCAAAACAGGTGGTGAAATTAAGTTATTAGAGCACGAAGCATACAAATGGATAAAAAATACAGAACTAAACAACTTTGAATTTGCACCAGCAGATTTGTTTATTGTAGATAAGTTGAAATGATAGTTAATAGGCGGTAGGAATTTATATTCCTGTCGCCTATTATGTATAATATGGTGAAATTTGGTAAATATTGTTGATTTGTTAAATTAAAAGATTATATAATATGAATAAAATAGGGTGAAAAAATGACAGAAGATAAAAGATTAATAATAATCAAAGGAGAAGACAAGACTGAAGATGTTGTTAAAATATCGTACAGTTCTGGAAGAGCATATGTAACATTTAAGAATTCGGAAAAATCGTATGGCTATTCTGCAAAGGAAGTTAAAGAATTAAATCTTAGTAGAACAATACCAATGGAAGACATGTTGGCTACACTGGATGGTGAACCGTTATATAACGTAAGAGTTATTTGGCAATATGAAGATTGGTATAAAGTTGCTTTTGAATATGGTCAGGTGCAAATATATGAAACAAGTAGAATTTTTATTAGAAATAAACCTACTAATACAGATGTAAAATCTAGAGATGTATTTGATTATTTTAGAAAGATAGCATTTCTTGTAAGTGTTAGAACGGAAGATGGAACTGCGCTACTTGCAGAAGACTATAAGAAAATAAACTATGTGGACAAAGATAGTGCATTATATGCATATATGAAAAATATGAATAAAACAAGCAGATTAATAACTAATAATGCATGTATATATCCTTTTGGTTCAAATGAATCACAATGTAATGCTGTAAAAAGAGCGCTAGAAAATCAAATAAGTATAATAGAAGGACCACCAGGAACTGGTAAGACACAAACAATATTAAATATTATTGCAAACATTGTTAAAGATGGTAAAACGGTAGCGGTTGTTTCTAATAATAATGCAGCAACAAGTAACGTATATGAGAAATTACAAAAATATGATTTAGACTATATATGTGCTCCTCTTGGTAAGAACGAGAATAAAAAGAATTTTGTAATGAATCAATCTAAAGAATATACAAAGTTGCAATTTATACCAACAGATAAATATTATTTAAAGACTGAAATCATCTCGTTAAACACAAGACTAAAAGAAGTATTTAGACTAAAAGGAATAAACGCAAAAGCGAAAGAAGAAATACGAGATATATTTGTAGAACACAAGTATTATATACAAAATGAGGGCCAAAACATAAATATTGAAATACCATGTAAGAATTACAAAGATGTATTAATGTTAAAACATGAATTAGAACATTATGAACATACAGGGAAACAACCAAGCATTTGGTTTAAGTTAAAATATGTATTATTTAAATCAACTGGAAGTTTCAAAGTATTTAAAGAACCATTAAAAGATATAATAAAAGCTTGCGATAAAATGTATTTTATAGCTAGAGAAGATGAACTGAAGGAAATAATAAATACTAATAACGAAAAAATAAAATCACTAGGTGGTGATGGTATGCTTGAAGAATTAAAAGATACTTCTATGCAACTATTAAAAAGTCATTTGTATGATAAATATAGCAAGAACACAACGAGACCAATATTTGGAGAACGAGATATAAATACTAGAAGTGAAGCGTTTACTAGGGAATATCCAGTAGTGTTTAGTACCACTCACTCTATAAAGAGATGTCTAAATAGCAATTATAAATACGATTATATAATTATAGATGAGGCATCACAAGTAGATCTAATAACAGGTGTTTTAGCTTTATCTTGTGCTAAAAATGCGGTAATAGTAGGAGATAGAAAACAACTTCCTAATGTAATATCTGAAGATAGTAAAGAACATATATCTAGAGTAGAAAAAGATTTTGTAATACCTGAAAAATTTGATTATCTACAACATAGCTTTTTATCATCTGTTTTGACGGCAGTAGAAGATGCACCATATACGTTATTAAGAGAGCATTATAGATGTCATCCAAAGATAGTAGGTTTCTGTAATAAGAAGTTTTACGATAACCAACTGTTAATAATGACGCAAGATTATGGAGAAAAAGATGTACTTAAAGCTTACGTTACAGCTGAAGGAAATCATGCAAGAGGTAATTTCAATCAAAGAGAAATAGATATAATAAATAACGAAATATTACCAGAATTAAAAGAAGTAGTAGATGAATCTGAAATAGCAACAATAGCTCCGTTTAGAGCGCAAAAGAAGGCGTTAAATACTGCTCTAAAAGATACGGAAGTACAAGCAGATACTGTGCATAAATTCCAAGGAAGAGAAAAAGAAGCTGTAATAATAACAACTGTGCAAGATGAAATAACAGATTTTGTAGATGATCCGCAAATGTTAAATGTTGCAGTAACTAGAGCAAAGAGATATTTAAGGATAGTAACTAATAGTAATGTAGAAAAGACAAACGGTAATTTTAGCGACCTAATAAAGTATATAAAATACAATAATTTTGAAGTAACTGAGGCTAAAACAAAGTCTATCTATGATTTCTTATACAAAGCAAATAGAGAAGAAAGACTTAAATATTTGAAAGATAAAAAGTTAATATCAGAATATGATTCGGAAAATATAACATATAATGTAGTAAAGAAAATAATAGAAGAAAAAGGTTATGGTTTAGAGATATCTACGCATGTTAGTTTGAAACATATAATAAAAGACATGTCAGTTTTAACAGAAGAAGAAAGACAATTTGCAAAACATGAATGGACACATACGGACATATTATTATATAACAAGGTGGATAAAATGCCAGTGCTATGTATAGAAGTTGATGGATATTGTTATCATACAAAACTAAAACAAAAGAGTAGGGATGCATTAAAAGATAGTATACTAGCTAAATGTGAATTGCCATTATTGAGACTAAGTACAGTAGGTAGTGGAGAAGAAGAAAGAATAATAGGCTTTTTGGAAAATTTAAGAAAAATATAAGATTTAACAAAGCAAGGCGGCTATGCTGACTTGCTTTGTTGTGATATAATACAAGAAAAAATAAAGAAAATATATAGGAGAAAAACATATGGAAAACATAGAAAAACAAGCAGAACAAATGTGGGAAAACACAGAACAGTATAAAGAGTTTAAGGATAAGAATTTAACTAATCAACAATTACTAAACAGTGGTGAACAGCTAATGCAAATATTTAAGGATATAGGTAAACTAAAGGATTTAAATCCAGAAGTTAAAGAAGTTCAAGATAAAATACAAGAACTAAAAACATTCATCACAAACCATTATTATAGTTGTACAAATGAAACATTAAAAGCATTAGGAGAAATGTATATAACAGATGCATTTAAAGCGAATATAGATAGAGCAGGCGGAGAAGGAACTGCGTTATATACACATAAAGCAATAAATACATACTTAAAACAACAAGAAGTAGAAATAACATTAGATGAAGAAACAAATACAGTACTAGCATATATAGATAACAAACAAGTAGGAGAATGTGTATATGTAACAACAAAAGAAGAGATAAACATAGTACACACAGAAGTAGATGAAATTTATCAAGGAAAAGGAATAGCAGGTAAACTAGTAGATAGAGTAATAACATATGCAGAAGAACAAAACAAAAGAATAATAGCAGATTGTTCTTATGCAAAAAACAGAATAGAAAAAAGAAACCAAAACAAATAAAGGAGAACCTATGAAAAAAGTAATAATCATACTAATAATACTAGTAGTAATAATAGGAGGAGTAATAATGTTAAATAGAAACACAGAAAAAGAAACAACTAACCAAATACGATATGTATCTATGGATGAAATAACAACCATAATGCAAGAAAACACAAACTACATTATATTAGATGCACGTACAATAGAAGAATATAACGAAGGACATATACCAAATGCAATATGTATACCAAACGAAACAATAGATGAAACAGTAACAGCAAAGCTACCAAACAAAGACCAACTTATCTTAATCTACTGTAGAAGTGGCAACAGAAGCAAACAAGCAGCACTAAAACTACAACAATTAGGCTACACCAACCTAGTAGAATTTGGTGGAATTATTGATTGGGATGGGGAAATAGAAAAATGAAAATTTAATATTTTAAGCTATAAAAAACATAATTTTTTTATAAAACTTGAAAAAAATTACAAAATAATATAATATTATATACAGATAATTTGAAATAAAATAGGAGAAATTTAATATTATAATAGGGGTGCTTTATGGAGAAAGTAATAACAGCAAAGACAATTGCTGAATATTTTTTAACTAAACAAGCAATGACACAGAAAAAAATTCAAAAATTAGTTTATTATGCTTATGCGTGGTATATAGTCGATAATAATGAAAATGAGAATAGTATAAAAAATGTTTTGTTTGATGAGAAACCACAAGCATGGGTACATGGTCCAGTTTTCCCATCTTTATACGAAGAATACAGAATACATGGGAGAAATGAAATACCGAAGATAAATAATGTTATTGTAGAAATAAGTGAAGAAATAAAAAGATTATTAGATGAAATATGGGATGTTTTTGGTAAATATGATGGAGATGAATTGGAAATTCTAACACATAAAGAAGAACCTTGGATAAAAGCAAGAAAAAACATAGCAGCTACAGCACCATCTAATGAAGAGATTAGTTATACAGATATATATAGCTATTATAGTTCGTTGGAGGACTAATATAATTGGCCAGAAAATCAAAACAAGTAAATGAATTAGATGCTGAAATTGAAAAAAAGAAAAATACCCAATATA
>JAZTYX010000025.1:0-3559 GCA_045637095.1 Clostridia bacterium | reverse complement strand
TTTTCGCACTTGCATTGTCTGTACAAGCTATTGAAAATGTTTTATTAGAAATCTGTTTATTAGTTAAAGTAGTAACTACAGAAGTAGCAGCACTCGCATTTGCAGTTACATTAAAACTTTTATTTGCTATATTAGTATTAGCAATACTACGAACTTGATTAGCAACCGCATCTCCACCATTACAAGTAACTGTTATAGTAACGTCTTTATTAGTAAATCCATTTATTTTATCTAAAACTGGACTTGCATTGTCTATACAAGTAACAGTTATCTGTATAGTTTCTTGTTTTTTTGCTAATCCTAATCTTGATAAAATACTATCTATTGCGTCATTAACATTGAAGTTTATACTTACTGTTTTTTCTTTATCTAATGAATCAACAGTTTCTTTTACTTTTTCTACTTTTCCTTCTCCATTAATTACTATATCTGTTACTGCTTGACCATTAACTTCTAATTGTCCTTTTTCATTCATAGCAACACTTAGTTTATCTTGGCCACTTATATCTATACTAGTAAGTGCAATACCAGCAACTTCTAATTGATTTTTTTCATTAATAGCTATTGGTATTTGTTCTCCACCATCAACTTGTATATGTGTTATTGCTTGACCATCTTTTTCTAATTGTCCTTTTTTATTGATAGCAAGGTCAATTAGTTCCGTTCCTGATATTGAAAGAGAAATAGTACCTTGCTTTGGTTGAGTGACTTTGTCTGTTTCTTGATTTAATTGATTAACATTATTTTGTGCACCCTCTGTGTCCATTTCTATTAAACCAGTTACAGGTGTTTTAACTAAATCATTCGTTGATTTCATTAAATCGTCTACATCTTTTTTTGCGGTATCTGATTCCATTTCCATTTTACCTTTATATGTAGACCCATCATATTCTTTCCCTTTGTTAATGGTATCCTCTACCTTTTTCTTACTTTCGTCTGCACCTTCTGATTCTATTTTAATTTTTACATTTTTTTCTTTGTTTTCGTCTGCTGTTTTACCAACTTCTTCTATTTTATCCTTGGTTTCTTCTGCACCTTCTTCTTTCACTTCAACAGTTGATTTCTTTTCTTTATTTTTATCTGCTACCTTACCAACTTCTTCTATCTTGTCCTTAGTTTCTTCTGCACCTTCTTCTTTTACTTCAACAGTTGTTTCTTTTCCGTCTAATTCTTTAAGTTTAGCTTCTACTTGATTAAGTATTTCATCTTTTGCTTCAACTGTTAATTCCGAATTATATACAGCATTTGCTATAAGATTTAAACATTCTTCTAAAGAGGTTGCATTTTGTATAGCTTCTTGTACACCTTCTACTTCAAGTAAGGCAGTTGCATTTGTTTCACCAAATGTATCAACCATTTGTTTTAACCTATCTACATCTGCTTCTCCATATGTACCAGCATATACATGTGTTCTCATTTCTTCTGGTAATGCATCAACTTTTGCTTTAAGGTCTGTTAATCGTTGGTCACCTTCGATACCTATATTGTATTTAAGTTTTAAATTATCCGGTAGACTAGCTATTGCTTCATCAACTGAATTTTTTCCGTCAAAAAATTCTGCGGTTTCTGCTATAAAATTCGCTTGAATTTCCTTATCATCAAATTGTTGCGCCGCTTGGCTCATTGCTTCTATTTCTTGCTTAGTATCTAAAATGTTACTTTTACTTTCTATGGCAAGTCTAATATCTAAATTTTCAATACTATCCAATGTTTCTCTAACTTCTTTTGCTTGGGATATCATATTATCTATGCCAGTATTACTTAAATCTAATTCTTCGGCAGTTTTATTAGCTTTTTGTAATTCTTCTCTTAGTTGTTCTGCTTCTTTAACAGATAGTTCTATACCTGCAATAGTAATAGGTTTATCAATAACAAAATCATCATCTAACAGATTTTCTATTTGTTTTTGAGTTTCTTCGGTTAATTTACCATGTTCTTGAATTTCTGCTTGAATATTCATTAATACTTTCTGTTCAACTTCTGTTACGTCTCCATTAGCAGTAACTAAATCTATTACCTTTTGCATTTGAACAGGTAAACTTTCTCTTTCTTCCAATAACCAATCAACTGTTACTCTATTTTCTAAAACTCTTGTATCTAAATCTTTACCAAAATTTGTTAGCGATTCATATTGTTCTGCTAAAATTTTAGCAACACTATCTCCGTTGCGTAAATCTGTTGTAGTTCTATCGTATGCACTCATAAAGTTATTTAAACCTTCTGATGCCGCAGATAAAGCCGCTTCAACATCTCCAGTTTGTGTTAAACTTTCTAAAAATACTCCCATTGGTATGCCAGTTAAATCTGACATAGTTTGTGCCATTATTCCCATTGAGTATTCATATTGTTCCATTGACATAGCGCCTTCTGCAAAACGCTGATTTACTTCATTGAAATAATCTGTCCATGTTTGCAAGTCAAATTGGTCACTTACATCTGCAATTCTTTGAAGTTCTTTCCCAAATTTATCTATTTTACCATCATCTTGGAACGCTTTTCTAGCCGCATCTGTTTCGGCTAAATGTGTCAATTCATTTCTAGTAAATGCAGTTTGTTCTGATAATTTTTGTAGACCTTCTGATAATTGGTCTGCTTCTTCTTTTTGCAGACTACCCCAACCTAGAGTATCCATAAAGCCAGAGAACGCTTCTTGTTGACCAATTGCCATATTTTTATTATCTTTTATAAATTCACTTATATATTTTGCTTGAATAGAATTATCTTTCGTTGCATATTCTTCTCTTGCTTTAGAAATATTTTCTAAATGTTGTTTTTCTGCTTTTTCTTGTTCTTCTCTCCATTTTTGTCTAGCTTTAGCAGTTTTTTCCGCAGTTTTCTTATCCAAATCAGCAGTATCTATTTTATATGACCATTCATAATCTTCATTGTCAAGTTTAGCTGTTTGTCCTTTATATATATTTTCATATTCTTTTCCTGATTTACCTTCGTTATCTTCTAGATAAGCATCTGCTTCTAATGCTTGACCTTCATAAAATAATTGTTGTTGTTTAGCTATTGCTTGGTCTAATGTTCCTAAATATTGAGTAAGTGAGCCATTTAATTTTAAAATAGGGTCACTATTTTCATCATACTATAATTCATAAAGTTCGCAACACTTTATCGTTCTCTTATGAACTGCTTATACTCTCATATAAGAATAGACTATTTCTTCACCCTCTAAAAGAGGGGCAGACCTTTTCGATTTAAGGGGTTTTCACCCACGACCATTAGCTTGTCGCCCTACTCCTATTGTGGAATTTCACCACCTATGGGGATAGTCGTTGAAGTTTTACCATATTTATTTTAATTCATTTTCTAAAATATTTTCTATATTATCAAAATCATAGTAAGGTATTCTGATTATTTTCCAATTATTTTCTTTTGCATATTTATTTTTTATATCGTCATTAAATTTTGTTTTCTTAAACTGTTCTAATGTCCATTCTTCACCTTTTCCTGCAAAGTCAATTGGCTCAAAATGTTGAATACCATCATATTCTATCCATATTTTTTTATCTTCTATTATAAAATCTGGTCTCAACACTCTATTGTCTTCACT
>JAZTYX010000024.1:0-12577 GCA_045637095.1 Clostridia bacterium | reverse complement strand
AAAGTTTAAGTTTATCTTTTGCTTTAGCTACGCTTACTCTTTCTCTATTATTATCTAATGTTCTAACAAGTATACTTGTTAGTTTATCCCCTGTTAAATTACGTTTCATTTTTCCATCTTCAACAAAAGATATTATTCCTGTTTCTTCAGATACAACTATTACTAAAGCATCTGAAACTTCACTCATCCCTATTGCCGCTCTGTGTCTTGTTCCCACATCTGCTGGCACCAAATTTTCTGATGCTAGTGGTAATACACATTTAGCTGCTTTTATTTCGTTATTTTTAATTATTATTGCTCCATCATGAAGCGGAGTTCTTGGATTAAATATTGTTTGTATTAATTCTGATGATACTTTTGCAGAAAGGTCTACACCTTCACGAATAATATCATTTATTTTAGTGCTTTGTTCTATTACTATTAAAGCACCTATTTTTTTTAGCGACATTATTTCTACTGCTTTTACTATTTCAGATACTACTTGTTTATCTCTTAATTTATCGTCAAAATCCCAAATTAAAGATATGTTTTTTCTTCCTATTCTTTCTAACGCGCTTCTAAGTTCTGGTTGGAAAACAACTATAATAAGTGTTATACCGTGAATTACAAACGTTTCAGAAAGGAATGTAAGTATTGGTAGATCTAACATTCTTGCTAGTCCTTGTATAAGCACTATTATAAAGAAACCTTTAAATATTTGTCCTGCTCTTGTTTGAACTACAAGTCTATATATGTAGTATGCTATAACTGCAACTATTGCTACATCTAATATCAAAAGTATTACTCTTTCTGGACTAGAAATATCAAACGCTTGTTTTAAATCACGAACCAATCCCATGAAGTTTGCTGATATACTTTCCATCTCTACCTCCTATTACATCATTGCTACAAATAATGCTGAGAATACTCCAAGTATGCTTCCTCCAATAAGAATCCATACAAGTATTTTCAACCATATACTATCTCTTTTCATATTACAACCTCTTTTCTATTTCATATTATTTATACTATTAGTTTTTAATTTCAATATCTATATAGTCTTTGTTTTCTCCAAGTTCTTTAGGATTAAACATTAAATGTAGTTGTCCGTCTTTGATATAGAACTCTTCTAAACCTGTCATTGAATATGTGTAATTTGATTCATCAAACAATTTTTTAGATATTGCATAACTTTTAACCGTTTCTTTTATAACGTTTTTATATGCACTTCCTAATATTGTAGGCGCTACATCTTCTTGCGTAACAATTTTACCTGTTGCAAGATCTATAGTTATACCATAAAGTTTATATGTCATATCACGGCCAGCTAAATCATCAACTATTCTTTCATAGAACGTGAAAGATAATAGACGTTTACCTTCTATCTTGCTTTCGTAAGTATTGTATGTAACTTTATATGTAAATTTATTTTCTAAAGCCGCAGATTGTTCTTTAACTGCTTCATATCTTTCAATAAATTTATCTAATATTTTGTTATTTACTTCATCTAAAGATACATCATCTATCATGATCAATGGAACCGTAATGTTTTGTTTGAAATTTCCCTTGGTATCTTTCTTTACTTCTTTTATCACTTTATATTCAATTTTATCTAAGTATTCTTCTGAGTAGATATCTACTTTTGGTTTATCTAACGGCTCATCATAAATACTTACTGAACCAACTGGTACAAATAAATCTTGTGCCAACACTTTAGGTGCAGGTTCATTTTTCATTAAATAAAATACAGACGCTGTTCCTACACATGAAAAAACAACAAAACTAAACAATCCTGCTTTTGATTTTTTCTTAGGACGTCTTTCATAATTCATTAATTCCATTTAACTTACTCCTTTGTTAAAATTTACTGCATATATTTTATCACATATCTAGTATTTTTTCAACTTATTGAAAGTTAATTTGCGCTTGCTTGAACTGCGGTAATAGCTATTGCTCCAACAATGTCTTTTGACTTACAGCCCCTTGACAAATCATTAATAGGTTTTGCTAATCCTTGTGTTATTGGACCATATGCTGTACCGTTACCCAATCTTTCAACTAATTTATATCCAATATTTCCTGCTTCTAAGTTAGGGAATATTAACACATTTGCTTCCCCTGCTACCTTAGAGCCTGGTGCTTTTAATTTTGCAACATTTTTATCTAATGCAGCATCTAATTGAAGCTCACCATCAACTATTATATCTTTTCTTTTTTCTTTTACTAACTCTAGTGCTTCCTTTACCGTGTCTATTTCTTCTGCTTTAGCACTTCCGTATGTAGAATAAGATAACATCGCAAGCTTTGGTGTTTCGCCTATCAATTGCTTATATGTATCATTTGATGCGATTGCTATTTCAGATAATTCCTCTGATGTTGGTTTTTGTATAAGGCCACAATCTGCAAATATATATTCTTTTTCATATCTAGAATCTGGCACTTCAAGAAGCACACATGAAGATACACATTTAGCGCCTGGTCTTGTTTTAACAATTTGTAATGCAGGTCTTAGAGTATCTGCTGTAGAATGTATTGCGCCACAAACTAGACCATCTGCATGTCCGAACTTAACCATTAAAACTCCAAAATATATTTCATCCTTTACAAGTTCAGTTGCCTTTTCTATTGTCATGCCTTTTTCTTTTCTTAATTCGTAAAGACCATTTACATATTCATTATATTTTTCAAAATTAACTGGATTTATTAATTCTATTCCAGTTATATTCAAACCGTGTTCTGCAGCCATTTCTTCAATTCTATCTATATCTCCAAGAAGAACCACTTTAGCTATTCCTTCAGCTTGAGCTTCAGCGGCTGCTGTTAAAACTCTTATATCTAATGCTTCTGGAAGAACTATTTTTTTAACATTTTCTTTTGCTCTTCCTTTGATTATATCCATTATTTTTACCATTGTTTATCTCCTATTTTCTTTTGCATATTTATTTAAGTTATTTACTAAAATAATTTATTTTCTTTACCTTCTATTATTCTTTTAATATTTGCTCTGTGGTTAAATATTATAATTGCGGCTAAAACTATTGTTAACCAAATATTAAAGTTTGTTTCCATGAATAGCACAACTATTACAAGTAAAGCTGCACCCACCATGCTTCCTAAAGAAACCATTCTAGATATAGCTATTGTTATTACTCCAACAGTTATACATACTAGAGCCGCTTTGTAGTCTACCATAAGTGCAGACATTAAAAATACAGCAACACCTTTTCCACCTTTAAATCCATAATATACAGGATAAGAATGTCCTATAATTGAAGCTAACATGTATATAGATTTACCTACATCATTAAAATCTTGTTTAAATAATTTAGCAACTAAAAATACTATGCCATAAGAAACTACTACTTTTAATAGGTCAAGTATAAATACTACTGCTCCCCAACCTTTTCCCATAGCTCTTATTGAATTTGTAGTTCCAGCGTTTCCACTGCCTACCGTACGTATATCTACATTTTTTATTCTCTTACATAAAATTATAGATGGGCTTATAGCTGCTACTAAATAGCATATTAAAAATACAAATATATTAAACATATTATTCTTTCTCTCCTCTTTCTCTTACAACAATATTTATTGGTGTTCCCTCTAAATCGAAATATTTTCTAAACACATTCTCTAAATGTCTTAAATATGAGAAATGCGCTAACTCTTTATCATTTACAAATAATACAAATGTTGGTGGTTTAGCCTTAACTTCTGTACCATAGAATATTTTAAGTCTTCTACCTTTATCTGTTGGAGGTGGTGTCATAGCTACCGCTTCCATAATCACTTCATTTAGAACACTCGTAGATACTCTTAAATTATTTGCCGCATAAACTTTGTTTATCATTTCAAATAATCCTGTTACTCTTTGACCTGTTAAAGCAGAAATTGTTATTACAGGAGCATATCCCATAAACTTGAAACTCTTTCTAACTTCTTTAACATATTTAGCAGGTGTCATTTCTTCATGGTCAATTAAATCCCATTTATTTACCGCTATTATCATAGCCTTGCCTTTTTCATGAGCATAGCCTGCTATCTTTTCGTCTTGGTCTGTAACTCCTTCTTTAGCATCTATCATAATTATTGCTACATCCGCTCTATCTATAGCAGCCATAGCTTTAACTATACTATATTTTTCTATTTCATCATAAACTTTATTTTTCTTTCTTATACCTGCAGTATCTATAAACACATAGTTTCCATATTTGTTGCTAAATTTGCTATCTACAGCATCACGTGTTGTTCCTGCAACATCACTAACTATAGATCTTTCTTCGTTTAAGATTTTGTTTACAAGTGATGATTTACCAGCGTTAGGTTTACCTATAATTGCAACTTTAATGCTCTCATCATCATCTTCAACTTCGCCTATTGTTCCAAACGCATCATAAATTGCATCTAAAACATCACCTATACCAAGTTTTGCTTTTGCAGATATTGCCATTGGTTCACCTAAACCTAGGTTATAGAAATCATATATATCTTCTGGTGGCGCACCTACATTATCTACTTTGTTACATACAAGTATAACAGGTTTCTTAGTTCTTCTTAGCATTTCTGCTACTTCTAAATCTTGGTTTACAAGTCCTGCTCTTATGTCTACAACAAACACTATTACATCTGCCATATCCATTGCAAGCTCAGCTTGTCTTCTCATACCTTTATATATAACGTCATCTGTTTTAGGTTCTATACCACCTGTATCTATAATTTGGAATGAAGTACCTCTCCATTCACAGTCTGCATATATTCTATCACGTGTTACACCAGGCATATCTGACACTATAGATAGTGCTTCGCCAGCTAACACATTAAAAAACGTTGATTTCCCAACGTTTGGTCTTCCTACTATTGCTACGATTTTTTTAGACATTTTTACACCTTCTTTATCTAATATATTTTACCTTAAATAGCGCATAAAGTAAAGTTTTTTCAGTCTTTTTTATAATTTAATTTTGTAATATATTTTTAATCTAAAAATAACCATAATGTTATTGCTTTTATTTTTGTTAGTTGTATAATATAATATGAAATTATAATGTATACAAAGGAGAAAAAATCATGGAAAAAAACACAAAAATATTTCCAGTTTATAAATTATTTTCGTATGATATTCTATTTTACTATGCAATATCCATACTATTTCTAAATGGTGTTAAAGGACTAAGCTTAGCTGAAATAGCAATACTTAACAGTATCTACTCTACTTCTGCTATATTACTTCAAATACCATCAGCATTAATAACAGACAAAATTGGTCTTAGAAATTCAATGATACTTGGAAATATGTTTTGTTTGTTTTGGGGTATAGATTATTTAATCGCACCAAGTTTTGCAACATTAGCTATTGGAGACTTTTTGTTAGCATTTGGATTTGCACTTAAAGGAACATCTGAATCACCTTTCTTATATTCTTCACTTAAGAAATTAAACAGGCTTTCAGATTTCTCAAAGATTGAAGGAAAAGGCTCATCACTATATTTCATAGTAGAAGCTTTAGCGTGTATCGCAGCAGGTTATTTATATAAAGTAAATGTATATTTACCTCTTATATTCTCTTGCATATGCGCATTAATTGCAACAATACTAGCATACTTTACCAAACCAATTAAAAACCTTAAGAACACTAATGCAACAGCAAAAGAGAAAAGAGACGAATTATTCTCTGGATTTAAGTTTATCTTCAAATCTAGCAGATTACACGCACTTCTATTCTTCGCCTGTCTGTTCTACGGAATACTAGCAGTTGCAGCTACATACTTTAAAACATATTTAACAGCAATCAATGTAGACTCTACTACATTCGGATATATATTTGCAGCAGCATCAATAACTGCTTCAATAGGATCACTTGTACAAGAAAAAATAAGCGCTAAATTTAGAAACCAAACACTAACTGTAATGTCTTTATCTTACGCAGCAAGCTTTGTGTTTATAGGAGTTATCGCTACACTTACAACAAATTACAATATATTATTAATAACAGGTATAGTAGTTTACCTATTCCAAATGTTTGAAAGAGGGGCATACAGAATTATAGTTAAAAATTATGTAAGTAACTTCACTACTTCATCAATAAGAAGTAAATTAATGTCGATATATTACTTAGCAGAAAACTTTGGTTCTGCAATAATATTAATATTAGTAAGTAGTACATTAGATAGATATCCTATAGGTCTTATTTATACAATGTCTGGATTTGTATTCAGTGTTGCATTATTAGTAGTATTAAATTACATGCAAACACGTATAGGATTAAAACCAGAACAATACACTAAAAAAGATAGATTAAATCTTGATGATTAAATTATATAAAATAACACCGTTACCAAAAGTAACGGTGTTATTATTTATTCAAAATATTAAATACTAATTTAACTCAAAATCAATTAGTTTATACAAATATACTCACTTCCACGAATGCTTGTTATTTGTTCCATCTTACCTGTTTCTAAATTCACTTTATAGAAAGCTAAATCCGAGTTCAATTTAAAGTATAGTATATGATCAACTATTTTTAGACTTTCTACAGCCTTTTTAGTAAGGGCTTGTTCTTCTTTTTTGTTCATATCTATTACATATAATATATTGTTTTCGTTCTTATTAATATAATATACTAGATGATTTTTAACAGCAATCATATTTTCCAGTGAATAACTACCTTTAACATCGGCGTCTAAGTATAATTTATTATCTGTAAGTTTAGTTATATCCTTGCCATTCTTGTTCATTTTATATAACAATTCATCAGCAACAAAATATACATTTGAACCATTTAATAATATATGAGAAACAATTTCTTTATTTGTTAAAACAGTTCTGCCGCTTCCATTTATATTGTATCTTACGATACTTTTAGCAGTTTTTCCTTTTGTTACAACGAATATATACATATCGTCCATAACGAATTGAGTTACTTCAGCAGTAATTAATTGTGAAGATTTTTTAGTATCTATATCATATACATATATGCCTGTTTTTTCTGATTTTTTATTTACAGAATAATAATATATTTTATTTCCTCTAACAATATACTCATAAACATCAGCTAAGGAATAATCTGTCTTTTCTAAAGTTTGTACATTTACAGAGTATAAAGATTTATTTTCTAAACCGAATAATTTATCTTCAACAAGTTTAATATTATTAAAGTTTTCTGTACCTTCTATTTTAGTTCTAGATTCATCTGTTGCTTTATATAGCATTACAGAATTAGGAGCATCTTTTGTATAGCCTTCAGATATATAATACATTTTTAGAGTTCTAGCTAACGCTGTTTCTTCTAGCACTTGATTTGCAATTTTTGTAACATTATTATATATATTTAGCTGTTTCCAAAGATAAATAGATAATAGCGCTATTACGACAATAATCAACATATATTTAACAGTTCTTATGCCAAATCTACTCTTATTTTTACTCTTTAAATATTCTTTTCTAGACATTGCATTCTTATCTGAATATTCCATACTCACCCCTCCTAACTTTTCCTATATTATACAACTGTGTCTTTGCTTTTTCAACTAATAAATGTGTTTTTATAATATAATTTTTTGCATATAAAAACACCCTTGTACAATAGTACAAGAGTGTCTTTATTTAGTCACTTGTTTTGAGTCTCATTCCTCTGATGCTGTCGCGTGTAAAGATATCTCCGTAGGCAAGATTTAATGCGTACATAATACTATGGTTGCAACCTTTTTGAAGCATTCCATCAAGATTATATCTCTTGAAATCGCTTACTTTCAAGGTACAAGCTTGTTCCATTGTATAGTGCATCTTTTCTTCCACCAGCCACTTAACCGCAGCAATGATTTTTTCTTGCTTCCACGCTCTTACTTTCATAATCTCCCATTCCTTGAATCTGTAATTAATTACAGGAGCTATGATAGTATAGATATCATCTTCCGCTTTAAGGATTCTTGAGCCTCCGTGTTTGATAATCGTTCGAGCAGTAAACCGTCTTAAGTCTTCCTTCGAGTATGGATCAATACCTTCTTTTGCCATAGCCCAGAGAATAAACTCTTTCTGGTTTTCCTTATCCTCCCAAAACTGTGGTTCGACCTTTCTTAGTTCCCACGCTCTTATATCCATTTCAGGGAAACAGTAACTTAAGAGTTTATATTCTTTCATGTCGAAAAACTTTCTAAAGCCTCCCATGTTAAGTTCCATGAAGAATTTGTGGTCTAAACTAATTATATCTTTACGCGTCAGTTTGAGTTCTTTAAGGAATACATGCCGTACGATTTCTTTGATGGTGTCCTTATCTAAGTAGTTATTAGGGAATTTCTTAAGCTCCCTATCCCGTACCAGATTATATACATCCATCGTGGTAAGTTTTGTGTAGTCTCGTTTTATATATTTGCGTCTTTTTCTCATATTCTACCTCCAAATTATTTTTAGTGCTAAAATACAAACTACTCTTATATTATAACATAAGAGTAGTTTATATTTCAATATTATGTAAACATTTATATTGCTTTTATATAACTTTTACATTCTTCTAGTTTGTTTAATTTTTCCCAGTTATATTCGTTATGTCCAAAATGACCATACGCTGCAGTTTTACTGTATATTGGTGCTCTTAGACCTAATTCTTTAATTATATTAGCAGGTTTAAAATCAAAAACATTATCTATTAATTCAAGTATTTTAGTCTCATCTATTTTGTTTGTTCCAAATGTATTTACATTTATAGATACAGGTTTTGCTACACCTATTGCATAAGCAACTTGGATTTCACATTTATCTGCAAATCCAGCTGCCACTATGTGTTTTGCAACATATCTAGCGTAATATGCTGCACTTCTGTCCACTTTAGTTGGATCTTTACCCGAGAACGCACCGCCACCATGTGGTGCATAGCCACCATATGTATCCACTATTATTTTTCTTCCAGTAAGTCCACTATCACCTGCTGGTCCACCTATTACAAAGTTACCAGTTGGATTAATATATATCTTTGTATTTTCATCCATAAGTTCATCTGGAATAATTGGTTTAATTACATGCTCTATAATATCCTTTTCTATTCTATCATGTGGAATGTTATCATCATGTTGTGTAGATACGACTATAGTATCTATACCTATAAACTTATTATTATCGTCATATTTAGCTGTTATTTGAGTTTTACCATCTGGTCTTAGATAATCTACCACCTTAGTTTTTCTTGCTTCAGTTAGCCTTACAGCAAGTTTATGGGAATAGTATATAGCAGCTGGCATAAACACTTCTTCTATTTCATTTGTTGCATAACCAAACATCATTCCTTGATCTCCAGCACCCAAAGTATCTTCCATTATATTTTCTTTACTTTCCTTAGCGTTATCTACCCCTAATGCTATATCTGCACTTTGGTTATGTACGTCTATTAATATATCTACATTATTTCCGTTAAATAAATATTCATCTTTATTATAACCAATTTCTAAGATTTTTTCTCTAGCAACCTTTTCTATATCCACATTGGCCTTGCTTGTTATTTCTCCCATTATTAATAATCTTCTATTTGATACAGAGCACTCGCAAGCCACTCTAGAATTTGGATCTCCACTAAAATATGCATCAAGCACCGCATCACTTATTTGGTCACACACCTTATCCGGATGCCCTTCTGTTACTGATTCTGATGTAAATAATTTCATAATATTTCCTCCTTTATTTATTTTATACTTATTACATAATTAAAATAAAAACACCCTAGTTTAACCTAGAGTGTTAATTTCCTCATCTTCCGGTTAAACCGCAGGATTTAGCACCTAACTAAATAGGTTGCTGGACTTCATAGGGCCTGTTCCCTCCATCACTCTTAATAAGGTTGTTATTTAATTCTATATTCATTATATACTTTAATTTATTTTTGTCAATAATTATTTAGATTTGTATTCCACTTTTCCGTTTAAACACTGTACAACGCAGTTAACTTCGCCTATAATCCAATCTTCAGCTTTTATTACTTTATTCCACATTTCCAAAGTACCATTATATTCTACTTCTGTTATGCTTGTGCCAGTTGTTGCAAATATACCAATGCTTTCTAATGTAGATGGTAAATACAATTTCTTTATATTTTTGTAATTATATAATGCATAATCGTGTATATTTTTTATACCTTCTGGCACTCTAATCTCATCAATTTCTATGCCATTTAGTAATAATTTAGCTTCTCCACTATGTCCTGGTACATCGTAAAGCATATTATAATATATACTAAAGAATCTATCTAAAGTTCCTATATAATTTACTTCTTTAATCTTTGCGCTCTTAAATGAATTGCCGCATATTTTAGATATATTTTGGTTAAATGTTATTTTTTCTAACTTACTATTATCTGTAAACAAACTGTCTATTTCATTTACAGTAGCTAAGAATACTATTTCACTAAAAGCCACATTAACAAACGCTTTCTTATCTATCTTATTAACGGTTGACGGAACAACAACTGTTCCAACTGACATATTATCTTCAAAAACTCTGTTTTTTATTTCAGTAATATCCGAAGATATAACAACATCAATTTTTTCTTTAGCATCTTTTAGTTGTTCAAGCCTATCATCAACATAATTAATTATTCTTTTACTATACAACGTATCCCATTTATGTATAATTTCATTAAAATTAGTTCCAGACTTATAATATCCCGCCTCTGCTAAAAGCCCCTTATGTTTTAATGCTACTACTATATCTTTATTATAATTAGTAATCCAATATTTGTTTGTATCTACACCATCATTTTGTAAAGACTTAATAACAAATTCCAGAATTTCAATATTATCTTTTTTACCTATTGAAAGAGCCTTAGCCTTTAAAGTGGCCGCTTGTTTTTTCACTTCTACAAACTCTTTTTCTAGTTTAATGTCTACTTCACTTTTTACCACTTCATCTTTATTATTAGCTTTAATGACAACAACAGCTAAGATAATTAAAACAACAAAAAAACCAATTCTAATTAACTTTCTTTTTGTTCTCTTTCTCATTTACCTATCCTCATAGCTTTTTGCTATTCTTTCACGTTCTCTTTGCTTTTCCATAGAAATTCTTTCTGCGCTATACATATCTTGTTCTAATGGCTTGTGGTGCTTATAAAAACCTATAATATCTTTTAATACTCCTAGTCTTGATGGATTAGAAGAACTATATATTCCACCATGAGAAGATCCTTTATATATCTTGCTGCTTATGTTATATCCATTTGCTGTGTAGTATGCTAAACAATTTTCATATCTATCTGCTAAATCTTTTCCCCATAGTGCTCTTTGTTCTTTTCCTTGTTTAACTCCTGTTGCTCTTACTAAATACGACATATCGTGCATTGGCGCTATAACTTGTGTTTTGTCTGTGGGATTTCCTTTGGCATCTCTTTTTACCACTCTACCTTCAGTATCAAATTCCCATGCTTCTTTATTTGCCTCAAGTTCTGCAACATAATATGCAAACTCAATTTGTTTATACGCTTCTAAATTAAATTCTTTACCAAATAATCTCTTAAAATCTTTTGTTCCAAAAGGATATTCTAATTCATCTGTTGGAATTGGAATAGTTCCTGCTGCCCCACCAATTAGAGCTCTATCTACAACTTCTGGATGTAACATCGCAAATCTTTGTGCAAACACGCCTGATGAAGAGTAGCCGTTAAGAAAAACTTTTTCTTCTGTTGTTTTTTGGTATTCTTGTTTTATTAGCTCTTTTGCTTCTTTTAATGTGTCTAACACGCGTAAATCTACTCTATCAAAATCTATAGGGTAGTCTCCTTCAAAACATTCTCTAGATAATTGTTGGTAGTATGGTCTACCACCCTTTACATCTGGTACAAATGGTATTAATATTGGCGCATCATCCACAATTTCTACTGTCCCTCTTAAGCCCTCAATTACTCTATCTGCAATTCTTATTGGATCATTGGTGCCTTCATAGTTAACACTTTCTAGTACTATATTTTTACCATCATCTAAAGTTTTTGGTACAACTAATATATATGGCAATGCATTATCTCCATTTGGTTTTAACACTAAATGGCCAATAAATTTCTTACCCTTTGAGTTTATATATTCTTTTGTCATATTACACCTCTAATATACAGTTATACTATCATAAAGGTAAACATTTAGCAATAATAAACATATACTGTAATATATAAAATATAGGTGGTATTATGGAGAATGTTTGTTATTTCTTAGCGGTTAGATTCAAAGTGTGTCAAAGTGGTGTTCCAATAACTTCAGAAAAAATATATACAAACCTTTCAAGCAGTACAATAATAGATCTGTATTATGGTTATACAATAAATATCCAAAGTGCTTCTAATGATTCGTTAACTATACTAATAAATAACTCTGCTCTAAATCTTAACCTTACATTTACAATAAATAATAGCGAAACAATACTTATTGACCTACCATTAGACAGCGGTACTTTTAAGGTGCAATTATTTGCTTCTAGCAGATGCTGTGCATTAGTTTAGGGGTGGGATTATGGAGAACAAAAACATTAATATCAGCATAAACGATTGTCTATGTTGTAAATGTAAAACATGCAACAAAATGATAACAGATATTCTAAATCAAAATAATACATATCTATCTCTTCAAAA